>DAINCI010000145.1:0-5004 GCA_036732425.1 Bacillota bacterium
TGCAAGAAATACTATATCACAAATTTATTCGACATTCAAGCCTATTATTCCGCTTTTTTCTCAGAATATTATATATAAAGATAAAAATGCGCTTCCGTCAGGTCAGAAGGCGGAATATTATTGACCCGTTCCGGGATGACGGGATCCAATTCAAAATCGACAGGGACCATTTGTACCATCTCCGCCCGGCCGACATATCCTATACCATATACTATTGAACAATCGTTCTTATCATTCCTATGAAAGGAGAAAGTATATGGGATATACAGCATTGACCTCTTTACATTGGGTTTATCTCCTGTTCATTCTTCTCATCATCGTCGTTATGATCATGAGAAGAGATACCACTTTGATATGCGTGGCCGGCATTTTCGTCCTTGGTCTTGTGGCAACAGGATCCCTGCACCAGTCTGTTATGGGCATCTTCAGCAGTTTCATCTATGCAATAACGGAATTGCTGAGTACGATTCTGATTATCTCTGTAATTACCGGCATGAGCAAGGTCATGCTGGAAACCGGAATCAATGAAGAGATGGTTCGTCCCTTTACGAAACTGATTCGATCGCCTTCCCTGGCTTACTGGATCATCGGTATTCTGATGATGGTGATCTCCTGGTTCTTCTGGCCTTCCCCGGCAGTAGCCCTGATGGGCGCTGTTCTGCTTCCCGTGGCGCTTCAGGTGAAATTGCCTGCCCTTGGCGCCGCCATGGCGATGAATCTTTTTGGACATGGCATTGCCTTGTCAGGTGATTTCATTATTCAGGGAGCTCCAAAGCTGACAGCGGATGGAGCGGGAATCCCGGTAGGCGATGTCCTTTCCGCAAGTGTTCCCCTGGTAATCATTATGGGCGCAGTAACCACCATAACCGCTTTTTGTTTCCTGAAACGCGATATGAAAAAGGGTACCCTTACCATGGAAACCAATCCGGCAAAAGAAGAGGAAACCAGGAAGGCTTCCGAGGGGAAGGAAGACAGAAAACGCATTCTTTCCGGAACAACAGGAAAAATTCTCGCCGTTTTGATCCCGGTATTATATCTGGCGGACCTCCTGACCATGTTCCTGTTCAAGCTGCAGGGAGGAGATGCCACTGGCCTTGTGGGAGGAACTTCCCTTTTCATCCTGATTCTGATCGCCATGATCTCTCACAAAAACAGTGGTCTGGAGAAAATAACCTCCTGTTTTATTGATGGACTGAAATTTGGGTTTCAGATTTTTGGACCGGTTATCCCTATTGCTGCCTTCTTCTACCTGGGGGATGCCGCATTCCCTCATATTTTCGGAGAAGTATTGCCAGCCGGATCCAGCGGCCTGGTAAATGATCTCGGTATCGCGCTGGCCAATGCCGTTCCGCTGAACAAAGCAGTCGCGGCGGCCACCTCCACGATAGTAGGCTCCATCACAGGACTGGATGGTTCCGGATTCTCGGGAATCAGTCTGGCCGGCTCTGTGGCAAAACTGTTTTCCACAGCTATCGGCAGCGGATCGGCTACTTTAACCGCCCTTGGACAGGTGGCGGCAATCTGGGTAGGCGGGGGCACCCTGATCCCATGGTCCGTTATCCCGGCAGCGGCGATCTGCGGGGTCAGCCCCTTTGACCTGGTTCGACGGAATATGAAACCGGTTATAATCGGTCTGGCAGTAACCACAATTGCAGCAATCTTCCTGATTTAGCAAAAGTCCGAAAAGCGTATCCGGGGACTTGAACAGTCCCCTTTTCATGGAATATACTGTTCTGTAGGTTGACAAAGTGAAGTAAAGTACATAGAATAATATAAAGTCATAGCAAACATATATGAATAGGAGGATGATATCCCATGAAAGCAGATTATTTGGCACTCGGAGCATTGCTGGCTGCCATCGTGTTTCTTGGTATTCTGGCATATTTAGGCAAGAAAAAAGTGGATTTTGGCCTGCGAACCATTATCGCTCTGGCATTTGGACTGGTACTGGGCATCGTTTTTGAGGGCCACACAGATTATGTGCAGCCGATCGGTACCATTTATGCCAACATTATTTCAGCCTTTGTCGTCCCGCTTTTGTTTTTCAGTGTCATTTCCGGCATCACCAACCTGGAGAATGTAGGCAAACTGAAAACAATTGGATTAAAGAGCATCGGATTGCTTATTTCTACCACGTTTATTGCATCCACAATCACATTGCTTGTTTCCTTGCCGCTGGGTATCGGAAAAGGTGCGGCGATCACCCTGCCGGCGGACTATAAAGCGAGGGAAATCCCGAAAGTATCACAGGTCATTATTGATTTGTTCCCCAGAAATTTTTTTGAACAGGCTTCAACGAATACAGTCGTACCGGTTATTCTGTTTGCTCTGTTGATTGGCATAGCAGTGGTGATGCTGTCCACGAAGGATCCCCAGGGAGTAAAACCCTTTAAGCGCTTCGTGGACTCTGTTTCAGAGGTAAACAATACTGCCATCTCATATATCATTGAATTTACACCCTATGCCGTACTGGCTTTGATTGCAAACGCAGTATCCAGTAACGGACCGGATAAATTATTGCCTCTCCTGCCTGTATTGGCTGTGGCATATTTGTTATGCTTCCTTCAAACCTTTGGAGTAAATGGCATATTGATAGGAACAATGGCCAAATTAAATCCCATCCGGTTCTTTCAACATATCTGGCCTGCACAGGTAATCGCCTTCACTACCCAGAGCAGCATCGGAACAATTCCTGCAACGGATAAATGCCTGAGGAAAGCAGGAGTCTCTGAAAATATCTCTTCCCTTGTTGTACCGTTGGGTTCAAATATAGGCATGCCCGGGTGTGCAGGTATCTGGCCGACTTTGCTGGCGGTTTTTGCAATCCATGGATTAAAAATGGAATATTCTGCCTTGCAATATGTCCTCCTCGTTCTGATTACGACCCTGGTCAGCATAGGAACCGTGGGGGTTCCTGGAACAGCAACCATTACCGCAACTGCCGTGTTTGCAGCAGCAGGGCTTCCGATTGAGATTATTGTATTGTTGGCACCGATCAGTTCCATTGTGGACATGGCCCGCACCGCCACCAATGTAAGCGCAGCGGCAACAACTGCCTTAATTATTGCCAAAAGTGAAAAGGAACTGGATTTGAAAAAATACAATGAGATACATGGTGAAACATAAGGGATCACCGGTAGGATCGGATTAAAAACAGGATAATGATTAAAAGAAACAGGACGGATACAATCAATCCTGTCTTTAATATATTCAGGGCGAAGGGGATCGTTACGCCGCTGTTCCCCGCAATAAGGCCAAAACTGATCAGAATTCCTGCCAGAACTATACTGAGAGCCAGCATAATCACACTGAGGGAGATTCGGTTCGTGATCCGACTCAGTTGCTTCTGAAGCGAATCTCCACCCTTTATTTCAATTGGAACTGAAAAATCCTGCTCCCCGATTCTGTGCAAAATGTTTTGCATCACAGCCGGGAATTCATGCAGCATCCCCTGGAATCTCCATATCTCCTTCCGAACCTGCTTCTTCACCTTTCGCAATGAGAAAGATTGATAAACCAACTTTTTGGCGATGGGTTCTGTAATGGAAATGGCATTGAGATCTGGGGCCAGTTTTTCCAGCACCCCCTGCAGGGTCGCCAAAGTTTTTGCCAGCAAAGTGAATTCGTGCGGGATTTTGATATGATTTACATACACCGTATGAAAAACTTCCCGGATCAGATCGTCGATCCGGATTTCATCCATGGGCATGGTCAGGTATTTCACAACGATCGTGTCAACATCCTTTTCGAAGTTTTTCATATCCTTTTGGTCCACCGTAACATCCATGTCCACCAGAGAGCGAACTACCATTCCGCTGTCTTTGGAGGTAACTCCGACAAAGAATCTGGAGATCATCTCCCTGCGGGTCTCATCCAGACGTCCCACCATCCCGGTATCGAGAAAAACCACTGTCCCGTCCGGCAACACTTGTATGTTGCCAGGATGGGGATCCGCATGAAAGAAGCCATCCCGAAGGATTTGATTGCATATGGACGTGGCAATCCTTTCCCCGATTTTCCTTCGGTCCAGCCCCGCCCGATCCAATTCCTCCAGATCGCTTATTTTCAGACCATCCGAATATTCCATGGTAAGAACACGTTTTGTGGTATAGATCCACTTTACCTTCGGTACCGTTATGCCCTCATCCCGCTGGAAATGATGCAAAAAGGTATCTGCGTTTTCTCCTTCCTCCATGAAATTCAGTTCTGCCTTTATGGCGCTTTCAAAATCTTCCACCATGCCGTTGAAATCATAGAGTTTCCCATATTTGGTATGATCAATAAAGTGAGCCATGCTTTTCATAATATCCAGATCCAGGTCGATGGTATCCTCTATTTCCGGCCTTTGCACTTTCACGGCGACCTGCACTCCGGAAAAAAGCGTTGCACGATGGACCTGGGAAACAGAAGCCGCGGCGATTGGCTCCGGATCAAATTCCTGATAGATATGCTCCAGGCTGTCGTGAAACTCGCTTTCGATCAAAGTCCGGACCTGCGGAAACGGAAACGGCGGTACCGAATCCTGAAGCTTTTTCAATTCCTTCACAACACCATCCGGCAGACGCTTCGACATTGTCAGAAGCTACATCCTGATCGGACACTCCCCTTTTTTTCACAAAAAAAGGATGGGAATCGGCTTGCTGAAACAGCATTCCAAATCCATGCCTTGTAAAAACAGCGATAATCTCCTTGTATCTTTTGATGCGTACCTGCCTGTCATCCATTCAATCATCCCATCATTACAAAGCTGCCATAAATGGCCCTTGCCGTCCCCGCTCCGTCAGATTCCCGGCGTATTCTCCAGTTTATCCTTTCCTTTTTTTGCCCCTTTATTTGCCATTTTCTTTCGGGAGTCCACCCTGATCCTGCAGGGATTTTTGTATCTCTTCCCTTACCAGCTCCCGGATTTCATCCTTTGTGAGGATATCTTTCCTCTGCACTACATTCAGGTGATCCAAAGCGTCTGCGGTTTCCTTCTGAATCATTTTTTTCAGCTCTTCCCGC
>DAINCI010000146.1:0-4898 GCA_036732425.1 Bacillota bacterium
TACCCTTGGGGAATAGGCTGCTTCCTTACTTCATCCTGCGACTGCAGGATATGTTGCCATGAAACGAATTCCCCTTTTTACAAAACAGGCAACGTGTAAGGCATTTTTACACGTTGCCTGTTTTGTCTAATTACCAGGGATATGGGTTATGCTAAAATAAGCCATAGAGATTAAGGCGGAAGTAAGAAGAGGAGGTTTGATGTATGAATAAGGTACTTGGTACAGGAATCAAGCTGGCATATTCCTATTTGGATTCCAATCCGGAGAAAAACATTCCAAAGCTTGTGGATTGGGTGGATCGTCTGGATCGAAAAGATGCCGTGTTGAGTCAACGAAAAACTTTTCGAAGAGTGATTGAAGATAAGGATAATAACTGGTATAAATTGATTCTCAGTTTGTGGGATGATATCGACCCCGGGGTCCGGAAGACTGTTTTTATGAACTTTATCCTGAATGCGAACATGAAGGGTGGTCCGATGCAGGAGGAGAACAGAAAGAAATATGACTGCAATGTTCCTTGGGCAATTCTGATGGATCCCACCTCTGCATGCAATCTGAAATGCACAGGCTGCTGGGCAGCAGAGTATGGAAACAAACTCTCCATGGACTATGATACCCTGGACAGTATTATTGAGCAGGGGAAAGCATTGGGCGTTTATTTCTATATCTATTCCGGCGGGGAGCCGCTGGTGCGGAAAAAGGATATTATCCGTCTTTGTGAGAAACACAGCGACTGTGAGTTCCTTGCATTTACCAACGGTACGCTGATTGATGAGGACTTTGCCAACGAGATGCTGCGCGTCAAAAATTTTGTGCCTGCCATCAGCATTGAGGGATTTGAGGAAGCAACGGATTCCAGACGCGGGAAGGGAACCTATCAAAAGGTGATTCAGGCCATGGATCTTCTCCGAAGCAAAAAGCTGGCGTTTGGCGCCTCCCTTTGCTATACAAGAGCCAACACCGAAGTAATCGGCAGTGAGGAATTTACGGATTTCCTGATCAATCAGGGAGCGAAGTTTGCATGGTACTTTACTTATATGCCGGTGGGCGTGGATGCAGTTCCGGATTTGATGGTGACAGCTGAGCAGCGTGAGTTTATGTATCATCAGATTCGCAAATTCCGCAATACCAAGGAACTGTTCACCATGGATTTCTGGAATGACGGGGAATATGTGGATGGATGTATCGCCGGGGGACGAAGATATCTGCATATCAATGCAAATGGGGATATTGAGCCTTGTGCCTTTATTCACTATGCGAACTGCAATATCCATAACCAAACCTTGCTGGAGGCATTGCAATCGCCTTTGTTCCAGCAGTATCACAAGGGTCAGCCCTTCAATGGCAACATGCTTCGTCCCTGCCCGTTGCTGGACAACCCGAATCGGTTGAGGGAAATGGTAAAGGAATCCGAAGCGTTTTCAACAGACTTTATTCAGCCGGAAGACATTGACGAGTTGAGTGGAAAATGTGAAGATACGGCGGAGAAATGGGCCAGGACCGCAGATCGTATCTGGAGTGAGAAACATGGCGGCACTGCCGATTCCGAATGTGCAGCCGGTGAGGCAGGAAAGAAAGAGGCAGGAAAGACAGCTGAGGAATCGGGATCGAAGGTATCCTGAACCCAGCCTGCAATATTACAAAGGAACCAGCCGAAAAGAAACCAGGAAAAGCAGCAGGCAGCGAAGTATGGACGATATTGCTGTCAAAAGCAAAAGGGAAGCCGGAGAGGAACGATATCTCTCCGGTTTCCCTTTTCCTGTTTTTACTGAGGCCTAAATTCTTTACAGGGCAATCAATCGTTTTCTGAAATGAACAAAACAACAGCATTATCCAAACAAGAATAAAATCACAAAAGGAAAGCCTGCACCGAAGGACAGGATCTTTCGTGCGGGCTTCCGAACCTGGTTATAAACTTTATTTTAATGCCGTCATTCCAGCTCGAACGCGCCTGTGTAGAGCTGATAATAGACGCCCTTTTCCTCGATCAGATCCTCATGGCTTCCACGCTCGATGATACGACCGTGATCCAGCACCATGATGACATCGGAATTCTTTACGGTGGACAGCCGGTGGGCAATGACGAATACAGTCCGGCCCTGCATCAGGGCGTCCATACCCCGCTGTACGATGGCTTCCGTACGCGTGTCGATGGAGGAAGTGGCTTCGTCCAGGATCATCACCGGCGGATCGGCAACGGCAGCCCGGGAAATGGCCAGCAGCTGTCGCTGTCCCTGGGAAAGGTTGGCCCCGTTTGCACTGATGGGGGTCTGATATCCTTCCGGCAGACGCCGGATAAAATCATCTGCCCCCACAAGCTCCGCTGCGTGCATGCATTCTTTATCCGTGGCATCCAGCTTTCCATAGCGGATATTATCCAGAACCGTTCCTGTGAACAGGCTCGTGTCCTGCAGAACAACACCGAGGGATCGGCGCAGATCCCCCTTTTTGATTTTATTGATATTGATTCCGTCGTAACGGATTTTGCCGTCTGCAATGTCGTAGAATCGGTTGAGCAGGTTGGTGATGGTCGTTTTTCCTGCGCCGGTGGCGCCCACAAAGGCAACTTTCTGCCCGGGTTCCGCATAAAGCGTGATGTCATGCAGAACCGGCTTGTGCGGCTCATATTCAAAATCCACATGAGACATCCTTACGTCTCCGGCCAGTTTGGTATAGGTTACGGTTCCGTCTGCCCTGTGGGGATGTTTCCAGGCCCACATTCCGGTCCGTTTCCTGCATTCCACGATTTTTCCATTCTGTTCCCGCGCATTGATCAGTGTGACATATCCATCGTCGGCTTCCGGCGGTTCATCCAGCAGGGCAAAGATACGTTTCGCTCCTGCAAAGCCCATGACAACGGAATTGATCTGATGAGACACCTGATTGATATTTCCGGTAAACTGCTTCGTCATATTCAGAAACGGAACGACGACGCTGATGCTGAGGGCAAATCCGGAAAGGCTGAGGTTGGGTGCATGAAAGAGCAGGAGGCAGCCGCCCACAAGGGCAACAATGACATACAGTACATTGCCCACATTATTGAGGATTGGCCCCAGGGTGTTGGCATATTTGTTGGCAGCCTCGGATTCGTTAAAGAGCAGGTCATTGATCCGGTCAAAGTCCGCCTGGCTTTCCTCTTCGTGGCAGAAAACCTTCACGACTTTCTGTCCGTTCATAATTTCTTCCACATAGCCTTCTTCCTTTCCAATGGCATCCTGCTGCCGGAAGAAGTGCCTTGCGGAATTGCCGCCGATCTTTTTTGTAATCAGAAGCATCAGCGCAACCCCTGCCAGTACGACAAAGGCAAGCCACGCGCAGAAGTAAATCATGATCGAAAAGATTGTAATTACGGTTACGGTGGAGATCAGAAGCTGTGGGAAGCACTGGGAAATCATCTGACGGAGCGTATCAATGTCATTGGTATAGTGGCTCATGATATCGCCGTGATTGTTGGTATCAAAATAGCGGATGGGTAAATCCTGCATTTTGTTGAACATCGTGGTACGCAGCTTTTTCAGCGAACCCTGGGTGATAATGGCCATCATCTGATGAAAGGCGAAGCCGGACAGCAGGGACAGGATATAAAATGAAACCAGCAAACCGACGGTCGGAAGGATGACTTTGCCTGCTGCGTTCCAGTTTCCGCTTTTCCAGTTTGTTTCAATGACTGCGATGACCTTCTGCATAAATACCGCAGGGATGGAACTGATGACTGCATTGAAAAGGATGCAGGCAATGGTCCCCGGAAGCATGACGGGGTAGAACCCAAACATCATTTTCACAAGCCGTCCGATGGTACCTTGTGTCGGGTTTCCGATATCTATCTCCCGTTCCTTTTTCTTTTCACGTTTTTCTGCATCTTTCATTTGTTTATTCCGCATCCTCTTTCACCACCTTATTCTGGGATGTATAGATTTCCCTGTAAATTTCATTCTCTGCCATAAGCTCTTTATGGCTGCCAATCGCGTTTATGGTACCGCCTTCCATGACGATAATGCGATCGGCATCCTCGACGGAGGAAGTACGCTGGGCAATGATTATTTTTGTTGTTTCCGGGATATACCGGCTCAGCGCTTTCCGGATCAGCGCATCTGTCCGGGTATCCACTGCGCTGGTGGAGTCGTCCAGAATCAATATTTTCGGTTTTTTCAGCAGGGCTCTGGCGATGCAAAGCCGCTGTTTCTGCCCGCCGGAAAGGTTGGAACCTCCCTGTTCCACATAGGTATCGTACTGATCCGGAAACTGCAGAATGAATTCTTCCGCCTGGGACATCCGGCAGGCTTCCACCATTTCCTCATCGGTCGCCTCTTTGTTTCCCCAGCGCAGATTTTCCCGGATGGTACCGGAGAACAGGATGTTTTTCTGCAGGACCACGGCAACCTGATTTCGCAGGACCTCCAGGTCATAATCCCGGACGTCCACGCCGCCTACCTTTACCACTCCTTCTGTTGCGTCATACAGGCGGGGAATCAACTGAATCAGCGAGGATTTGGAAGATCCGGTGCCTCCGATGATGCCGATGGTTTCTCCGGAGCGGATATGCAGCCGGATATCCGAAAGAGCCATTCGTTCGGCTTTTTGGGAATATTTGAAATTAACGTTATCAAAATCAATGGAACCGTCCCGGACAGCAGCAACCGGCTGTTCCGGATCCGTCAGGGTGCTTTTTTCCTGCAGGATTTCCGCAATTCTCTGTGCGGATTCCTCTGATATGGTGATCGCCACAAATACCATGGAAAACATCATCAGACTGTTGAGGATCATGAAGCTGTAGTTGAGCATGGCAGAAAACTGTCCCACATCCAGTGCAAGGCCTTTTGAGGAGATGATGGTATAGGAACCGAAGGTCAGGACAAATGTCATCACCGAATACAGGCAGAACTGCATCAGCGGGTTGT
>DAINCI010000147.1:0-4837 GCA_036732425.1 Bacillota bacterium
AACCTGACAACATCCTTTGCTTTTACTACATGAAGGGAAACATCATGTTCCATGCCGTGTTCCTTCAGTTTGTTCTCCACCAGCCCCAGAGTGAGTTTTGTCCCATAGACCGGTACATTCAGTTGCCTGAGTACAAAGGGCAGTGCCCCGATATGATCTTCATGTCCATGGGTCAGTATAATTGCCCTGACTTTTTCCTTGTTTTTTTTCAGGTAAGTGATGTCCGGAATCACAAGGTCAATGCCCAACATCTCATCCTCGGGAAAACTGAGTCCGCAATCCACGACGACGATATCCTCCCCATATTCGAATACCGTCATATTCTTTCCGATTTCTCCCAGTCCTCCCAAAGGGATAACTTTTAATAATTTCGTTTTCGATGCCACGAAATAGAGTCCTCCTCCTTCTTTTTTCTCATTTATTTAAAATTTCTGTTCCTTCCAATCAAAAAGCCCGTCCGACTTCCCTCTTACGGATTCTCCTCTGTCAACGGCCATCTGTCCGGCAAAAAAGCACCTCCTGTCAGGATACAGTGATATTCTTGCCAATCCTGCAAAATTCAGACCGTCCCTCTCTCCCGGGACTGAATCTTCTTTACTTTTTCTTCGTAAAAAGCAGCCAACTCCTCAGCATATTCCTCAGAGACGCCCTCGCTGAAAATCCGGCATACCGGTTCTTCCGAATCGGGAAGAATCAAAGCCCAGCCTTTCTCATGATTGATCCGTATCCCCTCGAACATCTCAGCGCCCTCATCCCCCTTGCCTTCCTCCTCCATCAGGGTTCTCATCACCGTTCCTTTTTGCGTCCATGGACAGGGAATTTCCTTTTCCCGTACATGAAATTCGGGAATTTCCCTTACCAACTGCGATAAGGCAACGTCTTCCCGTGCCATCCATTCGAGAAGTTTCAGCAATACCGCCGTTCCGTCAAAATACAGGGGAAACAACGGAGTACCGTAAATTTCCGCCATAAGCGCCTGCTTGCTGGATTTGGTACGTACCACTGTACAGCTGTATTCCTCCGCAAGCTGATCGAAGATATCCGGCGCAGTACAGGGAACCGCTATTTTCCCATCGGGTTTGCCCCGCAGATAAATCAAGCTGACGATTGCCCTTTGTATTTCCGGATCGACAGGATCTCCCTTCTCATCAAACAGGGTAATGGTCTCACAATCGGCGCTCATTTGACAGCTCAGATCAAAACCGCCCTGTTTTCTCACCTGTACCGGATCGTTCGGACAGCTTTGAATATGACATCCGGATTCTTTCAACACACGATGCAAAATATTATTGCCCAGTCGGTTTCCGTTCGAAAAAACCAGTATTTTATAATTCTTCTCCCGTATTTTCTCCGTGTCCACGGAATCCATAAGAGAACGCATATAGAAAACAGGAACATCCGAAAGGGTATGCACCCTTTTGATACTTTCCGGATCCGGACGCTGAAAATCATCCCGGATATACAGGTTCTCAATTTTTCGTTCCGCAGAAGGCGGGAGATTACACCCATTGGAATCTGTAAAACAGAACCGTACATCTCCCGGATCCTCCGATGCAGCAAAGAGATGAATTCCGGCATCCAATGCCAGATGTCGGACAGAATAACGAAGAACCGGTGTTGTCAGCTGCCCCAGATCAAATACTTCCAGACCAGCGGACAGGAGGCCCGAAGTCAGGCTGTATTTCAGCATACCGCTCCCGGGATGGCTGTCACAGCTGACCGCTATTTTCTTTTTGGGACAAAGAAATGCACCAAAAGCCGCACCAAGTTTCGCTGTTGCGTAAGGCGACCATTCGCTGTTGACCGAACCACGTATTCCGTCTTTTCCAAACAGGGTACGATTTGCTCTGGTACCCCATACGACGTTGGATTGCACAATATTGCCTTCCTCGATTGTCTTTCCCGGCCAGATCCGTACCTGAGGCTTGATGGAAGAACCTTCCTTCAGCTGACAACCGTCTCCAATCACTGCGCCTTCATACAGGGAGACCCGCCTGCCCGTTCCAACCTTGCTGCAGATCGCCGCACCGCGGACAGCCGTTCTGTCACCAAGCACAACATGATTCCACAGAATACTTCTCTTGACACTGGCACCTTCTCCAATATGACAGTTTTCACCAATCACCGAGTAAGGCCCAATATAAGCATCCTTTTCAATGCTGCAGTAATCCCCGATCAGACAGGGACCTTCCAGTTTTGCTCCTTTCCCTATTTTTATACCTTCCCCCAGCCATATGTTGTCGCTGGTCTTCTTTCCATCAAAATGATGATGCACACGTCCGTTCAACATGTCATAGTGAGCGGAAAGATAGGTCTGACAATCCCCAATATCGCACCAATATTCATTTGTGATATATCCAAACATCCGCTGCCGATTCTTCAAAAGCAGTGGAAACAAATCACGGCTGAAGTCAAATTTCTTCCCTGCATCAAAAAAATCCAATGCTTTGGGGTCCAGTATGTAGATACCGGTATTGACCGTATCGCTGAAAACCTCTCCCCAATTGGGCTTTTCCAGGAAACGCGTGACGAAACCCGATTCATCCGTAATCACCACACCAAATTCCAAAGGAACCTTTACCCGCTTCAACACCAATGTGGCTACGGAATCTTTCGCTTTATGAAACCGGATTGCCCTTCCAAGATCAATATCCGTCAGAGCATCCCCGCTGATCACCACGAACGGTTCATTCAGAAAGTTTCCGGCATTTTTGACGCTTCCTGCAGTTCCAAGGGGAGACTCTTCGATAAAATAGCGCAAATGAACCCCATAATCGGATCCGCCCTGAAAAAAATCCTGTATTTGCTCCGGAAGATATTGTAAGGTAACACCAATGTCCGTTATGCCATATTTTTTAAGGAGCTCAATACTGTATGTCATAACGGGTTTGTTCATGACCGGAACCATTGGTTTCGGCAGATCACATGTCAGAGGACGAAGACGGGAACCCTCTCCGCCAGCCATTATAATACCCTTCATGGAACCATCCTTTCCATTCATTCTTAACCAATTCAGGTATAATAATAGTATGTTCACTCTGACTTTGAATATTCTGACAACCGTATTATCTTGCTTTCTCCAGCTCCGGCAACAATTTATCGTTTAGAATCTTGATATGCGTACCTTTCATACCCAAAGACCTGGATTCAATGACACCAGCGCTCTCAAACTTTCTCAATGCATTTACAATAACAGATCGTGTGATTCCTGCCCGATCCGCAATTTTACTGGCTACCAGAAGCCCCTCCCTGCCCTTCAGCTCTTTGAAGATATGCTCAACCGCCTCCAGTTCGGAGTAGGACAGGGTTCCAATTGCCATCTGCACCACTGCTTTTTTCCGGGCTTCCTCCTCGGCTTCATCCGCCTTGGACCGCATGATCTCCATTCCGACGATTGTAGCACTGTATTCTGCCAGGATCAGATCTTCTGTCGTCAGCTTTTTTTCGAAGCACTCAAAAATAAGAGTGCCGAGAAGCCCCTCGCCGGATCGGATTGGAACAACCGTGATATAGACCCGGGAAGCTTTCTCTGTCGTAATGTTTGCTTTCGTTTCATTACAATGCAATAATCTTTCATTATAGCGTTCTTTCAGGCGCAGCTCACCGGGGCTGATCCGATCAAATGGCTGAATGCTGTTGTTGGGATGTGGCGTGGAATTGCCGATAATATGACCCCTCCGGCTGGCAATGAATACATTGCAATCCAATATCTCACTTAAGACTTTCGTCAGATCGGAAAAGACAACCCCATCCCGACCAGAGCTCTGAAGGATTTTATTCAGCCTTCTGGTATTTTCCAATAAAGCACTTGACACTTGATGGATCCTCCTCATTTCTATCGTTTTGAACCTCACAGAATATATTTGTGCAGATCCGTCTTTTTGATCATATCCGTCAGACTCTGTTGAACGAAGGCACGGTTCACTGTAATGACTTGTCCGCACAAATCCTCCGCATGGAAGGACAGTTCCTCCAACAGCTTTTCCATAACAGTATGCAGCCTCCTGGCGCCAATGTTTTCCTCGCTCTGGTTAATGACATAAGACATTCTGGCAATTTCATCTATGGCATCATCGGTAAATACCAAATCAACGTCTTCTGTTTTCATCAATGCAATCTGCTGTTTTATGATCGCATTTTCCGGCTGGGTAAGAATTTGCCGAAAATTATCCTCCGTCAGGCTTTTCAGCTCCACCCGAATGGGAAACCGGCCCTGAAGCTCCGGGATCAGATCGGACACTTTCGAAACATGAAAAGCACCTGCCGCAATAAACAGCATATAATCCGTCTTTACCGGACCATATTTGGTCATAACCGTAGTTCCTTCCACAATGGGCAGAATATCGCGCTGTACCCCTTCCCGCGAGACATCCGGACTCTGTCCCATTCCGCTTCCGGCAACCTTATCAATCTCATCCAGGAAAACAATTCCATCCTGCTCTGCAAGCATCAGTGCCTCATCAATGACTTCGTCCATATCAATGATCTTCTGGGCTTCTTCCTGCTCGAAAATCCTGCGGGCCTCCCTGACGGGGACTTTCTTCTTTCGGGTTTGCTTTGGAAAAATATTGCCAAAGGCATCCTGTATCTGAATCATCATGTCTTCATTTCCCATTCCCGACAGGACACCGACACCGGGATACCGGTTTTCATCCACTTCAATCTCAATCATGGAATCTTCAAGCTTTCCGCTGCGAAGACGCTGACGAAGCTTCTCCCTGGTATTTTGCATGGAGTCCGACTCCTGCTTCACCAAAGCCGTTTCCTCCGTATCGTCTCCCGTCGGATCCGAAAGCAGATCAGCGGAATTGGGATCCTTCTTTTTTTGTGCAGGGAG
>DAINCI010000148.1:0-4780 GCA_036732425.1 Bacillota bacterium
TACCGAAATGCGGATAAGGGAGGAATATTTTATGAAGAGAAGACTGGTATCCATTCTTCTGGTTGTATTTCTGCTGCTTTTGGCAGGATGCGGGAGGGGCAGTGAGACCGGTGTGGTGGAGAAGTCCGCCAAGCCAACAAAGGCATCGGATCAGGCGGACGATAAGGCGAAGGACAAAGACGAAGGGGAAAAGGCAGAAAATCAGATTGTCGTGGGGAATACCACGGAAATGTCCGGTGACTGGATTCCCTATTGGCAGAACAACGCAGCAGACAAGGATGTTTATGAGATGATTACCGGTCAGGGTTTGGTGGAGACCACCAAGGACGGGAAGTTTGTCATCAATGATACGGTTGTGAAAGATCATGAGATCAAGGAAAACGAAGATGGATCCAAAACTTATGTCTGGACCATCAACGATGGCCTAGTATATGACGACGGATCCCCTATCAACGCGAAGGATTATGTGACGTCTTACCTGTTCTGGTCTTCTCCTCAGGTCGGGGACGCCGGCGCAGAGAACTCCTATGGATATTATCTGAAAGGATGGAAAGAGTTTTCCGGTGGAGAATCCAAGGTGTTTTCCGGTGTCCGGCTCACCGGTGAGAAAACCTTTGAAGTCACCCTCTCCGCAGACGAGCTTCCTTACTTCTACGAGCTGGATGCAGCGGCTGCTGCCCCGACGAAGCTGTCCTTCTGGACAGACGATCAGGTGGACATCAAGGACGACGGCGAAGGATGCTACTTTACCGACAACTTTACAACGGATGCCTATAAGGAGAAATTCAATCAGGCGAGAAGGGCGATCCCCCGTCCTTCCAGCGGAGCTTATGTTCTGAAAAGCTATGATGAATCCTCCAAGACAGCGGTGCTGGAAATCAATGATAAATATCCTGGAAACCGTGAAGGGCAGAAGCCTTCCATTCAAAAAGTCATTATGAAGAAAGTAAATCAGGATACCCAATTTGATGAGCTGTCCACCCACGCTGTAGATCTGTTGTTCCAGGCGGCAAGCGGGGACGATATCAATGCCGGGCTGGATCTGGTGCAAAAAGGCGGATTTGCTTATACGAAGTATCCCCGTTCCGGCTATGGCATGATTCAGTTTTCCTGCGATTTTGGTCCAACCCAGTTTGTGGAGGTTCGTCAGGCTCTTGCACACCTGCTGGATCGGAATGATTTTGCCAATTCCTTTACCGGCGGCTTTGGCTCTGTGGTAAATGGCCCTTATGGGGAGTCCATGTGGTTTTACCAGGAGACCAAGGCGGAGCTGAACGAAAAGCTGGATCAATACGCCTATAGCCTGGATAAGGCAAAGGAGCTTCTGGAGAAAGGCGGATGGATCTATGATGAAAAAGGCAATAAATATCAGTCCGGCACCCGCTACAAGAAGATGGACGACGGAAGCCTTATGCCTCTGGTCATTAATTGGGCTTCTTCCGAGAAAAATGATGTTTCCGAGATGCTGGTGGTAAAACTGATGAAAAATCCGGATGTGGCTGCGGCAGGAATGGAAATCCATCAGACCGTGATGACCTTCCCGGAGCTGCTGAACTGGCTTTACCGGGACGGTTCGGAGGATGCAAAATATGCAGTTCCCACCTATCATATGTTTAACCTGGCATCCGGCTTTACTCCGGCATATAATCTTATGACCCAATACACGAATGATCCCAAATTCCTGGAACAGGGCACCAATACCAACTTCATCAAGGATGAAAAGCTTGCCAGGCTGGCAAAGGACATGGTGAAGGTGGATCCGGAAGACAAGGAGACATACAAGAAGAACTTTGTGGCCTTTATTCAAAGATGGAATGAACTGATGCCGGATATTCCGCTGTACTCCAATATCTATCATGACTTCTATGCTGAGAAGCTGAAGGATTACGAAAAGAACGACTTAATGGAACTGGTGGATGCCCTGCTCTATGCCCACGTGGAATAAGGATAGGCAGACAGGTGTTTATCTCCCATAGTCGCTGGAAATAGGGTATTGGCATCAATACCCTATTTCCAGTATTCATTTTTCGATTGGTTTGAGCTTTTATCGGAAAGAATCGTTTCAGAATCATCGAAATAGGAGGAAGTGATTTACAGTGGGGAAGTATGTTGTAAAAAGAGTCCTGTATATGATATTTGTTTTTTTTATTATGTCCTTTGTTCTGTTTTCCCTGTATAATATGATCCCGGGGGATCCGGCCCGAAGCCAGCTGGAGATGGTGAAGAGCAAGTTGGATCCGCATGAATATCAGGTCCGGTATCAAAAGCTGCGGGCGGATTTGGGACTGGATGATCCCATTCCGATTCGATATGGAAAATGGATGGGCAGTATTCTGCAGGGAGACTTCGGAAAATCCTTTATTTATCGGCGCCCGGTACTGGATGTGGTGAAGCAGCCGCTGAAGAACACCATATTCATCAATGTGTTTTCTGTCATTCTCGCATTGGCCATTACCATTCCTTTGGGAATTCACTGTGCAGTGAAACGGAATTCCCTGTTTGATAAGGTCGTACAGGTTCTGACCATCGTCGGATACAGTATTCCGGTCTTTATCATCAGCCTTTTGTTCATCTTCCTGTTTGCCGTCGTTCTGCATTGGTTCCCGGTAAGTGGGATGAGCACGGCAGATTTCAAGGGTACGCCGGTTCGGTTGTTTCTGGACAGGCTGTGGCATCTGGTATTGCCCCTGGCGGTGATGACCGTCGGCTCATTGGGAGGGATGACAAGGTATGTCCGCGCTGCCATGTCGGATGCCCTGAGCATGGATTACATCAAGACGGCAAGGGCCAAGGGCCTGAAGGAGAAGGTCGTCATTTATTCCCATGCATGGAGGAATGCCCTGCTCCCCGTTATCACATTGATTATCGGATGGTTTCTCAGTATTTTTTCCGGTTCCCTGGTGGTGGAAACCATGTTCAACTGGAACGGGATGGGAAAGTTCTATATGGATTCCCTGAACAATCAGGATTATAATGTGGCGCTGGCCATTCAGATGTTTTATATTGTTGTTTCACTTGTGGGCTATCTGATCACGGACCTGAGCTACGGATTGGTTGATCCAAGGGTCCGGGTGAATCAGTAATGGGAGGTATTGCAAAATGAGCATAAATGTAAATGGTGAAACGAGAAAGAAAAAGCCCGGTTTCCTGCGCCTCCTGTTTGCAAAACTGTTTCAGGGGAAAAAGAAAATGTCCATATTGGAAGAGGAGCAGCTGCAAAGCCCGTTTCGAACGGTTCTCAACAACTTTCGGGACAATAAGGTTTCCATGTCCGCGCTGATTGTTTTTTTAATGATCTTTGTTGTTGCTCTGGTTGTTCCCTATTTTCTTCCCCTGGATTTGTCCTATTCGGACACCAGTCAGCAAAATCTGCCTCCCGGCAGGAACATGATGAGTTATCCGAGAGGCTCGAATGGAAAGGTATCAGTGATATCCACCGGCCCCTCCTTTTCGGTTGGGGCGTCTACGGATGGCAAGCTGTTTATCTGGGGGAAAACCGGGATCACCAGTAAAATTGATGTAAAATATGTTCCGGCCAACATGGGAAAGATTGTAGACCTTGTTGCCGGATACGATCATATTCTGGCGTTGAACGATCAGGGAAAGCTTTTTGCCTGGGGCAATGGCAGGCAGGGGCAAACACAGATTCCACCCGACGTGGAGCAGCTGGACGACATCCGGGAAATCAAGGCAGGGAATCAAAGCTCTGTGGTATTGTCCGAAGATGGAACCAGTTACTTTTTTGGAAATGACATGAATAATGACTACAATGCCTTTCACCCATATCAGGGTCAGCTGGCTCAGGTGGAGCTGACCTCCGATGCTGTTCTGGGGAGGACGACGGATGGGAAGGCCGTGTATCTGGGCTCCATGAAAAACGGATATTCCGAAATCCCGAAGAATATGGGCAATGTTACGGATATTGCCGCCACTTCTTCCACCATGGCTGCAGTCAACGATCAGGGGGAAGTGTTTGTATGGGGCAACATTTCGCAGAAGTGGAAGGAAAACCAGGTCCCGAAAACAAAAAGCAGGATTGTCGCCCTGCAGGGCGGTAAAAATCATTACACCGCCGTTACTGAAGACGGGGAAGTGGTTGCCTGGGGAGCGGATCAGTACCATCAGGCAACGGTGCCGAAATCCCTTCAGGGAACAAAGGTATCCGCGGTTTATACCGGATTCTTTCAAAATTATGCCATTACCAAAGACGGCAGCATCAAAACCTGGGGATTGAAAGGATACCCGCTTGGTTCCGATGAAATGGGAAGGGATATCCTTACAAGATTGGTAAACGGCGGGCGCATGTCCATGATGGTAGGCGGTGTGGCGGTTATCATTTCCACCATTATCGGCGTTCTTATCGGGAGTATATCCGGCTATTTTGGAGGAAAGATCGATACTGTCCTGCAGCGGATCACAGAGATGATCGTTTCGCTGCCGTTCCTGCCCTTTGTCATGATACTGTCCGCATTGATCGGGAACTCCATGGGTTCCAATCAAAAGGTGTGGCTCATTATGGTGATACTGGGTTTTTTGTCCTGGCCCAATCTGGCCCGGCTGGTGCGCGCACAGGTGCTTTCCGTGAGGGAACAGGAGTACGTAGTTGCTGCCCGGTCGGTGGGAGTGAAGAAAAGAAATATTGTATTTAAGCACATTCTTCCAAATGTCATATCCGTCATACTGGTTTCGGCAACCCTGGATTTTGCCACCTGTATGCTCACTGAAGCAACGTTGTCCTTTCTGGGCTTTGGTGTTCCGGCACCGCAGCCGACATGGGGGA
>DAINCI010000149.1:0-4651 GCA_036732425.1 Bacillota bacterium
GCACCATACGGGCAAACCGCCCAGCTCCATCAATAATTGCAGCCTCATACAGCTGTTGGTCTATTTTAGAAATGGCAGCCAAATAAATAATGGATCCCCATCCCACGCCCTGCCAGATGCCCGATACGACATATATCGTCCGAAAATTTGATGGATCCTGGAGCAGTGTGCTGCGCGCCTTCTTCCCGAAGAAAAAAGCGATGATGTCATTTACAAGTCCTGTGGAGGCAGTAAAGTTTTTGATCAGGGCACAGATTACCACAAGGGAGATAAAGTGGGGAAGGTAAGAGAGTGTTTGAATCACGCGCTTATATCGGGTTGCCAGGATCTCATTCAGTAAAATGGCCAGCAGAAGCGGTGCGGGGAATCCAAAGATCAATTCATAGAAACTGATCAGAAAAGTATTTCGGATCAAACGAAACGCATAGGGACCAGTAAAAAAAGTATGAAAATGCTTCAGCCCTGCCCATGGGCTCCCCAGAATACCACCTGCAGGCGTGAAGTCCTTAAAGGCGATGATTGCGCCATACATGGGCTGGTAGTGGAACAGCAGATAATAGGCAAGCACAGGCAATGCCATCAAATAGATATATCGGTTTCTCTTAAAATCCTTTTGAATGATGGACCGAGTCATGTAATTCACCTCTTTGATTGATCAACAGAATCAACAGGGAAAAACCTCAGTTGGCTCTTCCCTGCTTTCTGTGAAAATTGTGCCTTTCTTTAGAGCCCATTTACCAGTTCCCTAGCGCTTGTTGTAACGTTTCAATGCAGTTTTATACAGTTCGCAGACCTGATCAATGCCAAATCCGTTTATGGTGGATTGATAAGTATCAAACTTTGAAAGAGGCTCCGTTCCAGTTATGAATTTGACTATCATTTCATCACGATAGGTATTGGCATCCGAAAGAATGGTGGCAGATTCCGCGCCTTCCTCTGCAGTAAGCGTAATGGGTGGCAGGTGCCAATCGTCATGGTTCTTTTGCTGCTCCTCCCAGACAACGCGGAATTTCTCCAGACGATCGATGGAACGACGCGGGTTGGACCGATAATCACTCTTCAGATACGGGCCGTTATGCCGCCGGAAAACTTCGTTCTTAATGTCCCAGTTCGGCGGCGCAAATTCTTTGAAATACTGCGGCATACCCAGCTCGTTTTTTTCGTCATAGGTTTGTCCCTTTGGCCCAAAGTTCATGATATTGGCGCCTTCCACTGCGTAGCCCCAATCCATCCACTTTACTGCCGCCTCCGAGTTTTTACAGTCCCTGGTGATCACGGTCCAGTACCCACGCTCCATATTATTGCGATATGTCCAGTGAATTTCGTCGGAGGAATCGTTCAACTTCGGATACGGCGCTCCCACAAACTGTATATCTTCCAGTTCTGTCTTCAGGGGAAGTGCCGTGCCATCCTGCATTTTGGCAGCCAGCTGGCCGCGCATATACTGGGATTCGGTCTCTTTTGCATCCCGGGTAGGAAAGTCCGGATCAATCAGGCCTTCTTTGTACCAGTTGTGCATGAGCTTTAGATAATTTTTAAACTCGGGCTGTGCGGGACCCCACAATACTTTATTGTCCTTTACGTAAAACTCCGGCGCAATCCCGAAGGCTGTAACAAATACACCAGTGGAATTCTGGATGCCGGTTTTCTCAATCGCCATGACAACCTCCGGATGGTATTTCTCTTTCATCTGCGTCAGTGCTTCCGTCCAATCGTCAATGGTTTTCGGGATTTTTAGATTCAGCTCTTCCAGCCAGTCCCCACGAATGAACGGGCCGCACCAGGGATTCTCCCGGGTAATCGTCCAATCATCCCCCGGCAAATCCGAACAAACCATGCTAAAGCCCATCAGATTGCCTGTGTCGGAATATACTTCCTTTCTCAATTCGGGATCGGAGTTAATGATCTTCATATAATTTGGAGCATACTGCTCACAGAGTTCGTTGATATTGATATAAATGCCATCGTGAATTGCCCGGTCAATCCCGCCTTTATATTTTTCAGCCGTTTCAATGAGATCCGGCAGCTCATCGGAGGCAATCATAACGGCAAACGTTTCATTCTCCTGTCCTTCCGGCGGATGAATCCATTCCACCTTTACACCTGTCTGCTTTTCCTTTTCCATGTAGGCCAGATTCTGGGAAAAATCCTGGATCTCCTGCCTGGAAGTACCGCCAAATGGCACCCAATAGGACAGCTTAACCCCATCCAGATTCACTTCTTTTGGTGAACCTGACTTACCGGCATTGGCCCCTTTTTTATTGTCCGATTCTTTTGGAGACTTTGACGCGACATCCGAATTCCCGGAAGAACATGCTGAAAGTACAAAAGATGCTATCAACAAACCACATAGAAAACAAATCAGTCCCTTGTTCATTCCTTTCTTCTTGTTCCCCATTCCTTTCTTCTCCCTTCCTGAGCTCAAATGACTGCTGATCTCCCAATCTACACAAATAGTCAGGTTTTTCTAACAAGCACCTCCCCTTCATATCCCTAGGATTTTGTTGCACAGCATTTATTAACAGCAAACAGACAACTGCCAGGAACAGCCTGTCATGCTATGACCACTAATATTCATATGCTATGTATATGCATATGTAAATGACCATATGACAATATCCATGCCTCACAGCTTCCATTAAGGGCCTTTGAGCCCAATAAAAGTTTCCGGGTAAACCTTGAGCGCATAACAAATAGATTTTTTGACATATTTGAAGCATAATAATAATGAGGGTTGATATTTACAAAAAAGATGAGTGTATGTGGATGGAGTAGGTGTTCCCTGGCAATTTAATCAATGACAAAAAGAGGTGATATTCATATTGTAAGCTATAATATTGATCCACGGCCGCGCAAATACCTGAAAGCACGAAGTCTAAGCCAGAAGGAACTGGCAGAAAAGATCGGCATCAGCAACAGCCGTGTGTCAAATTGGGAAAAGGGCATAAACCGCCCTGATGTGGATATTCCTGCCGACATCTGTACTGCTCTCAACGTATCTCCAAGCGTATTGCCTGAAGTCCGTCTTCCACCGAATGACCTCAGCGATATCAAACGCAGGGTTATCATGGAATACCGAAAAAGGCCGGAACTTCAGCATGTAGTCAATTTTCTCCCTGGAGTGGAAACAGGCAGGGATCCGAAAGCATACGAAATTTTCAGGTTTTGGACACACTTTTCATCAACCGCAATATATTATCCATCGTAAAAGCCAGGTTCTCCTTGCTTTTGTAGCGGCTGGTCTCAAAGGCTTCCGGCATTCGGTTGATCGTAAAGACAGACGATACTCCCACGTTATATGCCGCATCAATGCCTTCCTCCGCCCCGCCAACAATCACGGTAACCGGGACATTTTGCTTATGGGCTCTCCCTGCCACTCCGATTACAACCTTGCCCCGGAGGCTCTGACCATCCATCTTCCCTTCCCCGGTAAATACCATGTCTGCATCCGAAATAACAGAATCAAAATGAACCGTGTCCAGGACCGTTTCGATTCCCATCTGCAATTTCGAATGGAAAAACGCAATCATTCCAGCCCCCATGGCGCCTGCCGCCCCAGTCCCGGGAATCTCCCCCAAATCCTGATGCAGGTCTCTTTTTATCACATCTGCCAGGTGCCGCACGCCTTCCTCCAACTGCAAGACCATCTGAGGATCCGCACCCTTCTGCGGTCCAAACACATGAGAAGCCCCTGCCGGCCCGTACATCGGATTGTCAATATCACACATCGTAACGATCTCGACGCCATCCAGGATTTTTGCCCGGCCGGATGGTTCAATCCGCTTAATCTCATTCAGGGTTCCGCCTACCGGAACAAATTCCTCATTTTCCGCATTGTAAAACTTCACGCCGACCGCAGCAGCAGCTCCGCAGCCGCCGTCATTTGTACTGCTGCCGCCAAGGCCGACAATGATCTTTCCGGCCCCTCTTTCTGCCGCATCCAGAATGAGCTGACCAACCCCATAGGTAGTGGTTTTGCAGGGATCCTTCCTGCCTTCTGCCAGAGGCAGCCCTGCGCAGGCGGCCATTTCAACCACCGCTGTCCTGCCATCCTGCAGCAGTCCATAAAAGGAATCCAACTCTTCAAAAAAGGGATTCTTTACCGAAACGGAAACCTTTTCTCCGCCCAATGCTTCCAGAAAGCAATCGACACTGCCTTCCCCGCCATCCGCCACAGGGATGGCGACGACTTCACAGTGCGGGAAATGTTCCTTTATTTTACCGCTCAGAATACTGCATATTTCCACAGAACTTAACGTGCCCTTAAAAGAATCGGGAATGATAACTGCTTTTCTCATGATTTTCTCCTTCCATGGCTCCTCATTCTCCTTCACAAATCAGGAACCTTGTTCCTGCCCACACTGGCCCTCAATGCCCGTCATATGGATCATTGCCGGCCAAAATTCTCCAAAATACATACCGGCATGGAAATTCCTTTGATTTCCCTGATGGGTACAATTGTACCGTCTTGCCTGGAGATACGATAAATGATCAGATTATCCGTATCCTGATTGGCACAAAGCAAAAGGGAACCGGTATGATCCAGCAGAAAATCCCTGGGAGTCTTCCCCTGTGTGGAAATATTGGTGATGTGCGTAAGGTTCCCTGTATCCCTGTCAATCCGGAACAGGGAAATGCTGTCTTCTCCCCG
>DAINCI010000150.1:0-4567 GCA_036732425.1 Bacillota bacterium
GCACCGGTACCGGAGCAGCTCCGATTGTAGCCGAGATCGCCAGGGATCAGGGGATTCTGACGGTTGGAGTGGTCACCAGGCCTTTCCTGTTCGAGGGCAAGAGGCGTGCGAAAAATGCGGAAAACGGTATTGCTCAGCTGAAGGAGAAGGTAGATACCCTGGTCACGATACCCAATGACAGGTTGCTCCAGGTAGTGGAAAAGAGAACCTCCATGCTGGATGCCTTCAAGGTCGCGGATGATGTTCTGCGGCAGGGCGTACAGGGCATTTCCGATCTGATAGCCGTACCGGGTCTGGTGAACCTGGACTTTGCGGATGTCCGCACCATTATGAAGGAACAGGGCCTTGCCCATATGGGGATCGGGAAGGGCAGCGGAGACAACCGTGCAACGGATGCTGCGAAGCAGGCCATTCAGAGTCCGCTGCTGGAAACCACCATTGAAGGAGCCAAGGGCGTCCTGCTGAATATCACCGGGGGACCCAACCTGGGATTATTTGAGGTAAATGAAGCAGCGGAGCTGGTTGCCGAATCCGCGGATCCTGACGCAAATATTATTTTCGGTGCTGTCATTGATGAAAGCCTGGAAGATGAGATTCAGATCATTGTCATTGCCACTGGTTTTGAGAAGCAGGAAGAAAAGCAGGATCGGCGGCGGGCCGGCAAAACCATTGAAAAAGAAACGCCTTCCACAACAAAGACCGATGAAGATGACCTGGATATTCCGACATTTCTGCGCCGCAACCGGATCAAATAAAGCGGTGGATTCTTTGTCACAGTGGGGAAGGGAAAGAAGCGGACACTTCTCCGGGAAAGGGATCCGTGGAAAGAAGCACGGCAAGAGCGGAATAGCGACAATAAGGAGCATTTATTGTCGTTATTTTTTTGTCCGGATGACCACCATTTGACAGGATTCTTTTTACAGATAGGTTATAATAAGGACAACAAGAGGCAGGTCCGCCTTTACAAAGGATGGGGTTGGGGTGGAGTATCGCTATCTGGATGTCATCTGGCTGGATAATCTGTTCCTTAATTTTATTTTGAACTGGATCACTCGGAAGTTGTCCGGAAACGCCTCTCCCATGTGGAGATTATGGTGTTCTGCCGGCGTTGGCGCAGTCTATGCGATTTTTCTGATTCTTCCCGGCTTTTCCATCCTTTCCCGGTTTCCGTTGAAAGTACTGCTGTCCCTTGCCATGCTGGTCATCGGATTCCGGATTTCCGGCTTCCGGGATTTTATGAAACTTTTCGGACTTTTTTATGGTGCAACGTTTTTGCTGGGCGGAACGGCCTTTGGGATTTATTATTTCTGCAATGCCGGTATTACAGTGACCAATGGTGTTTTTTTTATCCGGGACTTTCCCCTGACGATTGTCATTTTTTCCGTAGTTTGCGTGATTGTGCTGTATCGCTGGCTGTGGCCGCTTCTTCGGCTCCGGCTGAACCGCCATCAATTGATTTATCCGGTGGAGGTGGGGTTTGATGGGGAAAGCATCGGTACCGATGCTTTTTTGGATACCGGGAACGAGCTGACGGACCCGATTTCCGGAATTCCGGTCATGGTGGTGGAGTTTGAGCAGATTCAGGATCTTCTGCCGTCTGAAATACGAAAGATATTTCAGGAAGGCAGGGAAGACAATCTGGAGGTCATTACCCGGGTAATGGCCGATTCCAGGTGGATCAGCCGGTTCCGTATGGTACCCTATCATACCCTGGGGCATTCCGAAAGCCTTCTTCTTGCCTTCCGGCCGGACCGGGTCCGGATTCAGGTGGATGGCACCTGGACGGAAATCGGGGAGGTTCTGATCGGCATCCGGAACCAGAGATTGTCCGGCAGCGAGGAATACCATGCTTTGATTCAGCCACAAATTATACCATAGCAGGAGGAGTTGTGAATGTTCCTTTATCAGAAGACCAGGATGTACTGCCGGGTCCTATGGATTCGGATGACCGGCAAGCTGAAAATTCTGAAGAACCGGTTCATCAATTATATCAGCGGCAACGAAGCACTGCCGCCTCCCCTGTCCGGGGAAGAGGAAACCTTTCTGATCGGCAGGCTGAGCAAAGGCGATGCTTCCGTAAAAAATACATTGATTGAGCGCAATCTCCGGCTGGTGGTCTATATTGCCCGAAAATTTGAAAATACCGGAGTCGGTGTGGAGGACCTGATCTCCATTGGCACCATCGGGCTCATCAAAGCGGTCAACACATTTGATCCGTCCAAGAAAATCAAGTTGGCCACCTATGCTTCCCGCTGCATTGAAAACGAAATCCTGATGTATTTGAGACGCAATGGGAAAATTAAATCGGAAGTCTCCCTGGATGAACCACTCAACGTCGACTGGGATGGAAATGAATTGCTGTTGTCTGATATTCTGGGAACGGAGAACGACCTGGTATACAAGTACATCGAAGATGAGGTGGACAAGGAGCTTTTGAACCTGGCAATGAGCCGGCTGACCCGCAGGGAACGCAGCATTATTGAGCTTCGGTTCGGCCTTCGGGACGGTTCGGAAAAAACGCAGAAGGAGGTTGCCGATCTGCTGGGCATCTCGCAATCCTATATTTCCAGGCTGGAAAAGCGTATCATCAAAAGGCTGAAAAAGGAAATCAGTCAAATGGTTTAAAGGAATAAATCTCTCCGTCCAGGGCAATACTTTTGTAATAACAGGGTCCTGATTTCAGATATGGATGGAGGGGAAAATGCATGCTCACGAACAAGGTTGAAATTTGTGGAGTCAATACTTCAAAGTTGCCTGTTTTGACCAACGAGGAAATGATGGAATTGTTTTCGCGTATACATGCCGGAGACGAAAGTGCCAGGGAAACGTTTATAAAAGGCAATCTGAGGCTGGTTTTGAGCGTCATACAGAGGTTTCACAACAGGGGGGAACACATTGATGATCTGTTTCAGGTCGGCTGTATTGGTCTGATCAAGGCAATTGATAATTTTGATGTGTCACAGAATGTACGGTTCTCCACGTATGCAGTGCCCATGATCATCGGCGAGATACGCAGATATCTCCGGGACAACAATTCCATTCGGGTCAGCCGGTCTCTGAGGGATACGGCCTATCGGGCCCTGCAGGTGAGGGATCAGCTGATCAACAAAAATTCCAGGGAGCCTACGGTTTCTGAAATTGCAAAAGAACTGGACCTTCCGAGGGAAGAAGTCGTTTTTGCCATGGACGCCATTCAGGATCCCATTTCCCTGTTTGAACCCATCTATCATGACGATGGAGACGCTATTTTTGTCATGGATCAGGTCAGCGATGAAAAGAATCAGGATGAAACCTGGCTGGAGGGAATCGCTCTCAAGGAAGCCATGAAAAAGCTGAATAAAAGGGAAAAGCTCATCCTTACCCTCCGCTTCTTCGATGGGAGGACCCAGATGGAAGTGGCTGAGGAGATTGGCATCTCCCAGGCACAGGTTTCCCGACTGGAAAAAACGGCATTGAAGCATATGCGCAAATATATCTGAAAATTTATCATGGACTTCCTCTGCCGGGAGTCATCTTTTTCATACTCCGCAAATACTATAGTAAAAGAGATTGGGATTGCGGGGTGGTTTTTTGCAAAAATCATCGGATTTTCGAACGAAAGAGGTCATTAACATCCGGGATGGACGAAGACTGGGCAATATTATTGATATGGAATTCAATTTGAACGAAGGCCGTATCACAGCCATTGTCGTTCCCGGAGCCAGTCGTTTCCTGGGGCTGCTGCGGGAGGGGGACGATTTGGTGATCCCATGGGAAAGAATCCGGAAAATTGGGGATGATGTGGTACTGGTGGATGTGGAAGTCCAGCCTGTGCCATAAATCGTTCCATTGGGAATCCAATGCAAATAAGGCTCAAAAAAGATGGACGAAAAGGCAGAAAGATAATATAATGGGTACGACAGACAACTTCAGGGAGGTTCTGTGAATGAAGTGCCCATTTTGTTTTGCTGTGGACAGCAAGGTTGTGGATTCCAGGCCTACGGACGAAGGCACGACGATCCGTCGCAGAAGGGAATGCACCCATTGCGGCAAACGGTTTACCACATATGAGAAGGTGGAACATATCCCCATTCTGGTTGTAAAGAAGGACGGACGCCGGGAGGTCTTTGACAGCGACAAAATCCTTTCCGGACTGCTGAAGGCCTGTGAGAAACGACCGATAACCATGAAGGATCTGGAGGCGGTTGTACAGGACATCGAGAAGCAGGTCTACAATTCCCTGGATCGGGAGATCACCAGTCAGCGGATAGGGGAAATGGTTATGGAAAGGCTGAAGTCCCTGGACGAAGTGGCTTATGTCCGGTTTGCCTCCGTCTATCGGCAATTCAAGGACATCAACACATTTGTGGAGGAACTGGACAAACTGATGAAAGAAAAATAGAGATAGCTGAATATGTGGTAAAGGGATGAAAGAAACCGATATTCCATTGGTTTCTTTTTTGCTTTTTGGCCAAAAGGAATGGCATACAACTTCCTGGGAAAGGGAATGATAATCCTGAATCAAATTCAACAAGAGGTGACAAATTATGCCCTTGGGATTAGCACTCCTGGTCGTAGCAAGCATTTT
>DAINCI010000151.1:0-4509 GCA_036732425.1 Bacillota bacterium
AGCATCTCCTCCGCCATGGCACTTCGGCAGGTATTGCCGGTACAGACAAAAAGAATATTCAATGCCGACACGCTCCTTACACGTCAACAATATGAAAACCGGCAGCACGGGTCATCCGATTCATGACGGCAAGTCCTTCATCATGATCCTCCACACCTTCTGCCAGAATCTGATCCACTCCCAGATGGTCCATTTCCCGAAGCAGTGCAAAGAGACTGGCTGCCAGCTGGGCCGGATGCTTCCGACTCCCCATGGTCCGCACAATTCCGACGGTATAATGTCCCATGGTCTCGTCGGTTGCCAGAATCCCGATCCGTTTCCCGTCCGCCTGCAGCCTGCGAGCTTCCCGCTCCACATATCGGGACAGCTTGTCCGGATCCCCGCGGACAATGGTAACCGGCGCCCTTGGCGCATAGTGCCTATATTTCATGCCGGGGGATTTTACTTTCTGTCCGTCCGCAATCGGCTTCATGACATGGGGATCGACCTGTACCGGTCCAATCGCCTTTTCCAGCATTTCCGGCGTAATCCCGCCGGGTCGGAGAATCACCGGAATTTCCCCGGTCATGTCCAATACCGTGGACTCCAGTCCCACATTTGCTTTTCCCCCGTCCAGTATCAGGGGAATCCGGCCATTCATATCCTCCAGGACATGTTCTGCCTTCGTGGGGCTGGGACGGCCGGACCGATTTGCGCTGGGTGCGGCAATCGGGACTCCGGACAACCGGATCAGCTCCCGGGCCACCGGATGGGAGGGCATCCGCACCCCCACCGTATCCAGTCCGGCAGATACCGCCGCCGGTACTTTCCCTGTTTTCTTCAGAATCATGGTCATTGGCCCCGGCCAGAAAGTTTCCGCCAGAATCCTTGCCTTTTCCGGGATCCCGGTTACCAGGGCGTCCCACTGAGCAATGTTTTCAATATGTACAATCAGCGGATTGTCGCCTGGCCTTCCCTTTGCCTCAAAAATACCTTTTACCGCTTTCCCGTCCAGGGCATTTGCGCCCAGACCATATACCGTTTCCGTCGGAAAGGCCACCACTTCCCCATGACGGATCCGCTGCGCGGCTTCGAACATCTCCCGCCTGCAGCGGATGGGATCCTCTATTTTTAAAATCTGTGTTTTCATTCTGTCTTCTCCCTGTAGTGCTGTGAACTTACTTTATTATCTCCTGCCATCCATGGTATTCCATGCCATTCATCTCCTTCTCCTCCATATCCATGGATGCCAGATGAAATGCATAAAGATAACGCATCCGGAACCATCTTTCATCCACGTCCATGGATGCCGGTGGACAAAAATCAGTCGTGCCGGCCGGATTCCAGATCCTTCAGCTTTTTTGTCTGTTCTGCGGAAATCAGCGCATCCAGCATTTCATCCAGATCTCCGTCCAGAAAATCATCCAGCCGGTGGATGGTCCGCCCGATCCGATGATCGGTCACCCGCCCCTGAGGATAATTGTAGGTACGGATCCGTTCACTGCGGTCCCCCGTCCCGATCTGACGCCTGCGATTTTGTGCATATTCGGACTCCTTTTCCTGCGTGACCTGGTCCAGCAAGCGGGACCGCAGGACCCGGATGGCCTTTTCCTTGTTTTTCAGCTGGGATTTCTCATCCTGGCATGTCACCACCACCCCGGTGGGAATATGGGTGACCCGAACGGCAGAATCCGTGGTATTAACGCTTTGCCCGCCATGCCCTGTAGACCGGTAGACATCAATCCGCAGATCATTGGGATTGATCTCGACATCCACTTCCTCCGCCTCCGGTAAAACGGCAACCGTGGCGGTGGAGGTATGAATCCTGCCGCCGGACTCCGTCACAGGCACACGCTGCACCCTGTGAACCCCGCTTTCGTATTTCAGACGGCTGTAGGCTCCCTTTCCCTCCACGATATAAATCAGTTCCTTGACCCCTCCGATGTCCGTGTAGCTGGCACTGGTGACAACAATCCTCCATCCCTTCCGCTCGGCATAGCGGCTGTACATCCGGAACAACACGGCCCCGAACAGGGCCGCCTCTTCCCCGCCGGCGCCGCTGCGGATTTCCATGACGACATTCTTTTCATCCATGGGATCCCGGGGCAGAAGAAGCAGTTTGATCTCATGGAGCAATGTATCCATTTTTCCCTTCAGATCCTTTTGCTCCTGCTCTGCGATCTCCCGCAGTTCCCTGTCATGGGTGCTGTGCAGCAGTTCCTCCGTATCCTTCTCCTCTTTCTCCGCCTTTCGGTACTGCCGATAGCGAACCACGATCTCCTCCAGGGAAGCATGCTCCCGGACCAGGCGCTGCCATTCCTCCTGTCGGCTGATCACATTCGGATCGGCAAGGAGTTGACTCAGTTCCTCATATCGATCCTCCATAAACCTTAATTTGTCAAACATCTGGTTCCCCCTGCCTTTTCAAGAATATCGCCATCCGTTCCGTCCCTGCCAGATCCTTGCGGATTTCCCCAAAGGTATAATTTCCTGTCTGCAAAAAGATATCCTGGACCTGCGGGCTCTGGCCATATCCCATTTCCACCGCGACCAGACCATCCTGATTCAAAAAGGGAGAAGCTGCCCGGGCTATTCTCCGATAATAGCCCAGGCCGTCTTCTCCCCCATCCAGGGCAATCCTGGGCTCATAGTCCCGGACCTCCGTCATCAGTCCCCCGATGTCACCGGTAGGAATATAGGGCGGATTGGAGACGATCCCATCAAAACATTCCCCGACGCCCGCATCCTCCAGGGCGCAGAACAGATCCCCCTGCAGAAACCGGATCCGGTCTGCCACTCCGTTCTGCTCCGCATTTTCCCGTGCGGCAAGCAGGGCTTCCTCCCCGATATCCACTGCCGTGATCCGGGAAGCAGGCAAATAGAACGCCAGACTCACTGCAATGGCGCCGCTTCCGGTACCCAGGTCCAGAATATGCACCGGCCCCGATTTCCATCGATTCAGCAGCCATTCCACCAGGGTCTCCGTTTCCCACCGAGGGATCAAAACCCGGTCATCCACATGAAAAGGAAGTCCCATAAACTCCCTGCTGCCAAGAATATACTGAATCGGCTCCCCCTTCCGGCGCCGATCCAGCATACTGCGAAAAGCAGACCGCTGCTCCCGGGACAACGGCGCATTGCCCCGGATATACAGCTGGTGCCGCTGACATCCAAGGATATGGGACAACAACATCTCACATTCCAGCCGGGCAGACTCAGGTGCCCTGCTTTGCAGCAACCGTTGGCCCGCCCTCAGGGCGTCCATCAGGCCCGGCTGTCCCATTTGTTTTCTCTCCTTCCATGCCGCCGCTTTCCTCCACGCCTTCCGTAGCTGCCACAAAGGCGCGGATCGCCACCTCCAACTGCTGATCATCCGGCTCCCGGGTGGTCAGCTTTTGAAGCATCATCCCGGGATACATGATGATCCGGACCGGCAGGGCATCGCTTTTCCCGGCAAGCCGTGTCACCTCATAGGCCAGACCCCCAACGACAGGAAGAAGCAGAATGCGGCTGAGCATGCGAAGGAAAATATTCTGCCATCCCAGAAAAGAAAACAAAAGAATGCTGATCAACATGACAATCAGCAGGAATGCCGTACCGCATCTGGGATGCAGGGTGGAATATTTCCGTGCATTCTCCGGAGTCAGTTCCTCTTCATGTTCATAGCAATGAATGGTTTTATGCTCCGCGCCATGGTATTCAAAAACCCTTCGGATGTCTTTCATCCGGGAAACAAGCGATAAATAGATCAGAAAAATCCCCAGGCGAAGAAATCCTTCGACAATATTCAGGACCACATGATTGGATATCCAATGCCGGAGCAGGCCGGACAGAGATGCCGGCAGGAATACAAACAAAGCGATGGAAAAAATAACAGCAATCGCCACAGAGCAAGCGATCACGATATCGTCCAGGCTTTTCCCCATTTTGTCCGACAGGAAGGTTTCAAACCGGGAGGGCTTGTATTCCTCTTCCTCGTCCCCATACAGCTCCGCCGACGTCAAAAGGGATTTTACGCCCATTACCATGGTCTCCGCAAAAGTCACGATTCCCCGCAGAATGGGCAATTTCAATATGGGATATTTGTCCTTTACGGTGGTCGCGGCAGATTTCTTCACCTCAATGGATCCATCCGACCGCCTCACGGCAATGGCCATGGAATCAGGAGCTTTCATCATCACTCCCTCCATGACAGCCTGACCGCCAATCATACTCTTTCGCATTCCTTCATCTCCCTACAAAAAATACAGACCAGGGGAACCCCAATCTGTACTTTGTTTCGAAAAACTACTTCTCGTCGGCGGACATTCCATATCTCTTCCGGAATCGCTCCACACGTCCGCCGGTGTCCACCAGTTTTTGCTTTCCGGTAAAGAATGGATGGCATTTGGAACATATTTCAACCCGGAGCTCCTTCTGAGTGGAGCCGGTAACAAAAGTCTCCCCACAAGCACACTTTACCACTGCTTTTCCATATTTTGGATGAATGTTTGGCTTCATTGTCCTCACCTCTTTCGTGACAAAGCTTAT
>DAINCI010000152.1:0-4496 GCA_036732425.1 Bacillota bacterium
GTTATGTCCGCATTTCTTCCAGAAAGGTAAAGATTGTGATTGACATGATACGCGGGAAAACGGTCAGGGAAGCACTTGCCATATTGGAATATACACCGAAGGCAGCGTCCGAGCCAGTTGCCAAGCTGTTGAAATCTGCAGCAGCCAACGCGAAAAACAATCTGGACATGGACTCGGATCGTTTGTATGTCGCTGAGGTTACCGCAAATGAAGGGCCGACCCTGAAGCGTTTGCGCGCAAGGGCTCAGGGCAGGGCAAACCGCATTCGGAAGCGGACCAGTCATATCCATATCGTATTGGATGAACTGGAACAAGTACAAGAATAAGGAGGGATGGATAAGTGGGTCAGAAAGTGAATCCCCATGGACTTAGAGTCGGAATCATCAAGGATTGGGATGCCAGATGGTATGCTTCCAGGAAGGATTTTGCAGACAATCTGATTGAGGACGTGCAGTTAAGGGATATGCTGAAAAAGAAACTTTTTCATGCAGGGATCTCCAAGATTGAAATTGAGCGTGCTGCAAACCGCGTAAAGGTGAATATCTTTACCGCCAAGCCCGGTATTGTAATTGGAAAAGGCGGTACTGGCGTGGATGCCTTGAAAAGGGAAATTGAAAAGTTTACGAAGAAAACGACAATTTTAAATATAGTAGAGGTCAAGTACCCGGACCTGGATGCGCAGTTGGTTGCAGAGAATATTGCAGCACAGCTGGAACGCAGGATTTCCTTCCGCAGAGCGATGAAGCAGACAATGCAAAGGACCATGAAAGCCGGGGCAAAGGGAATCAAGGCCATGGTGTCCGGGCGTCTTGGCGGAACGGATATTGCACGGAAAGAAGGATACCATGAAGGAACCATACCTCTGCAGACATTGCGGGCTGATATCGACTATGGGTTTGCGGAAGCAAAAACAACCTACGGAGGAATCGGAGTAAAGGTATGGATTTACAAAGGAGAGGTCCTTCCGAAGGCGAAAAACAGACCGGTTGCGGAAGGAGGAAAATAATATGTTGATGCCGAAAAGAGTAAAACGCCGCAGGGTATTCCGGGGCAGAATGAAAGGCAAGGCAACGCGCGGGAATACCGTCACTTACGGTCAATATGGTCTGCAGGCATTGGATCCCTGCTGGATTACCAGCAATCAGATTGAAGCAGCAAGGATTGCCATGACTCGTTTTATGAAAAGAGGCGGGAATGTCTGGGTCAAGATATTTCCGGATAAGCCTGTTACGGAGAAACCCGCTGAAACCCGTATGGGGAAAGGAAAAGGTTCTCCTGAATATTGGGTGGCAGTTGTAAAGCCCGGCAGGATCCTGTTTGAAGTGGCAGGGATACCCGAAGAGACAGCCAGAGAGGCACTCCGCCTGGCAGCGCACAAACTTCCGGTCAAGACCAGGTTTGTGACTAGAGAAGAATTGGGTGGTGAAGGCAATGAAGGCGAATGAATTCCGGGATATGACACAGGATGAGCTGAATCAGAAATGTTCCGAGCTCAAGAGTGAGTTGTTTAACCTTCGATTCCAGCTGGCCACCGGGCAGTTGGAGAATCCCATGAGGATCCGGGAAGTAAAAAAGGATATTGCCAGAGTAAAAACGATTCTTAGAGAACGGGAATTGAAAGCCATGGAGGCTTGAGGAAAAGGAGGAATATTTGTGGCCGAGGAAACAAGAGGAAACCGGAAGGTCCGCATCGGCAAAGTCGTAAGCAATAAGATGGATAAAACCATTGTGGTTTTGATCGAAAGCCGTGTGAAGCATAAGCTGTACGGAAAGACCATGAATCGGACAAACAGACTGAAAGCCCATGACGAAGAAAATACCTGTCAGATCGGGGACCGCGTAAAGATTATGGAAACCAGGCCGATCAGCCGCGACAAGCGCTGGCGTTTGGTTGAAGTCGTTGAAAGGGCACAATAATCGGTCCACTACCGAAAGGAGGGTATAATATGATTCAGAAGCAGACCCGGTTGAGAGTGGCGGACAATACCGGCGCGAAGGAACTGATGTGCATCAATGTCCTGGGAGGTTCCACGAGAAAGTATGGAAATATAGGGGACTCGATTGTAGCATCTGTTAAAAGTGCAACACCCGGCGGTGTTGTTAAAAAGGGCGATGTCGTAAAGGCTGTCATTGTTCGCACGACCAAGGGCACGCAAAGGCCGGATGGTTCGTTTATTAAATTTGATGACAATGCGGCAGTAATCATAGATGATCAGAAGCAACCCAGGGGTACCCGTATCTTTGGCCCGATCGCCAGAGAACTGAGAGAGAAGGATTATATGAAAATCATCTCTCTCGCCCCGGAAGTATTATAAAAGGAGGTGATTGCTGTGGTGAAAAAACCAGGGAAAATGCATGTGAAAAAAGGAGATACCGTAGAAATCATTTCCGGAAAAGATAAATCAAAGCGGGGAAAAGTGCTGACTGCATATCCCAGGGAAGGCAAAATCATTGTGGAAGGGGTCAATTTTGTGACCCGGCACAAGAAACCCACAGGTGCAAACCAGCAGGGAGGAAGGATCCGTCAGGAAGCCGCCATTGATGCTTCCAAAGCCATGCTTGTTTGTGGGAAGTGCAACAAGCGGACCCGTGTAGGCCACAAAATACTGGAAGATGGAACCAAGGTGCGCGTCTGCAAGGTCTGCAACGAATTATTCAATGATTAGTTCTTCTCAGAAGGGAGGTAAAAGATTTGGCTCGGTTGAAAGATTTTTATAAAAATGAAGCGATGTCCGATCTGATGGACAAATTTGAATATAAAAATGTGATGCAGGTTCCCAGACTCGAAAAGATCGTGATCAATATGGGAGTCGGGGATGCGAAGGAAAACCCGAAGTTTCTTGATGCCGCTGTCCAGGAGCTGGCGACCATAACAGGACAGATGCCCGTTGTAACCAAAGCCAGGAAATCCGTGGCTGCCTTTAAGGTAAGGGAAGGCATGAATATCGGAGCAAAGGTGACGCTTCGCGGCGATAAAATGTATGAGTTCCTGGATCGACTGGTAAGCATTGCTCTTCCCCGCGTACGGGATTTCCGGGGAGTATCGGAGAATTCCTTTGACGGCAGGGGCAATTATGCGCTGGGAATCAAAGAGCAGCTGATTTTCCCGGAAATCAACTATGATAAGGTGGATAAGGTAAGGGGAATGGATGTCATATTTGTGACAACCGCCCGGACCGATGAAGAAGGAAGAGAACTGTTACGGCTTTTGGGTATGCCTTTTGCTACCAGAAGCTGAGGAATCCAATGGAAGGAGGAAACAGATAAGTGGCAAAAAAATCAATGAGGGCGAAGCAGCAGCGTAAGCCCAAGTATTCAACCCGTGCCTATACAAGATGCAGATTGTGCGGACGTCCCCATGCAGTCCTGAAGAAATATGGTATTTGCCGGATATGCTTCCGGGAGCTGGCCTATAAAGGACAGATCCCCGGTGTCAGGAAGGCGAGCTGGTAGAGGGTCGAGACTGGAAGGAGGTAGAAGATATGGTTATGACAGATCCCATTGCAGATATGCTGACCCGCATAAGGAATGCACTGGTTGTAAAGCATGAAGTGATACAGGTACCGGCTTCTAATATGAAGAAGGCGATTGCAGATATATTGGCAGAGGAGGGGCTTATCAAGGGATATACCGTAATTGACGACGGAAATCAGGGTACTTTGAAGCTTACGTTGAAATATACCAAAGACAATGAACGTGTCATCAGCGGATTGAAGAGAATCAGCAAGCCCGGTCTGAGAGTTTATGCAAACAAGGATGAGATCCCCAAGGTACTGGGTGGACTGGGGATTGCCATCATTTCCACCTCAAAGGGCGTAATGACCGACAAACAGGCCAGAAAGCTGGGTGTCGGCGGAGAAGTCCTGTGCTACGTCTGGTAACGGATGGGCAGGCAGAATTAGCAAAGAGGAAGGCGGTGTAATGTATGTCACGGATTGGAAAGCTTCCTGTACAGGTGCCCGATGGAGTATCCGTATCGGTCGGCGATGACAATGTAGTGGCCGTAAAAGGGCCAAAGGGACAGCTGACACAGAAGATTCACAAGGATATGCGGGTTTCCGTGGAAGGGAATCTCATAAAAGTAGAGCGTCCAAACGACAGTAAGCCTCAAAAATCATTGCACGGTTTAAGCCGGGCGCTGATACAGAACATGGTGGACGGGGTCACCAAAGGATATGAAAAGACTCTGGTGATCAATGGAGTCGGTTATCGTGCACAGAAGCAGGGTAAGAAACTGGTTCTGACCGTTGGATACTCGCATCCGGTGGAGGTCCCGGAGGAAAATGGAGTGGAATTTGAAGTACCGGCAGCCAACCGAATCATTGTCAGGGGAATGGATAAACAGGCAGTTGGTGAAATGGCCGCAAAGGTACGGCGGATTCGTGAGCCGGAGCCCTATAAGGGCAAAGGTATCAAATATGAGAATGAAAGAATCCTTCGAAAGGAAGGAAAAGCAGGTAAGAAATAAGGGAAGGAGTGAAGCTTAGGTGATCAAA
>DAINCI010000153.1:0-4490 GCA_036732425.1 Bacillota bacterium
CCTGCCGCAGCTGGTCCATGGCATCAATGTGGTCCATCCACTTCTGATCCACCACTCTGAGGGTAATCACCCGTTCCACTTCCCGCATCCGCTCGTTCCCGTTGACTTCATCCTGTCTGCGGTAAACCTTTTCCGCAATTTTCATCAGCTTTTCCTTCGCAGCCGGCCGGGTCAGATCATAGATCTGCTCGTCATCCGTGTTGAAGGTACCCGGTGGTATGCAGATCTTTCCAAGATAGGTCAGCAGGCCCTTCCAGTTCCAATCCTCGGGATGGCTCGCATCCCCGGCATAGGTCTCAACAGCGGAATCGATCAGGGTCGACACCATATCCACAATGCTGTCCCGCAGATTCTCCCCTTCCAGCACACTGCGCCGCTGCTTATAAATAATTCCACGCTGTGTGTTCATGACATCGTCATACTGGAGTACATTCCTGCGGATATCAAAGTTATTGCCTTCCACCCGTTTCTGCGCCTGCTCGATCTGTCCGGAAAGCAGCTTGTGCTCAATGGGCTGATCCTCCTCCATTCCCAGGGAAGAAACAATGCCCTTGATCCGATCCGATCCAAACAGCCGCATCAGATCATCTTCCAGGGAAATATAAAACCGCGAGGATCCCGGATCTCCCTGACGGCCGGAACGTCCCCGGAGCTGGTTGTCAATGCGCCGGCTTTCATGCCGCTCCGTACCTATAATGTGCAGACCACCCAGCTTTACGACCTGTTTCCGTTCCTGCCTTGCCTGTTTGTCGTATTTCTGATAGAGGCCGGCGTATACCTTTCGCGCTTCCAGCAGCTCTTCGTCGGCTGTTTCATTGAAACCGGTCACTTCGTTGAGCATTCCATCGGAATAGCCCTGCTGCCGCATTTCCCTCCTGGCCAGCAGCTCAGGATTGCCTCCCAGAATAATATCAGTGCCGCGTCCTGCCATATTGGTGGCGATGGTAACGGCATTATACTTTCCGGCCTGGGCAATGATCTCGGCTTCCTTTTCATGGAACTTCGCATTCAATACCTGATGAGGAATCCCCCGGCATTTCAACATATCGCTCAGCATCTCCGAGGTCTCGATGGAAATGGTCCCCACCAGCAGAGGTTGTCCTTTTGCATGCCGCTGGGCAATCTCTTCCACCACCGCGTTGAACTTCCCTTTTTCCGTAAGATATACCACATCGTTCAAATCCTCACGGATCATGGGCTTGTTGGTGGGAATGACTACAACATCCAGCCCATAAATGGATTGGAACTCATTCTCCTCGGTCTTTGCCGTACCGGTCATACCGGACAATTTGTGGTACATCCGGAAATAGTTCTGAAAAGTGATGGTGGCAAGCGTTTTGCTTTCCCGCTGCACCCTTACGTTTTCCTTTGCCTCAATGGCCTGGTGCAGGCCGTCACTGTAACGCCTCCCCATCATAAGACGTCCGGTAAATTCATCCACAATGATGATCTGATCATCTTTCACCACATAATCCCGGTCCCGCTTCATCAGGGCGTGGGCCCGCAGTGCCTGGTTGATATGGTGGGACAATTCGATATTCTCCGGGTCCGCCAGGTTCTCCACGGAGAAATATTGCTCCGCCTTTTTCAGACCTTCATCGGTCAGATTTACGGTATTTTCCTTTTCATCCTTTTCATAATCCTGGTCCGGTTTCAGACGTGCAATAAAGCGGTCCACACGAAAATACATATCCGTGGATTTGTCCCCGGCCCCGGAAATGATCAACGGAGTACGTGCTTCATCAATCAAAATGGAATCCACTTCGTCCACAATGGCGAAGTTCAGTTCCCTCTGAACCATATCCTCCTTGTAGATGACCATATTGTCTCTCAGATAATCAAACCCGAACTCGTTGTTGGTGCCATAGGTAATATCCGCTCCATAGTTCAGCCGCCGCTCCGCCGGCTTCATATCGTGTACAATCAGCCCTACGGAAAGACCAAGGAACCGATGGATCTTACCCATCCATTCACTGTCCCTGCGCGCCAGATAATCGTTGACCGTAACAATATGAACCCCCTTGCCGGTCAGGGCGTTCAGGTAAGCAGGCAAGGTCGATGCCAGGGTTTTTCCTTCTCCGGTCTTCATCTCTGCAATGCGTCCCTGATGCAGAACGATCCCGCCGATCATCTGTACATTGAAATGGCGCTGGCTGATGACCCGGACGGCTGCCTCCCTTACCACGGCATAAGCCTCGGGAAGCAGGTCGTCCAGGGACTCCCCGGCGCCATATCGATTTTTGAACTCCATTGTCTTGCCCTGCAGCTGCTGATCACTCAGTGCCTTCATGGAAGGCTCAAGAGATTCTATTTTATCAACGGTCTTCACCAACCGCTTTATTTCACGATCATTGCTGTTTCCCAGCAGTTTTTTGAACAGATTCGCCACTGTTTCTCCACCTCTGCTTCCACTCTCATTCTTTTTATTTTAACATGGAAACGGGAAGGATACAAGGATTCGTAAAAAAGTTCAGAAATCCTGAAAGCAAAGAGGCAAGGAAACCGCTGCATCAGTCAAATTCCGGTTCAATCAGTCCGTATCTGCCATCCCGCCTTTTGTATACCACATTGGTTTCCCCGCTCTCCGCATTGGTAAACACAAAAAAGCTGTGTCCCAGCAAGTCCATCTGCATGAGGGCTTCCTCAACCGACATGGGCTTGACGGCAAAGCGCTTGGTGCGGACAACCCTGAGCTCCCTGGCGCCATCTTCAAACAGGGGTTCATCACTGAACAGTGGCTTTTGGTCCTTAAAAGCCCCCTTGCGGAAACTCCGCTCCAATTTCGTCCGGTAACGGTGAATCTGATGTTCCAGTTTGTCCAGAACCTTATCGATGGATGCGTACATGTCATCAGTGGATTCCTCTGCACGGAACAGCATTCCCTTGTACGGAATGGTAACCTCAACAATATGCCGGCTTTTTTCAACCGACAAAGTGACCTGCACTTCCGTTTCCGGTTCAAAATAGCGTTCCAGTTTCCTGACCTTTTTGTTGATCTGATTCCTCAGTGCGTCCGTGATCTCAAGATTTTTCCCACTTATAATGATCTTCATGCTGGTCAGCTCCTTTCATCCATTGTAGGTATCTATTCGACGTCAACGGAAAAATTCCTGTTTCACAGGAGAAAGCTGGCATCCTTCCGTTATTTTATTTTTACCCCATCTGCACCTTCCCAAACATTTCTGTGGTGTATGTCATTGCAGCATGACTTATCCTGTCGGTTCTGCTGTTCTTTTGTCAGGTTCTCACTAGTTTTGCGGAAAACGACACATCCATATGAAAATATGTCAGACTATAGGCAGAAACCTGCCAATACAGGTCAAGCCCAAAAGGAGCGTCGTCAGACCAATTATCACTCTTAATTATGACTTAAACAATAAATACGGATACATTGCAGCTGAAATGCCGCGTTGGCCGTAAATCTATAGTAGCAAAGGAGGAGATAGATTGGAATTGAATGAATTGAAGGAATTGGAAACCCGGATCCAGCAAAAACGACAGGAACTGAATCAGCTGATTTTACTCAATATGAAAGACCTGAGTTCCGATGAAATCCTCAGACTGAGCAACGAGCTGGATTGTCTCATTTCTGCCTATATCGATCTCTCCGAAAGGGAAACCGAACCATAACGCCTGTCCAACACTGTGTTTTCATCACGACGATACGGCATAGAATCTTATCTTTGCCTTTTCATTCAACGGATCAAATTCCTTCTGTGACAGAATCTTCTGTTCCGTCACTTGCCACCGATAACCGGATTGCTTCAGCTTCATGCAGGTATACAGGGCCTCCGGGCCGCCCGTATGCATCAGATATACAAACAACCCTCCATCCTCCGTGGAAAACATCTTCTCACTGAGGAACAGATCCGAATGCTTTCCCGGAAAGTCCATGGACTTCAGGTCGTCTTCGGACAGAACCTTCACGCGGGAATTGCTCAGACCTTTCTTTCTCATTTTTTCCTGATAGGAAGAGAACTTCAAATCCCCTTCCAGGCAACGGTTCCACAGCTGCCCTGCCCGTTCCGCCACCAGGGGAGCCTGATACCCGACAGTAAAACGGTAATGGCTATATACTGCCCCAAAAAGCAGTACCGTTATGACCACGGTGGACAGAATCCGCGAAACCGTCGGCTTTTTCCTGCTTTTTCTGAGACGAAAAAAAATTTTCAGAAGATGGGACAGCCATGGCAAAAAGATCAGAATTCCGATCACTATATAAACAATTCGGGCTGCTTTCATAATGCGCCTCCTACAGCACCTTGCTCAGAAAAGATCTGGTGCGGTCATTTACAGGATGATGGAAAAGAACATCGGGAGTATTTTCTTCTGCAATGACTCCTTCATCCATAAACAGAATCCGGTCTCCCACTTCCCGTGCAAAGGCCATTTCATGGGTTACCACCACCATGGTCATCCCTTCCAGCGCCAGCTTTTTCATCACGGCCAGCACCTCGCCCACCATCTCCGGATCCAGGGCAGAAGTCGGC
>DAINCI010000154.1:0-4442 GCA_036732425.1 Bacillota bacterium
TCGGATCCGAAAGCAGATCAGCGGAATTGGGATCCTTCTTTTTTTGTGCAGGGAGCAGAACATCCAAAATCCTTTCCTCTGCTGCCCTGGAGGATTTCCCCTGGACGCCGGCCATTTTTTCATTTTTTACCATGCGTATGGATGCCTCCACCAGATCCCGTATGATGGATTCCACATCCCTGCCCACATAACCAACCTCCGTGAACTTGGTGGCCTCCACCTTGATAAACGGAGCATGAACCAGTTTGGCCAGACGTCGTGCAATCTCGGTCTTCCCCACACCGGTGGGGCCGCTCATAATAATATTTTTCGGAGTGATTTCCTCCTTGAGTTTATCGTCCAATTGACTCCTCCGATAGCGGTTCCGCAAAGCAATCGCTACCGAACGCTTCGCCTCGTCCTGTCCGATAATATATCGATCCAGCTGACGAACGATCTCCCTGGGGGTCAGATTCATCGACTCATCCCCTCCTATAATTCTTCCACATGAATATTGTCATTGGTATATACACAGATAGAAGAAGCTATTTTCAAAGACTCACGGGCAATATCGGCCGGTCCCATATCCGTATGACGAATCAGAGCCTTGGCAGCGGACATGGCAAACATCCCGCCGGAACCGATTGCTGCAACATTGTCATCGGGCTCAATGACTTCTCCGGTACCGGATATAATCAGGAGACTTTCCTTGTCCATGGCGATCAGCATGGCTTCCAGCTTTTGCAGTGCCTTATCCTTACGCCAGTCCTTGGCCAGTTCCACAGCTGCACGCTGTAAATTACCGGCGCACTCTTCCAGCTTGCCTTCAAACTTTTCACTCAGAGTAAAAGCATCTGCAACGGATCCGGCAAATCCGATCATCACCTGATCATGGTAAAGACGTCGTACCTTTCTGGCGCCATGCTTCATAATCGTTGATTCACCCAGCGTTACCTGACCGTCTCCGGCAATTGCTCCATGATTGCCCTTCTTGATTGCCACGATAGTGGTACCTTTCAGCATGTACGGTTTCCACTCCTTCTTCAAACAAATCAAAGCCATCCCATCATTCGATGGACTCAGTATATATTATAACACAATCCGCCCTTTTTTGCGACCGGAACTCATGCAAAAAGGACAACGTAAGGGACGGTCACTTTTCTGCGGTATGATCTTCCGATTCTTCCCTTACTTCTCTGGTATATCCGCACTCTTTATTGGAACATACAATTCTGTAGTTTGCTGTTTTCGAAGCCTTTTCCACCATATAGCTGCCGCATTTCGGGCACTTTTCCCGAACGGGCTTATACCAGGAAATGAAATCACAGTCCGGATACCTTTCGCAGCCATAGAACTTCCGCCCCCGTTTGGATCTCCGAACCACGACGGCAGCATTGCATTTCGGACAGGAGGCATCCACTTTTTCCACCAGAGGCTTTGTATTTCTGCACTCAGGAAAATTCGGACATGCCAGAAACTTACCATACCGTCCATATTTGATCACCATACGGCTGCCGCAGTTTTCGCAGATTACATCGGATTCCTCTTCCTGGATTTCTATCTTTTCCAATTCCTTATCGGCATGCTCCAGATACTTCTCAAATGGCCCATAAAAATCTTCCAGAATTCTGTGCCAGTCCAGGCTTCCTTCTTCCACCTGATCCAGTCTCTCCTCCATATCCGCAGTAAACTGATAGTCGATCACATCCGGAAAGTATTCCAGCATGACACCATTTACAATATCTCCCAGTTCCGTTGGGTACAGCACCTTCCCCTCCCGTACCACGTAACCCCTGGACAGTATGGTTGAAATGGTCGGGGAATACGTGCTGGGCCTGCCAATTCCCATATCTTCCATTGCCCGTACCAGGGATGCCTCGCTATAGCGCGGCGGCGGCTGGGTAAAATGCTGCTCCGGCTTCCATTCCCGGAGCTCCAGTTTCTTCCCTTCCTCCAGGGGAGGCAAATTGACATCCTTATCGCCTTTTTCATCCTCGGAAGTCTCCATATATACAATGGTATAGCCCGGAAAGGCCTTTCTGCTTCCCCTTGCCCGAAAGGTATATTTCCCGGCCGTGATCTGAACCGTCATGATTTCATAGAAAGCCGGTGCCATCTGGCTGGCAAGGAACCGTTCATAAACCAGCCGATATAACCGAAGTTGATCCCGCTTCAGGGAATCCTTTATCCTGTCCGGTGCCAGACGGATATAAGTGGGTCGTATCGCTTCGTGGGCATCCTGCACGTTTTTCCTTGCTTTATATACATTTGGGGTTTTTGGAAGAAACTCCTTGCCGTATTTTTCCGCAACTGCAGCTTTTGCATCCTGCTGAGCTGTTTCCGCTATCCGGGTGGAATCGGTACGGATATAGGTAAGAAGACCGACAGACCCTTCTCCCCGGATCTCAATGCCTTCATAAAGCTGCTGGGCAAGCAGCATGGTCTTTTTTGTGGTAAATCCAAGTTTCCTGGATGCTTCCTGCTGAAGCGTACTGGTTGTAAAAGGTGGCGGCGCATTGCGTCTCCTGGAGCTCTTCCGGATCCTTTCCACCCGGAAGGAAGCCTGTTTCACTTCCGCGAGGATTTTATCCATTTCCTCCTTTGTCCCGGGCTCCAGCTTTTTATCCCCGATACCATATAAAAGAGCTTCGAAGATCTGCTTCTTTCCCGGGCTGTTTTTCCCCTTCAAAGTTTTCTGCTGATCCGTGTCTGACGGGTAAAATTCTCCTTTCAGCGTCCAATATTCCACCGGCTGAAATTCCTTGATTTCCTTCTCCCGGTCACACAAAAGACGTGTGGCAACGGATTGTACCCGTCCGGCACTCAGACCTTTCCGAACTTTGCGCCACAGCAGGGGACTGATCTGATACCCCACTACCCGATCCAGAACCCGGCGCGCCTGCTGTGCATCCACCAGATTCCGATCAATGGCACGGGGATGTTTGATCGCATTTTTTACAGCCTTTTCTGTAATTTCGTTGAATTCAATCCTGCAGGACGAATTCTCGTCCAGTTTCAGGACATGACTCAAATGCCAGGATATGGCTTCGCCTTCCCGGTCCGGGTCCGTAGCCAGAAGTATCTTATCCGCCTTCTTTGCGGATTTTTTCAATTTTGCCAGCAACTCTCCCTTTCCCCGTATTGTTATATATTTTGGCTCAAAGTGATGTTCCAGATCCACTCCAAGCTGACTTTTCGGTAAATCTCTGACATGTCCCATTGATGCCTCCACAGTGTATCCCCTGCCCAAAAATTTCTTGATGGTTTTTGCTTTTGCAGGTGATTCCACTATGACTAACTTCTGCGTCATTGAATTCCCTCCATATTAAGCCTTCCACTGTTTCATAAATATTTTCCCGGGTAATTGCTTTATTATTCCCTTGATTTCCATGAATGTCAAAATTGCATTGAGTTGACCGGGCGGCAGATTTGTGATCTGAATCAATTCTTCCAGCCCCTTTTCTCCATCTTCCAAGGCATTATACACCGAGGTTTCAAAAAAATCAAGAGCGCCGGTTTCTGCGGCCTCACCGGACTGTGTGGCAGGATCTCCGTTGGAGCAGACAGGACCCGTGACATCCAGGTCGTCCAGAATATCATCCACAGAGGTAACCACCCTGGCACCTTCCTTCAGCAGCCTGTTGGTTCCCTTGCTGTACGGACTGTTGATATTGCCCGGAATAGCGTAGACTTCCCGTCCCTGCTCCAGGGCAAAATCCACCGTAATCAGGGCACCGCTCTTCTGACCAGCCTCAATCACCAGAGTCCCATTGGCGAGCCCGCTGATAATTCGGTTCCTGGCCGGAAAATTGCCTGCGGACGGCCCGGTTCCCGGCGGATATTCACTGAACAGGGATCCCCATTCTGCTATCGACTGATACAGGGATTTATTTTCCGGCGGATACACAATATCCACGCCGCAGCCAAAAACAGCAGCGGTATATCCGGATTTGGCATCCAAAGCGCCCTTATGCGCCATGGTGTCAATCCCCCGAGCCATTCCGCTGATCACAGCAACTCCTGCCTGAGCCAATTCACAGGAAATCCGTCGTGCCACCGTCCGTCCATATCCCGAGCAACGCCGGGAACCCACCACCGCAACAGCAGGCATCCCGGATGGAAACGGCCTGCCTTTGCAATAAAGGACAGGCGGAGGATCATAAGTGGATTTTAGCAAAGGAGGATATTCCGGACTGGAAAGAGTCAGTATGCTGAATTCCGGCATGGACAGAATCCGTTCTGCCTTTTCCAGAGCCTTTGTATTCCTTGCAGCAGCAATTTTTCCCCAGCATTTCTTTCCCAGAAGCCGGGATGCTTGTTCCACCTCCTGTTTGGAAGCTTCATAAAGCCTGCGGGGGCTTTCAAAATATTCCAATAATTTATAGAAGCGTCTTGCTCCAATGCCGGGTATGGAGCTGAGCCATATCCAATATACCTTTTCATCCGTCAATTCCTGATAACCC
>DAINCI010000155.1:0-4435 GCA_036732425.1 Bacillota bacterium
CAAGGGGCATTGTGGCAGGCGGCGGCACCATTACACAGCAGGTCGTGCGCAATACGGTACTGACCCAGGAAAAGACCATCGATCGCAAGGTAAAGGAAATCTTTTTGGCCTGGCAGCTGGAACAGCAATATTCAAAGGATCAGATACTGGAAATGTATCTGAATGTCGTCTATTTTGCAAAGGGAGCCTATGGCATCGAATCCGCCGCCAGGACCTACTTCGGCAAGTCCGCCAGCGAGCTGACGGTGGCGGAGGGAGCCATGCTGGCTGGGATCATCAAAAATCCCAACCGGAATTCCCCCTTTATCAATATGGAGCGGTCCCAGCAGCGGAAGGAGCTGGCGCTTGATCTGATGGTAAAGAACCATTATCTGTCTCCGGAAGAGGGATCGGCGGCAAAAAGCGAAAAGATTCAATTTGCCGAGGACAAAAAGCCCGCCTATATTCACGGATATTTTATGGATATGGTGGTGGAGGAAGCGGCAAAGTGTCTTGGCGTGAAGCAGGAAAAGCTGTATACCGGCGGATATCGGATTTACACCACAATGGACAGCGATCTGCAGACCTATGCCGAGCAGCTGTATACCAAGGATGAATTGTTCCCCAAAAGCCCCATTTCCGGGAAAAGCAGTGAATCTGCCCTGGTCGTCATGGATACGGCAACCGGCGAACTGCGCGCCGTCCTGGGAGGAAAAAGCTATCCGGAGGGACAGACCCACGTGCTGAACCGGGCCAATGCCAAACGACAGCCGGGTTCCACCATAAAACCATTGGTTGTATATGCACCTGCCATAGAAAGCAATCAATATACCCCTGTTACTTTTATCGAAGACGCTCCCATTACCATCGGAAATTATTCTCCCAAAAACAGCGGCGGGAAATTTCATGGCATGGTTACCCTGAGGACAGCATTGGCAAAATCCATCAATATCCCCGCCGTCAAGGTACTGAATGATGTAGGCATTGAGAACGGAATTGAAACGGCAGAAAAGATGGGGCTCCCATTCACGGAAAGCGATCACTACAATCTGGCCATAGCGCTTGGCGGGATGGAGAAGGGGGTCAGTCCGGTTGAGCTGGCCAGCGCATACACTGCCTTTGGTGATCGGGGAAGCTATAAAAGCAGCACCACGATTCGCCGGATCGATGATTCGCTTGGCCGGACGCTGTACGAATACCGGTCCAAAAAAGAACAGGCCATATCAGAGGAAACGGCCTTTCTGATCAGCAATCTGCTCCAGTCCGCTGCGGATACCGGCGGCACCGCGTCCCGTCTGAAAGGCCGGAATATTGCGGCAAAGACCGGAACGGTCCAGCTGCCCAAAGATTCAGCGGTAAAGGGAAGCAATGATGCCTGGATCGCTGCTTATAATCCGGAATATACCGTTTCCGTATGGATGGGATTTGACAAAAGAACAAAGGAAGATTATCTGCCTTCCGGTACTTCCGGCGGGAACTATCCCACAGAAATCTCAAAATATATATTTGATTATCTCTATCAGGGAAAGGACTTTCCCAATTTTCAGCAGCCTGTTGGAGTCATCGATGTACGGCTGGATAAAAAGGCGCTGCTGGAGCAGCACAAAGTCTTACTCGCCTCGGACATGACGCCCGACGAATATGTGATGAAAGAATATTTCAAGAAAAACACGGCCCCCACCGAACAGTCCGATTATTGGGCCACACCCATTCCCCCGTCCGATTTCAATGCAGTATGCAATGACAAGGGATTGCCCGTTATTTCCTTTACTCCGCAGAATACCTATGCTGCTTATAATATCATGAGAACGAAGGGAGCGGACGGAGAAGCCGTCCTGATGCAGCAGGTACGCACCGGCGCGATGGATTCCGTGGAATGGACGGATACACAGGTGGAACCCGGCCAGAGCTATGGCTACTATATCGTACCGGTTCATCCCGATATGAAGTCAAAAGGCGAATCGGTCCAGGGAGAAAAAACCCAGACCATATATGTTCAGGTGCCGGAAGCCTCTGAGAAAAATGGCATCTGGGACAAACTGCCGGACTGGCTCCACCCGGGTGACAAAACAGACAATCCAGACGACTCCAACCCGGACCGGGACAACAATAAGGGCAAGCCGGAGAATTCAGCTGCTCCTGACGAAACCACTCCGACCCCGGAAGAGTCCGGCAATCCCGATGACGAGGGGGAAGGGAATGAGACGGGTGCCCCGGTAGGGAGTGACAACCCGGAAAAAGACCCGGGTTCGGATGCAACACCGACACCGGGTCCGTAACATCCGTTCGTTTAGTCCAGCTTTTTCCGCTCCTCTTCGATTTCTTCCCGGGTGACCGTACTGAGAGCGGATATTCTGCAGGTCAGTGCCTTATCCAGAACTTCTTTCGCTTTTTCGGTCTGACCCCGCTTCTGATAGAGGATGCCCAGGTAATAGAGTGTTACTGCCTGGTCCTCTTTTTCTTCCTGAGCCTTTTTGAAATACTCAAAGGCTTTCTCCATATCTCCCATTCGGTAATAGGTTTGTCCCAGGCTGTCCAGAACCACGGGATCCTCATCATCGTATTCAAGAGCTTCCTGGTTGAATTTCAGGGCCTTTTCATAGTCTCCGGTCTCAATCAGCAGATATCCCAGGGATCCATAGGTCTGTGAATTTTTCAACTGATGGTGAAGTTCCGTCATGGACTCCAATGCCAGATCCAGCTTCCCCTGCTTCCAGTGGGCAAGAGCCAGATTGAGCTTTGCATTGGTCTTTATTTTCGGTTTTCCGGGAAAAAACACAAGCAGCTTGTTGAAGAGTTTCTCCGCTTTGTCAAATTGACCGGTTCGAAGCAGTAAAACTCCATATGCCATTTGATAATTGGCACTGGTGACATCGTGCTCCTCCGCTTTTTGATACCATTTCAAAGCCTCTTCCGTCTTTCCTCTGGAATGATTATAATATCCCCGAAATCCATAAAAATTTCCAATTAACCCCATTGTTCCATTCTCCTTCTCATTTTTTTCATCAAACGTTGTCTGCGGTGAAGCAATTCTGCCTGAAGCCGTTGCGAACCAATATCGGAATCGGAAAACCGGTTCGTCAGCAGTATCGCCTTTTCCGTGCATTCCAGGGCCCCCGGGAAGTCCTTCTGTTGATGTTCCAGAAACTTTGCCATTTCAATCAGCGGAAAACACAGGGAACTTCCCTCCTTCCCGGCAAGATCCGCCCAAAGCTCCATAGCTTCCTGAGGCCCCCTGTACCGCTTTGTCAGATAGGCAAGCCGTTTTTTTGCATTCAATACGAAGGGATTCGGTGCCAAATTGATACATTCCTGATAGCAGGCTGCAGCCTGACGGATACGATGCGCCCTTTCCAGTTCTTTGCCGATACCCAACAGCTCACAGGCATCCCGGTCAATCTCCGGGTCATGATACAACGCAGCGAAATGTACCAGCAAAGCAGCCATCGCTGCAATGTCCCATTCATTGTGTTGAAGAACCTGCCGCATTCTCCCCGGCCTGCGCGATTTCAGAAAATCAAGATAGATATGGGGGATCATGGAACCGGGAATATCGTCTGTCCGGCGTTGGGATAAAATCTCTTTCTCCAATGTGGACAAGCTGCAATCCGGAAGGCGGGCACTCCATAAACGCCTGGCGGCAGGAAGCAGATCCAGGTGGGTATCCTCCCAATGAATTGGCGGGATTCCGGAAAGAATCAGCCGACTCTCCAGCAAAGGCCAGTCAAAGGACTTTCCGTTGAAGGTAACAAGAATCGAACGGCGTCGTAATTGATCCGCTGCTGCCTGAAGCATGGGAACTTCTTCATCAAAGTCCCGCATCAGGTACTGATCCACCACCAGTCCGTTTTCCTCCACATACCCCAGCCCCACCAAAAAAGCCACGGTCCCGGTCCCTCCGGCCAATCCTGTCGTCTCCGTATCCAGAAAGACAATATCCTTCGGGCACAAATCCCGATCCAGGCGGGTCCACCAGAGACTGTCTGCAAAGACAGCATTCTGAAGATCGAGCAGAGGAATTCTTCCATAGCTTTCCTCATATCCGTATATCGTCCGTTTTCGTACAAACTCCCCATCCGGCCCCGAAACAACGGTCCCGCCAAGACTGCCTCTGTCCGGCCGGCTCTCCGGGTTTGGACAGCATCCGCTGCCTGAATCCCCGCCTTGTTCCAAATTTGCCATGATTTCCGTTCCTGCGTCCCAGGCGGTTGTTCCCGCATCCCGGGCGGTTTCCGGCTTACCGGGAAGGGAGCTGGACTTCATGGCCCTCAGCTTGCCCTTCAGGTTGGCTATCATCCAGGATCCCTCCCAATATTGTCAATGCCAGTGCCTTGCCTTCTGTCGTTACCTCGGCGGCAGGTCATACACAACTTACTCATTCCCCATCACTCGCTCTTCTTTCAATTATATCCATTCCTCCTTTCAGAATCAAATTCTTTTGTCAAATCACAGCAAC
>DAINCI010000156.1:0-4374 GCA_036732425.1 Bacillota bacterium
CATTTCTGAAAATGGATCTCAGTGATCTTCCGGCACTGCTGGGTGGGTTTGCCATTGGTCCGGCAGCAGGAGTTCTGGTTGAGTTGATCAAGAATATCCTGAATATTCTGATTAAGGGAACCGATACCGGCGGAGTCGGCGAGCTGTCCAACTTCATCGTGGGGTGCTGTTTCGTCGTGCCGGCCTCCATGTTTTATTTGCGACACAAGGATAAAAAACATGCTGTTGTCGGGATGCTGATCGGTACCGTGGTTATGACGGTGGTGGCATGCTTTACCAATGCCTTTCTGATCCTTCCCCTGTATCAGAAGTTCATGCCACTGGATCAGATTCTTGCCGCAGCGCCGGGCAATGCCATCACCAATGTAAGGACCCTGATTTTGTTTGGCATCGCTCCTTTTAACCTGTTCAAAAGCATCATTCTGTCCGCAGCAACCATGCTGATCTATAAAAAGCTGTCTCCTGTTCTGCATAAATAGCTCTTCACAGGAGATTCCTTATGATATAATATGGGATATCATACCGGAAGGATTGGAAATTTCCTTTCCAACATGAATTGATTTAGAGGTGAATGATCTTGATATGGATAGCAGAGTCCGAAGAGGATACCCTGGCTTTTGGCAAACGCATCGGAGAAAACCTGAGGCCGGGGGATATCCTTTTGCTGTATGGAGACCTGGGAAGTGGGAAAACCGTTTTATCCAAGGGGATTGCCTGTGGCACCGGCGTTTCCGATATGGTTACCAGTCCGACCTTTACCCTGATGAATCCGTATGCCGGCAAATATCCGGTCTATCATTTTGATCTGTATCGTCTGACCCGGCCGGAAGAGCTTTACGACCTGGATTATGAAGAGTATTTTTATGGAGACGGGATTGCCATTGTGGAGTGGCCGGAGCGGATGGGCCATCTGCTTCCGGAGGAATATATGAAAATATGTCTGTTCAAAACGGATTCTGTGACCCGGAGGAAAATCACTCTGGAACCGTTTGGCAGAAGATTTGAAGAGTTGGAGGAGGTGCTTCGCCCGTATGAAGGTATTGGCCATTGATTCTTCCTCTGTTGTTGCCGGCGTAGCCATTTTGGATGCGGACCGGCTTTTGTATGAGGGATATCAGCATCATGTCAAGAACCATTCGGTAATCCTGATGCCCATGGTGGAGGAGGCATTGCACTCCTGCCGGCTGACACCGGACCAGATGGATCTGTTTGCAGTTTCCGGAGGGCCGGGATCCTTTACCGGTCTGCGTATTGGCATTTCCACCGTCAAGGGACTGGCTCAGGCAGTGGAAAAGCCTGCAGCAGCTGTCCCTACCCTGGATGCCCTGGCGTACAACGTGACAGGCCCGGAGAATGCATTGGTTTGTCCCATTATGGATGCCAGAAGGGATCAGGTTTATACCTGCCTCTATCGCCGGGAAGGAGACCGCTATATCCCTTTGATGCCTTATTCCGCTCTTCCTGTGGAGAAGCTGGCGGATCAGCTGATCCCCTCCCAAAAGACCATATACTTTGTGGGAGATGGAATCCCGGTTTATCGGGATAAGTTGTCCGAGAGACTGGGGAAATCCGCACGGTTCGTCCCCCCCTATCTTACTTATCAACGTGCTTCGGTGATCGGATGGCTTGGTATGAGGGACGCAGCGGAAGGGAAAGCTGTTCCGTACCAGAGTTTAAAGCCGTTTTATCTGAGGCCGTCACAGGCCGAGCAAAAAAGATCCCGTCAGCAGGCCGGAGGAAAAGAAACGGGGGAAACGCCATGAATGGACAGATCGGGCCTATGGTCTCCGCAGAGCTGGAAGACATATCCCGGTTGGAAAAGCTGTGCTTCTCCCTGCCATGGTCCAGGGAGTCGTTACGGCTGGAGGTGGAGGAAAATAAGTGTGCCAGATATTTCACCGTCCGGACGGAAGGCAAAGTTGTCGGATATGGGGGAATGTGGCTGATACTGGATGAAGCACACATTACCAATATCGCTGTTCATCCGGATTACCGGAATCGCGGGTTTGGCCGTTTGATTATGCAGACCCTGATGGAGGAAGCTTCCCGGCTGGGCATTGAACGCATGACCCTGGAGGTCCGGGTGTCCAACTGCCCTGCCATTCACCTGTACGAATCCATGGGATTTGAGAGGGGAGGAATCCGAAAAGGGTATTACAGCAACAATCGGGAAGATGCATTGATTATGTGGAATTTTCATATACGGGGGGAGGTTCGGATATCGAAATGAGGAATAAAATAAATTATCTGACAGGCTTTCTGATTTCTGTCCTTGTTTTTCCGGTCCTGCTGGTTACCGGGATCCAATGGACTGCCTATAACGAAGCATTTTACGAAAAGCAGTATGACCGGCTGAACACCGAAGAGACCATCGGAATTTCCCGGAAGGATTTGTCCCGTGTAACCGGAGTATTGGTGGATTATATCCGGGGAAAACGGGACTCCCTGGACGTGGAAGCGAAAATCCGGGGAGAACGCCGTCTGGTGTTCAATGAACGGGAAGCCGCCCATATGGTGGATGTCCGAAAGCTGTTCAATTTTGCAGACCGGCTTCGGAATTTTTCCATTCTCGGCATTCTGCTCCTTGGTACGGTTCTGTATTTCAACAGTGGAAAGCATCCTCCCCGTTTTCTTGCTTCCTCTTACCTGACAGCATGTGCGGTTTTGCTGGTGCTGCTTGCCGTTCTGATTCCTCTGATTTGTTCCAATTTTACTTATTACTGGGATCAGTTTCATTATCTGTTTTTCAATAATGATTTATGGCTGTTGAATCCGGAAACGGACATTATGATACAAATGCTTCCCGAATCCTTTTTCAGTCATGCCGTACAGCGCGTCATGGTATTCTTTGCGGGAGGAAGCGTTATTTTGGCGATCCCGGCGATTTTTCTGCATCGGCAGGCCAGAAAGCAGCGCCGGAAGAATGCGGGACGGGAAAAGCCAGCTTACAAATAAGAAGGAGAAAACATGTCGTATTTTCAACAAATGAAGGAAAAAGTGAATTCCATAAAGGAACAAAAAGAAGTTTTCATACTCGGCATTGAAAGTTCCTGCGATGAAACCTCTGCCGCTGTGGTCCGCAATGGCCGGGAAGTATTGAGCAATGTTATTGCTTCTCAGATTGCCACTCATCGGACTTATGGAGGGGTGGTACCTGAAATCGCTTCCCGAAAGCATGTGGAGGCGATCAATGAAGTCATCGGAGAGGCCCTGCGGCAATCCGGCGTGTCCAAATCCCGGCTGGATGCTGTGGCGGTGACCTATGGCCCGGGTCTGGTGGGAGCCCTGCTGGTAGGGGTCTCCGCAGCCAAGGCGTTTGCATTTGGATTGAACAGGCCCTTGATCGGTGTCCACCATCTGGAAGGGCATATCAGTGCAAATTATATCCAGCACAAGGAACTGGTTCCTCCCTTCCTTTGCCTGGTTGTTTCCGGAGGTCATACCCAGTTGGTCTCCGTAACAGATTACGGCTGTTATGAAATGATCGGGCAAACCCGGGATGATGCCGCAGGAGAGGCGTTCGACAAGGTGGCAAGGGCATTGGGACTGGAATACCCCGGCGGACCGGCTGTGGATCGGCTGGCCAGACGTGGAAATCCCGATGCTGTGGCATTTCCCCGGTCCCATTTCAAGGATCATCCTTTTGACTTCAGCTTCAGCGGCCTCAAAACTTCCGTGATCAATTATCTGCACAACAAGGAACAAAAGGACGGGACGGTCTCCCGTGAAGATGTGGCTGCGAGCTTTCAGCAGGCAGTGGTGGATGTACTCACGGAAAATGCCATAAGCGGTGCACTTATGCTGAATGGGAAGTGCATTGCCATGGCAGGAGGGGTAGCGGCAAATTCTGCCTTACGGCAGGGAATGGAGAAGGAAGCGGAAAAGAGGCACATCCATGTACTCTATCCGCAGCCCGTTTTATGTACGGACAATGCTGCCATGATTGCCTGCGCCGGCTACTATCAGCTGCAAAAAGGCAATCTTTCCGATTTGTCCCTGAATGCCGTTCCCCATATTTCGCTGTCCGGACGGACTTATTCGAAACGTCCGGAAAGTTTATGAATGGAATCTTTCATAAACCTTTCATCAGGCCAAAAGAGACGTTGGGAATAACCCAAGGGGCCTGGATGTGGATAAGGGGGGAGAGCCTCTGAAATTTGGCTTTGGGCCTGTGGATAACTCTGTGCATAATGTGGATATGCTGTTGCCTATAATATTCTAATAAATGAAACATAGCATAATTCAACATTCTTTTTTCAAAAACAACAGTATTCGCATACTCTTTTGCTGTAAAATACAGTATGCCGTAGTTTGCTCGGGAAATCCGGATAATTTGAATCCATACGGAACATACTATATTTTGCCTTTATGAGA
>DAINCI010000157.1:0-4368 GCA_036732425.1 Bacillota bacterium
TCTACTCTTCTTCCACCTTTACATTCAGCATGGCGGTTACTTCAGGATAAACCTTTACTTCCAGGCGGAAACTTCCCAGATTTCGTATGGGCTCCGGCAACACAATCTTCTTTCGGTCAATATTCAGATGATGCTGGGACTTCAGGGTATCGGCAATCTCCTTATTGGTCACGGAACCAAACAACTTGCCGTTTTCCCCGCTTTTTGCCTTTACCGTCACCTGCAGTCCGGACAGGGCTTCTGCCTGCTTCTTTGCATCCTCCAGCTCTGTCTCTTTGCGCTTCGCCTCAGCAGCCCGCCGGTTCTTCAGCTCATTCAGGCCCTGACTGGTGGCCTGAGCCGCCAGCTTATGGGGCAGCAGATAATTGCGTGCATAACCGTCGCTGACGTTCACGACCTCTCCTTTTTGTCCTTTGTTTTTCACATCTTCCAATAAAATTACTTTCATTTGTTTTCTCCTTCCTCGCTGAATTCTTTCAAATATTCCTCAACGGCATCCATAACCCGCTGTCTGGCTTCCTCCATTGAGATATCCCCCAGCTGGGCGCCGGCCATGGTCAGATGTCCTCCACCTCCCAGCTTTTCCAGTATCAGCTGCATATTGATGCTGCCAAAGGAACGTCCGCTGATCATAATGCCTTCCGGAGTGGAGCACAGGACCACCGATGCCGAAATCCCCTGGATGGCCAGCAGACTGTCTGCTGCCTGCGCTGCAATCAGCTGGGCATTGGGTGTGTCGGGCGGGCATTCCGACATGGCAATGCCCGGCTGAACCATCGTTGCTCGTTTTACCGTCTCCGACCGGCTGATAAAGGTATCCATATCATCCCGGAACAACTGCCGGACGGAAGTGGGATCCGCTCCCAACCTGCGCAGATAGGATGCCGCCTCGTAGGTCCGGACTCCGGTCTTGAAAATAAAATTCTTGGTGTCCATGGTGATCCCTGCCAGCAGCGCATCTGCTTCCAAAGAATTTACTTTTATATTCTCACCAAAGTACTGCATCACTTCGGTAACCAGCTCACTGGCAGAAGACGCATAGGACTCCAGATAAGTCAATGTGGCACTTTCAATGGAATCCGCGCTCCTTCTGTGATGATCAAAAACCACAATATGCTCCGCTTTCCGGACCAGATCCGGAGCCTCCGTAAAGCCGGGCCGGTTGGTATCCACCACAACCAGCAGCGTATCATGGTCCATTCGCTCCATCGCATCCTCCGGGTGGATAAAAAGCCCGTTGTAGGCCTCTTTTTCCTGCAGCCTCTTCATCAGGGGCTCCACGGAAACATTGGATTTGTTCAGTACAATATGGGCCTCCCTGCCGACGTGCCTGGCGCAGCAGTAAATTCCCAATGCGGAACCGATGGAATCCAGATCCGGGATTTCGTGGCTCATGATGAATACGACATCGGAATGCTCCATCAGCTCCCACAGCGCGTTGGCGATCACTCTGGACTTCACCTTTGTCCGTTTCTCCACTCCCTGACTCTTTCCGCCGTAAAAAAACAGCTTTGTACCCTGTTTGACAACGGCCTGGTCCCCTCCGCGTCCCAAAGCCAGGTCCACAGCCGACAATGCACTGATGCTGGACTGTGCAGGGTTTTCCGCATCCAGCCCCACGCCGATGCTGAGAGTAACCGGAATCCGGTTGCCGGCCTGGATTTTCCGCACCCGGTCAAGAATGTTGAATCGTTCCTTCTGCAGCTTTTTCAGCGCCTGCGCCTCCATGACCACAATAAACTTCTCCCGGTCATATTTAACCCACGCGGCATGGATATCGACTGCCCATTCTGCAATGCAGGATTCAATCTCCCCAAGCACCGCCGCTCTTCTGGTATCCTCCGTATTGGCCAGAATCTCGTCATAATTGTCAACGGTAATATGAACAATGACAATTCTCTGCGCCTGATACAATGCACGAATCCGGTGTTCCTCCGTGATATCCAGCCAATAGATCAGAAAGATCACCTTGCTTCTGCGGCTGTCATTTCCCGTCTTGACAGGCGTCCACAGGACCTGATACCATTTATTGTGAAAGAACAGTTCATGATGGCTTCCTTTCCGGGAATCACCAAAGCGGGACGGCGTCAGCTCCGGTACAAAGTCATGAATATTGCGTTCCAGCAGCTTTTCCCCCTGAAACATTTCCCCGAATTGGGGATTGTACCAGGTAATGTCCCCTCCCGCCTCGATAACCACCAGAGGAACGGGAATACTCAATACTGCGTTCTTGGTGGCCCAGTCAATATCCTCCGACAGAGCCGTAAGGTAACTGTTCCATTCCTCTTTGCGACGGCGTACAATTCTCCGGTTATAACAGGCCAGAAGCAGGAAGACAAGAAGCGCCATGCCGCCGACCCGGTAATCAAATCGTAAGAGAATCAGGGCCAAAAACAGGACAACAGCCAAATAAATTCTGGCTTCCGGCAGGTTTAACTTCTTGAAATGGTTTTTCATCGCTCTTCCCTACCTTCTGTTTAGTTCTTGTTGAGAATAAATTTATCCCGATACCGCTTCCGTAACCGAAAAATATGGTCCAGTATCCCCAGAAGAGGCAGTCCAAACCCCAGAAGCAGATAAAGAAAAACAGCCAGCAGCAGCCGAAAAACAAAAGGAATCCGAACTGCTTTCAGAAAAAACCATAATGCCGAAAGGCCCAGCACCATAAAAAGAAATGAAATCAATGCGGTGACCGTAGAATATACCACTTCAAAGTTTGGAATCCCCATCCAGCTGCCAAACAGGGTAATCAGCAGCAGGACAATCAGCCCAAACCCCATCCCCCTGGGCAGCTTCCATTCCGCATATGCAGGGACCGGTCTCATGTCGCGGCCGGACTTCTTCATAATAAAACGAATCACAAAAAATAAAAATGTTCCGTAAATAATGGAATAAATCAGAAGCGAAGCGGGAACCGCCTGTTTCATCTGCTGTACCATGAAATTGGCCAGCTGCTGTGCAGAAGTAAAATTCTCGAATATCCCCAATTCATGATACCTGGACAAAATTTCATCCGTATTGACGGCACCACTGGTCAATACCTGCCGAAAGGAGTCCCATACTGCGTCGAATGCCGATTGCCCGGTTCTCATGGAATAGACCTTTAAATACAGTAATATGGAGAGCAGGACACTCCCGGATGACAATAAAATATTCTCATAGAAATCGGACCGCTTTCCCAGTTTCCAGGCCTGCAGCACAATCAGCACAATTGGCAGAACAATGAGGAAAAAGCCCGAGACAAGCTGCAAATTCATTTCAACACCTCAAATATTTCTTTCATCCCTCTTTCCCGGTTTTACAATATTCACCGAGAGAAGTCAGATCCCCATAATACTTTTCCACATCGTGCTCTTCCACAATGCCAAGGCGGATTTTGCTTTCGATCCTGCGGCCAATCGTATCATAGGAGATACCCAGCCTTCTGCCAAGCAAATAAACAGCAACAATGATACTGGAAAGACAATCCGCCAACGCCTCCTGGGATCCTTTGATGCCATTGGCCAGCAGCCGGTAAACCTCTGCCACTGATGTCAGAATTTCGCTTTTCAGCCATTCCACCAAACGTATATTCTTTGCAATATCCAGCTCTGCATTCTTATCCTTTGCCATCTGAAGCAAGCCACCGCCTTTCCCGGCATCCTGGAAAGCCCGTCGGGCTTGCCAGGCCTGTACATTCGTTTCACAGTACGCCACGCCAGGCAGGGAACGGGCATACAAATACATGATTATTTTATACGCATCCTGCCTTTTTGTCAATATTGGAAATTCCGCGCCTTTTCAGACATTATTATCCAAAACTACATTGCATCCTCTGCGAGACCATATAGAACAAAAGCCGTTCCGGTAATGGAACGACTTTTTCTTTACTCCGCAGAGTAAGGCAACAGTGCAATGTGACGGGCTCGTTTGATTGCCGTGGTCACCTGACGCTGATGCTTTGCGCAGTTGCCTGATATTCTTCTGGGAAGAATCTTGCCCCGCTCTGTAATATACTTTCTCAGTTTGAATACGTCCTTGTAATCGATCGTATCCACTTTATCTGCACAGAAAGCACATACCCGCCTCTTGGGCCTTCTGTTCCTCTGTCTTCTTGCATTATCAGCCATTCTCCCACCTCCTGTTCATTTAGAATGGAAGTTCATCGTCATCCACATCCAACGGAGAGAATCCATCCGGTTCGGACGCTTCGTTGCCGGAAGGCTTGGAATATCCGCTGCCCGGTGCCGGCGCATTTCCAGGTGCACCGCCGGAATTCGGGTTCCTCTCCAGGAACTGAACTTCATCTGCCACAACTTCGGTGATATAACGCCTCAGACCGTCATTGCCTTCATAACTTCTCACCTGCATACGTCCGGACACTGCAAC
>DAINCI010000158.1:0-4367 GCA_036732425.1 Bacillota bacterium
ATGGAAAATATCTTTTTGCGCATTTTAAAACCTCCTCCTATTATTCATCTTTGCTTATAAATCAGTATACCGGACCGGTACTATTAGTTTAGCATAAAATAGCGGATTAAAAATGGTGACAAAACTACCAAAAGGTTTGCAAAGCCACTTACATATAATTACATAAAGCATTGATTTAAAACAGAGTTTATATTATAATTATGGAGAAGACTGGTATCATAAAAAATAGTGTGAAGAAGAAGGGAGAAGGAATTGAGGAGGAATCCATATGTTCCGAAGGCTGAAGCGAAAGTTCAATCTCATTATCAGCATTGCTCTGTCCCTTGTTATATTGTCTACCTCCATACTTGCCTATACCATGCTGAAAAGCATCATATACAACCATTATAAACTGCTGGTGACACAATGCATCGAACAGTCCAATAAGAATGCCCGCCTTTATATGTATCTTATCGAGGAGGAAACCAATTATTTTGCGGCGGATTCCAATTTGATCGGTTCCCTGAAGAAAGGAAAATTTGACAGCCGGATTATTGCGATACTGGATGGCCTGAAGAATATGAATCTGAATATATTGGGTGTATCCGTATATAGCCAAAATAACATGGCCTATACTTCCAACAATGTATCAAATGCCCCACCCCTGCAATGGATCCTCGATAACGAGATTCCTCCCGATTTTATAAAGGATCCCAACCAGCAGTCCGGTTGGATGCTGCGATATAAGTTCATGGATCATTTCTATTATACTGGTTATGGAAAACGAAAAACCGGTGTACTGTCCCTCCTCCACAAAATTATGGACTTCAATGGAAATCTCATCGGAATCATGATTGTAGACACCGATGTGAATGCCTTGAACCGTTTTTACCAAAATGAACTCAGCGAATATTTTGATCTGCATGAATCGTATCTCATCACGGAAAGTGAAAGAGCTCTGGCAAAACAGACGCCGTCCAAAGCGGAACGGAAAAAGGTGAAAAGACTTACAATGAACAGTGACAACAAAAAATCCGACGATGGGAATAAAGGAAACAGTGGCATCCGGATTTTCCAGCAGAATGGAAAGGATCTCATCGCAGTCAGTTCCATACCGTCTTCCAGCGGGAATATTGTTGTTCATGTCCTTATGGATCCATTAAACAGCAAATTGTCCGGGTTGAGAACCTGGCTGATCCTGTTATCTGTTCTTCTGATCCTTTTCTCCATTGGAATATCCGGAGCGCTGACAGAAAGCATCATCAATCCATTGAACCATCTGTATCGGAAAATGAAATCTCCTCTCCCGGATACCGATTTATAAATGGGATAGTCTTCATCTTACCTTCAACCGAACCGATACCCTGGTTCCTTTGCCTTTTTCACTTTCTATGGTCAGGCCATATTCCGGCCCATATTCCAGACGAATGCGCTCATCCACATTGCGCAGCCCGTATCCTTTGTGCTTTTCGCGAAAATAAGTGAGTTGAAAGTCCTTGCTGCTGGTATCAAAACCGACTCCGTCGTCGATCACTTCAAACAGCAGGTCGTTCGCATCCTGCCTGCCATTTACGACAATATGGCCTTTTCCTTCCTTTTCGCTGATCCCATGCCTGATGGCATTCTCCACCAGAGGCTGCAGAATGATTTTGATCATCCTGCCTTCCTGCATTTCACTGCTGACATGGTATTGGATATCAAACATGTCCGGAAACCGCATTTCCTCAATGGTTACATAGCTTCGGACGTGGTCCAGCTCATCCCGCACCGTGATGTATTTCTCGCCCTTATGCAGACTGATACGAAAAAAAGTGGACAAAGCCATAATCATCCGTTCAATTTCCGGCTGCTTTTTTAATTTTGCCATCCATCCGATGGCGTCCAGAGTGTTGTAAACAAAATGAGGATTGATCTGCGCCTGCAGAGCGGTCAGCTCCATTTCCCTTTGTTTTTCCTTTTCTTCATTGTTGCGGCGGATCAGATTGCGGATCTTTTGTGTCATTTCATTGAAACTTTTTTCCAGCTCCCAGATTTCATCTCCGGAATTTCCCTCATATTTCACATTCATATTGCCGGATCCCAATGCGATGACATCATCCCGAAGATCCGTAATGGGTCTCGTGATCCCGGAAGAGAGCTGCACAGCGAGAAAGACAACCGCCAACATAATTGCGATTTCCGACAGAAAGATATATTTATTGATTTCATTGATGACATCCGCAAGGATCTCTTTGGAAATGAAGCTGACGATGGTCCAGTTCATTCCCATCTTTTTCAGTTTTCCTTCAAAAGGGTAGACTGCCAGAATCGTGGATTTTCCGACGTCCCGGATCACCTGGTGATCAAAGGGATGATCCGATCCGGAAAGCTCATCGGATCCGAAAAGCCCTTCGCTTAACAGTATTTTGCCTGTTTTACTTTGATCCGGATGAGACAGGATCTCCCCGCTGTCTGAAATGAGAAAGGAATATCCCCATTCCTTCATGGCTTCTCCATAAATATCCCGAATAGCGGACTCCCGTATCAGAAGAATCAGATATCCAATCTCCTGTCCGGTATAAAAGTTTCGATACCTGCGCCCCAGCTGGATAAAGGAATTTCCTTCTGCATCCTTTTTCACAGAACCCACCACCGGAGAACGGGATTTCCGTATCCTCTGGAGGTATTCCTCATCCGGACCCGAGATAGAATTGCCATCGGGAAAATAACCATGCTGCTCCCCGTCTTCGCCGATAATGTCAATTCCGCCGACAGTATCATCATGGATCAAAAGCCGGCCCAGAATTGTTGACAGTTTCCCCTGCCGCTCCGAAAAGGACAGCGGATCATTGAACAGATTATATATTTCCGGACTGGCCAGCAGCCGGACGGCAAACATATTGGCCTCATCCATCAGAATTTCGATTCCTTCCATCATTTCCGTATGGGTCACAACAATATATCCGTGCATGTAGTCATATATAATTTTTTGGGAAGCGAATTTGGCCGTCTGAAAGATCATCATGGAAAACAAAAGAAGGCCAACAAGCAAGACTGCCCCGATTCGGTTCCGGATCCGAAAACGCCTGAAAAATTCCGTCATTTGATTGCCTCACTTTTGCCGCATATAGTCCTTCGGTAGCATTCCCGTTGCTTTCCGGAACAGCTGACTGAAATATTTTGCATCCTGATATCCAACCATTCCGGAAACCTGATTGATCCGGTATTTTGGGTTCTTCAGGAGCTTCCTCGCCATTTCCATGCGGTATCCGGTCAGACACTGATTAAAAGTCCTGCCCAGTTCCGAACGGAAAAGATGCATCAGATAATTTGGGCTGAGATAAACCGCCTCCGCTGTGTCCTCTATGGTAATATCCTCGGAATAATGGTCCCTGATATACTCCAGAGCGCTTCGTATCTCTCGGTGGCAGCCGCTCCGATCTCCCCGGGAATCTGTATCGTCCATTTCCTCATAGGATACGACGCTGTTGATACCCGGCATCCATTTCACCTCTGAAGCTTCATTCGCCTGGCGGCTTCCGAGGGGAAGATCCGTCCACGCCCGGCATATGCCGCTGATCCCGACAGAAAAAGAAGTATTGCAGGCATTCTCCAGTTCGCCAATCATTTCCAGACACTTTTTCTTCACATGGGAAATCGTCGAATCAGAAGGATTGGAAACAGATAAAAGAATCATCCATTGGCCCGGTTTCCAGGGAATCAACATCCCATCCCTGCTCCAGATGTCTGGCACCTGACGGGTCAGAAGATTTTCCACAAATGAGTCTTCTCCGCCAGTGGGACTTCCCGGAACCCTTGGATCCCGGGGAACTGCATCTGATAGTCCTGCTTCATGATCCATCCGGATCAGAATGACCAGATGATTCCCCTCATGGGTAATGCCAAGCAATCTGCTTTTTCCCTGAATCACATCTTGATCTTCATATTTACCGCCCAGCAGGTCCTGAAAGAACTTCTCACGAAGCACGGGGATTCCTTCTTTCAGCCCATCATATTGCTTCTGCTTTTTCCGCTGCTGCGTGATCTCCTTCCCCAGCCGGGTGACAATCCGAATCAGCTTGTCATTATCGATGGGTTTCAGGAGATAAGAAGAGGCTCCGTTGTCCAGAGCGGATTTTGCATATTCAAATTCTGCATACCCTGACAGGACAACGACCTTAGAGTCCAGACCCTTTTCCCGGATCAGCCGCATAAACTCCAGTCCATCCATAAACGGCATACGGATATCCGTCAGTATGACATCCGGCTTCAGCCTGAGCACTTCATCCAATGCATGCTTTCCGTCCGATGCTTCCCCGACGACGGAAAACCCATATTTCTCCCACTCGATGGTCTCACGGATTCCAAGCCGCACCAGATATTCATCGTCTATTACGTACAAGCTCATA
>DAINCI010000159.1:0-4357 GCA_036732425.1 Bacillota bacterium
GTATTGCGCACGACCTGCTGTGTAATGGTGCCGCCGCCTGCCACAATGCCCCTTGCCTTGATGTTCTGAAGCAGGGAACCGAACATTCTCCGGACATCAAAGCCCGGATGGGTCCGGAAGCGGACATCCTCCACGGCAATGAATGCATTTTGTACATCCTTGGGTATTTCATTCAGGGGTACGTAGATCCGGTTTTCAATGCCATGGATGTTGGATATCGGTTTGTCCTGATTATCGTATACCAGAGAGGTCTGTTCATAGTTTTCCAGTGCCTTTGGATCGAAATCCCGGAGGGATCCCAGAATGGAAGCCAGGTAAATCATTCCGGTCAGCAGGACTGCCAGGCAAAAAATTCCAATGACTGTTAATATTTTCTTCCACCGTGAACGGGTGGATTTTTTCGCTTTGCTGTCTTTTTTCCTTCTGCTTGCTCTTCTGCTTTCAGGAGATTCGGACATATTCTGCACCTTCCTTGGTTCGACAGATATTATTCCATCTAATATTTTGTCCATTTAAGAATACAGCTAAACCATTTTACAATGTTATGGTGGACTTATCAAGTCATAACATGTATAATAAAATAGATGTTATATATTATGTAAACTAGAGAGTGCTGTTTTGATCATCAAGTTTGGATTTTTGCTGAAAAAGGAAGGGAGGAGGAAGAATTGAAAAGAAAGAAGAAAATTTTTATCATTCTGGTGGTTCTGATTCTGTCCGCTTCTGTTCTGACGGTTCTCCTGCAGCGAAGGATGCCGGACCCGGAAGAAATAACATATAATGTATTCTGGAAGGCTGTTCAGGAGGGAAAAGTAAAAAAGGTTTATCTGACGGATGAGGAACGGATCAAGGGAGTCTTTAAAAACGGAAAGTCGTTTCTCACGGATAATCCACGCAGGGACGACCTGAAGGAGATTCTGCTGAGGAAAAACATTGCTGTTGACGAGAAGGCAGGGCAGATCCGGGGCTCGCAGATCATTGGCGTGGTGCTTATGATGGGTCTCTTTGGATTTTTGATCTTCACGCTTCAGCGGAATGCTTCAAAACAAATGCAGGGCAAACCGGGGAAATCTCCGATGAATTCCATACAGCCGGAGAAATCGACAGTTCATTTTGACAGCGTTGCCGGCAATGAGGAAGCAAAGGAGAGTATACAGGATCTGGTGGATTTCATCCAGAATCCGGAAAAATATACGGGATACGGTGCCCGTCTGCCCCGGGGCGTCATTTTTTACGGCTCGCCGGGGACAGGCAAGACTCTGATGGCAAAAGCGGTGGCGGGGGAGGCGGGAGTGCCTTTCTTTGCCGTGTCCGGTTCGGATTTTGTCCAGGTTTATGTAGGGGTTGGCGCAAGCCGGATCCGGGAACTGTTTAAAAAAGCAAGAAGTTACGGAAAAGGTGTTATCTTTATCGATGAAATTGATGCTCTTGGAAAAAAGAGGAATAGCACGGATGGAAGCGGGAATGAGGAGAGGGATCAAACGCTGAATGCCCTGCTGTCCGAGATGTCCGGTTTCCATGACAACGAAGGAATTGTTGTCATTGCGGCCACCAATCGTCTGGATACTCTGGACGAAGCCCTGCTGCGGCCCGGCCGGTTTGACAGGCACATTGAAATTCAGCTTCCGGATATCCGCAGCAGGCTGAAGATACTGAAACTTCATGCGGAAAACAAGCCCATGGACAAAAGTGTGGATCTGGGAAAAGTTGCTCAGCAGACGGTATATTTCAGTGGGGCCAAGCTGGAAAACCTGCTCAATGAAGCGGCTATTTTTGCGGCAAAGCGGGGCGGCGGCTATATTGCAGAGGAAGACATGGACAAGGCATTCTATACAATCGTTGCCGGTGCGGAAAAAAAGGACCGGAGTGCCATTGCCGAACGGGACAGGAAAGTTACGGCCTATCATGAAGCGGGGCATGCGTTGATTACCAGACTGATGGTGCCGGAAAACCGGGTTTCCCGAATCACGATTATTCCCAGCACAAAGGGGGCTGGCGGCTTCAGCATGAACATTCCGCCGGACCGTATGTACTACCGGAAAAAGGATATGGAGAACAGCATCCGGATCGGCCTGGCTGGCAGAGCTGCGGAAGAGCTCATCTTTGGAGAAGAAAATATTACCACCGGAGCATCCAATGACCTGGAAAAGGCTACGGAAACCATCCTTAATATGGTAAGGCGTTTTGGCATGAATTCAAAGTCAGGCCTGCTAAACTACGACGTTCTTTACCAAAACGGAATGCAGCAGGTGCAGGATGAAATCCTGCAGGAATGTAAGAATGCCATGAATCAATTTTATCGGGAAGTTCGGATGCTTCTTCAGGAAAATCGAAGAATTCTGGCAGCCATCGCAGAGAATCTGCTGGCCCGGGAAACGCTGGAGGAAAGGGATCTGGATGCTATTCTCAGGAAATATGGAAAAGCGGGATGAATTCTGACAGGGACATTACGGAGTTTAAAACCTGTTGTTTTGGATACAATATGGACTGTTATTTTTTAGCAAGCTGAAAGGATGATTGCATGAGCAACAGGGAACAGCTCCAGATTTCCCCGCGGATGCCGCAGTCCAGGGCAAAAGAACTGAGACGTCAGGGATATATTCCGGGAATACTGTATGATAATGGGAATCAATCGATTCCCGTTCTGTTTGGCAAAAAAAATGTGGATGATTTTATACGATATACGGGCAGAAATGCTGTTTTTGATATATCTTTGAATGAACGGATGCAATCGGTGAGAATACGGGAATTGCAGAGGGACCCCGTCTCAAAGGAAATTATCCATATTGACCTGCAGAGAGCGCAGGAGGAGGGAGAAATCACCGATGGAACCCCACCGGTTCCATTGTCATAATCTTGGTCTTGAAAGACCGGAAGCGGTGGATTATACTGAACATAGGAAGTCAGAAGCCGATATCAGGAGTTGTGGATAATTCTGCGGAAACTCAAGTCATTGTCATAGTCTTGAATTCTGTACCATATTGTAGTAAAATAGTAAGCGCTATTATATGTTAAGGAGCTTGGAAAATATGAAATATGTCTATGCGTTGCTTACTGTTTTGGAAAACAAGCCTATCATGCAGACTTTGGTCAGCAATCGACAATTAACCGGAAGGGAAATCCTTGACAAAAAGATTCTGACGAAAGAGGAACGACAGAAATATAAAGATTGGCCGGATGGGAACAGCATATTGGAGGATTTGAACAAGCACCAGTCCATCCGGGTGGAGATCCAGGAAGTGGAAGTTTGAAAGAACAGGGACTCTCACGACAAAAGTCGTGGGGGTTTTTATTTTTTGTCCAAAATATTCCAAAATAAGTCACAATTCGTGGAAGGATATTCCTGCCCATTGAAGAATATATCAATGAATGATTTCAAATATATGATTTCAGGGGATTGGGCAAAGGAGGCAGGGACCTTGCTGATGAACAACAGGAGGAAAAAGGATATTTTGATTGTAAAGCTGGAGGGAGAGCTGGATCATCACCACGCAGATGACATCCGGAATGCCCTGGACAAGCAGCTGGATGATACTTCCATTCGAAATCTGATTCTGGATCTCAGTAATCTGTATTTTATGGACAGTTCCGGCATTGGTGTTTTTATCGGAAGGTATAAAACCATACGGGAACGGAATGGGCAGGTCTGCATCACCAACATCAATGCGCAGCTGGAGAGAATGCTGGAGGTTTCCGGACTCTATCGGATATTGAAGGTGTATGATACCGTTCAGGACGCGATAAAAGGCATAAGGGGGAAAACGCAATGAATAGCAGAAACGAGATGAAAATGGAGTTTTTAAGCAGATCCCAGAATGAATCCTTTGCCAGAGTGGCGGTGGCTGCCTTTGCATCCCAGCTGGACCCGACTCTGGAAGAGATCGCCGATATCAAAACTGCGGTTTCGGAAGCTGTTACCAACGCTATCATACACGGATACGACAGTCCAAATGAATGGGTCCAGGTCATCACACGGATCGATGGTCATTCTGTGACGATTGAAGTGATCGACCATGGCCGGGGGATTGAGGATGTGGAGCTGGCCAGGCAGCCTCTGTATACCTCAAAGCCGGAGCTGGAGCGATCCGGTATGGGATTTACCGTAATGGAAACTTTCATGGATGAGGTGGAGGTGAGCTCTGCTCCTGGTCAGGGTACAAAAGTCCGAATGGTGAAACGGATCAAGAGCGATGCGGTTGAAATGGGGAAAGACGGATGAGTACCATGTCAGATTTTCAGGATGGGGACCGGCGTCTTCTTACTCATGAAGAAACCCTTGCCCTGATCGAAAAGGCGCAGAACGGCGATGAGAATGCGAAGGATATTCTGGTCCGCAGGAACATCGCCCTTGTCAAGA
>DAINCI010000160.1:0-4307 GCA_036732425.1 Bacillota bacterium
TTTTACTATATTTAGCGGCGCTTTTCAGCAGTGTTTTTACAGCGAAATTAATTCATTTCACTTTTGACTTGACATCAGTGATGAACTTATGCATAATATTAACTGGGAGGTGATGCACATGCCAACAAAAAAGCCGCGTTACACAGTCACAGTTGATGAAGATATGCTAAAGGAAATTGATGACTTTCGCTTTGAAAACCGCTATCCAAGCCGATCTGCTGCTACGCTGGACTTAATCCGGCTTGGAATGAAATCCCTGAAGAAGCAACAGGCAGATAAAACCAAAGCAGCACAAAAAAATAAGCCCACAAGCAAAAGTGATGCATAATAATGCCTGTAGGCGCTAAAAAGAAACAATACGTTTATACACTACCGCCAGGGAACCAAATAGGCCTTTTTAAACGTTTGGCCTTTTCTTCTCCAGAACGGATTCCAATACGGCAATTGTCTCTTTTATCATTTTCTCCCGGCTGTAACCGTATCTCACATCTTCCCTTGCCTGCCGGCCATACGATTTGGCAATCTGCGGATGATCCAAACAGTACTGAAGGGCACCCCCTATTTCCTGCGGCCTGCCTGGCTGGATCAGAAAACCGTTTTTACCGTGGGTGATAAGCTCCGGAATCCCCCCCACGGCAGAAGCAACGATGGGCAGTCCAAACGACATGGCTTCCAGCAGGGTCATGGCAAGACCTTCGGACAGCGTCGGCAGAATAAAGAGATCAAAGGCAGCATAATAATCCCATATGTTGTGAACCTGGCCCGTAAAAATCACCTGTCCGACAATTCCAAGACGTCCGGCCAGATTCTTCAGACTGATTTCCTCCGGCCCGGAACCGATGATCATCAAAACAGCACAGGGGTATCGTTCCAGTACAGCGGGAGCTGCTTCCAGCAGAAAATGAATTCCCTTGGAAGGAATCAGCCGGGCCACTGTCCCGATCAGAATGTTGTCTCCCCCGATACCATACTGTTTCCTTACCTTCCCTTCATCGCCGGTATCCCACTCCGGTCTGGAATTGCGGATCACCCGGATCCATTCAGGATTCAGTCCCATTTCCCCGGCCATACTGTCCTTCGCTGCCTGGGAAACACAAATAATGGCATCCGTTCTCTTCCCAATCCATTTTTCAAACCGGCATATGAGAAAGCGGCTGATTCTTCCCCTGCCATGCAATATCATATTATGTACGGTATAAGCAAGGGGACATCCTGCCATAAGGCCTGCTGTTCTGCCAATCAAGCCGGCTTTGAAGCCATGACAGTGCAACAGATCCGGCTTCACTTTGCGGAGCAGGGAATACAGTTCTGCAATTTTCCGGACATCCTGAAACGGCTGAATTGTACCCGGAAACCGGAACGGAATTATCTGTGCCCCCGCCTTTTCCAGACCAGCAAGATCGCTCCGGGGAAAATCACACAGCACAATCACCTGGTGCCCACCCTGAAGCAGGCCCCTGATCAGGAAAATGGCATGTTCCTTCATTCCCCCTTCTGATTTTCGAATCAGCTCCATAACTTTCATAACGGATTCCTTCCTCAGCCGCTCTCGTTACCCACTGCAGCGTTCTTTTTCTCTGTTCCTTCCCCCTTGGGAAAGCTGATCCATTACCAGCAGCAGCACAGGCAGAGCCGTGTAGATCATACCCGTACCTGCTGCCACAATACCGGAATCATTGACAAGCAGTGCCGTGATACAGCCCAGAATGGCAGCGGCAAAGCCCTTGATGGCTTTGGGATATTTTTTGGTCATATCCCGGAAAATCCCCACCGGGCGAAAAATAAATACGGTCATGGCCAGAAGGGAGAGCAGGAAAACGCGGGTCCAGATGGTATAGCGGATCAGCCTGACATTCATCTGCATCTTCCGCTTCATAATATACAGAAGTTCCGTCAGGCCATTCTGCCGGATCAGATGCACCGTCAGCCCCATATGCGTCTGACTGTCCGCTGTCCGCATGCTGTCAAACATAAAAATACCCGTAAGGAGTGCGACAACCAGAAGGGCAATGGGGATGAAATGCCGGAGCCGTATGCGGCCTTTTCGCATCAAAAGAAAGAAACAGGCAAAGGCCGTCGTCGCCGTAATGATGCCCCCCACTTTGGCGCCCAGACCCGGATCCGCCAGAATAAACAGCGTCAGGGCAAACAGCGCCGGTACAACCCATCGCATGGGCCTGCCGCCCTTTTTGTCCCTAATTTCACAGAACACCCCTGCGCCGCTGCATACCGATCCAATCAGGATTCCCATATACTCATTGCCAATTCCGTAAAACCTTGCACCACTTATGACATCATAGCCAAGGGGAGAGCCCTGGATCAGATGTGCACCGGTCAGCTGATCTCCCAGCAGCAGTCCTGCCATGGCAAAACACAGGACAGCAATCCGATTCAGGGTATTCTGCTTTTTCAGAAAGAAAAGTGCGGTAATTCCCGCCGCCAGAAGCCAGGACAGCAGAAAGCTGCCGGCAGCGGTGGACTGATGAAACAAGGTCAGCAGCAGATAGGAAACAGGAATTACCATCAGAAAGACCAGACAGACTTTCACATAGGGAAGAAACCTTCTGGCAAACAGAACCACCAGAAGAGACAGGATCAGCAGAATCACAAGTACAACCACATAGCTCCGCAGTAAAAATCCGCGTTGATTATAGATTTCCGTCAGACGCGTATTGAATGCTTCCAGGTCCGCCGGCCCTTTCGGAGGGTACGTGGTAAAAATTCCGGATCCCAGCTGCCCCGGCTGACGGGGAATATTGAAATAATCCAGTACCGTTGCTCCGACATCCAGATTTGTAATCACTCCGGACCTCCGTGTGGAAGCAGAGGACAGCAGTCCCGCAGACAGGCCGGGCCCCGCTGCGACCACCGGCGTCAGGCGGTTGTTCTCCGCCAGATCGCGGGCAGGTCCCAAAGGGGTCACGAGCAGGACCAGATCCCGGGAAAGATCCAGACGGTCCGCGAGACGGCCGATAAAGGCATCGCTTTCTTCAATCGCTGTTTTCTTGTATTGTTCATTCATCGCATCGGTTGCTTCCTGCCGGAAGTCCTCCGCCCGGGAGGTATCCCCCAGCTGTATGGCAATGACGTCGGAATCGCCCCATATCTTCTGAACCTTGTCATACAGAAGCTGATAATCTGTACGGATCCCAAAGGGCCTTTTGTTGTCTTCCACGAGAAAGCTTCTGTCCACCGATCCTCCTGGAATGATTCCCTGATCGTCCATGAGAAAAGGTGCCAGATAGCGATGATATTCATTGGGAGTATCACAGTTTCCGACGGCAGCGGCATGATAACCGGCGTCCCGCAATGCGGTACCGAGAGCACCAATGGTTACGGTATAGGGTTTCTTCGAATTGTTGCGGACCGACTGTGCATAGCCCAGATCAACCACAGCTTCCGCAGGCGGATTCCTCCCCGATATCTGCTGATAAAGGGATCCGACAGATACACCCTGATAATCCTCCCCTGCATCAAAGGCAAGGGAGGATTTGGCCGAACCGATGATCCTGGTTCCTGCACCCATGGTGATATAGGTGTCCCTTTGGGATCGGTTTCCGCCGGTATTGGTGGTCATCAGCCCGATCCCGCCGTTTTGTATCAAATGATCGATATGGGGGGTATCGGCCCGGTTTAAATCCGACAGCCCGATCCGGTCCAGAAAGACCAGGACTGCCTTTCCCCCGGCCTCCGGCGACAGATTCGCATCGGAAGATGGCATGGACAAACAGGCTTTCAGGCGGGGTGAGTCCGTCCTGCCCGCTTTTCGGTCCGTAAAGCGCCATGCTGCTGCAAGTGCTGCCGCAATCACTGCGCAGAAAGCAAGAGCAAGGGCTGCGGAATGCCCTGATGATTTCATCTGTCTTCTCTTCATATAAGCTGCTCCCTCATTTTTCACTCTTTTCTATATTTTGCCCAGGATGGGATGATTCATTCAAATAAAGGAGGGAGCAGCAACAGGACACTTTCAAAGATCCTTCAAGCAAAGCAAAGAAGGATATACGGAAAAAGCCCTCCAAAGCACCGGTATATTCGGTATTCAGAGAGCTTTTGCCATTTCATCTATAAAAATACAGGAGACACATAATATGGAGACTGTTGACCGCTGGATCCCGACCGGAAACGGTATCAGGAAGGAATCACATTAAACTTGACGCCCGGCAGCATATATTCCATATTCTGGATCATCGAATTGCCGCTTCCCGGATCCGGAGACTCCCCCATTACAATCTCGGTAACATCGTTTTTCCTGGCATAGTCCAAAAGAGTATTCAGAACATTCTCAGAACGCAGAACCGTCATGTCCG
>DAINCI010000161.1:0-4198 GCA_036732425.1 Bacillota bacterium
GCTCCAGGGCTGCTGCCCAGCCCTCTGCCTTTCGTATCTCCGGCATGTTATCCTGCACCTTCCAATAATATACAATACAATTCCAGATTTCGCGGACATCCTGCTCAAAGTCCTTCAGGTACAGCGCTTTCATGCCGGCAATGGCCATATCGGGGATTTCCTTCAGGATTTCTTCCTTGTCGGGCTTCTGTTTCCGGACAGTACGGACCTTGACCTCCACCATGTTGTCGTCCACATAGGCAAGAAACGGCTCAGGAGCATTCATATCCTTCAAAAGAGCCAGGGCTTCCCGGATCAGCTCTTTCCCCTCCGACTTGCGCAAAATAAATTCCCGCAGGAACCGTTCTGCCTTTTCATCCCGGAAAGAAGCCACAACGTGTAAAATTGCCTTTCGGATCAGGATATCATTCAGATCCAGTCCCCAGTTCAAAAGGGAAAGCAGACTGTCCCCGTTTCTCCACTTATCCACCAGGTCTGGTCTTGGCAGCTTCAGCAGTTCATTGATTTTTTTGATCCTTCGGATCATCTCGTCATACGGGACCTGAAAATGATAGGGAAGCTCCTTGAATTTCCGTTCTCCGTTCATCATTCCCTTTACATAATGCTTATAATAGCTGCTGATGGTATTGTTGGGGGCAAGCTTCTCCACCTTGTCCCAATAATCGTAAGCTGCCCGGAATGCCTTGAGGTTGTAGCAGGAAACAGCCATATAATGAAGCAGATTGGTATCATAGGGCTTGTATTGCAAAAGCTGCTTCAACATCTGATTTGCTTTCCGGTGTTTTTCCATTTCACACAGGGAAACCGCTACTTTATACAGCTCTTCCGGGTCTTCAACCTTCTGGTTCAAAACCTGGTCCATGTACTTGTCGCAGGCTTTCTGCTCTCCCTTTTCATAAAGAAACAGCGCAATGTTGCAGTTGGCATGGATGTTCTGTGGATACTCAGCAAGCACTTCCCTGGAAATTTCAATTGCCTGATCTGATTTTCCGGTACAAAAATAGGCCAATGCCAGATTGTTTTTGGCAAAAATCAAATCCGGCTCTTTCTTTACAACCTTGCTCAATTCCCGGATTGCACGCTTGTAATCTCCCTGGTCGAGAAAATCCTTGCCCCGTACGGCATGATCAAATGTTTTCTCCTTACCGGGATCAAAATCGTTCATCAGATCAAGATAAAACTCCTGGCTTTGCAGAACTTCAAGAAGATCCTGTGCTTCTTCGGAATACGGACCGAATTCATCCCGATCCAGATACTTTTCCAGGCATTCCTCTGCTTTGGAATATTCCTGAAGGCCCAGCAGATTACATCCGATGGCATAAAAACACTCAATCCGGGAAGAATCCTTCTGCATCACGGAAAAGAGAATCTGATTGGACTCATGAAAATATCCCATTTCCGTAAAGGCCTCTGCCAGATCCAGGGAATATTCTGAATTCTCCGGATCCTTTTCAATGGCTTTCCGATAATAGCTCAGAGCATTTATATAATTGTTGTTTTCAACATGCTGTCTTGCTTTTCGATAAAAAAATTCGCCGTTTTGTTCAAACGGAACGACTTTGTTGGCTTTTTTCGCAAACAATTCCTTTGCCATATTTGCCTCCCTCAGGCCACCTCTCCAAAGCTGCTTTTCTCCCTGTCCTAATTGCGTTTCGTTCAGGAAGAAAATGACCTGTTTCCATTATATCATAAACCATTTCCGGCCTCCACCATCAGGAACCGAATTTTCGGAATTGGAATGGGACCTGGGAATTGATTGGAAACTCCATCTATGGAAATACCCCGGTGAAACATTCACCGGGGTATTTGCTGGCTTACAATACGTTTTCTATTTAAACCACCTGAACATTGGAAGCCTGCAGGCCTTTCTCGCCTTCCACCACATCGAAGGTGACTTCCTGTCCCTCTGTTAATGTTCTAAAACCTTCTGCATTGATAGCAGAATAATGAACGAATATATCGCTGCCATCTTCTCTTTCAATGAAACCAAAGCCTTTAGTAGCATTAAACCATTTGACTTTCCCTTTTTCCACTTGAACAATCCTCCTAAAATTGATTCTAAAATCAGTGTACCATACCAATTGACAAAAGTCAATTCAGTATTCTCATATTTTTCTAACCATACTTCTATTATAAGCCGCTGCCGGCAGAATCATTCCGGATATTTTCCGCCTCCAACTCCCTGCGAACTGCCGAAAAAACAATCCTCTGGCTTTTTTTCCTCGGAGTGGTCAGAGAAAGCGGCGCAAAACATTCCATCCCGGAAAATCCACAGGATTTCAGCAGCTGCAGGATTTCATCCTGCCGGTACGCCCTCTGAAGCTGCGTTTCCTCCACTCTCCGGTACAAGCCACCCTCCTGCCTGATAAAAAAGGTAAGATTCATTTCCAGGATTCCGGACTTTCTGTCAAATTGATTCAGCCAGATCAGGCTGAACTTCTTATCCGGATCCGCCATGGTATGATTTCCCACCACGGAAGACAGCTTGTAATGAGAGCTGATGTCAAAAACCAAAATGCCACCGGGATTCAAAAAACGGTAAATTCCCTGCAGGCACTTTTCTAATTCCATGGAATCCAGAATATAATTGAATCCGTCACACATGCACACCATGGCGTCCACCGGGTGGTGCAGCTCCAGTTCCGTGATATCCTGACAGATATAAGGGATTTGCCATCCCGATTCCCTGGATTTTTCACTTGCAACATTCAGCATGTCCACGGATTGATCCACTCCGATGACCGGATAGCCTCTTTTTGCAAGGGAATTTGTAAATCCTCCGGTCCCACAGGCCAGATCGACAATGGCTTTTGGCTTTACTCCGTACCGCCGGAAGATGGCTTCGATTTGATCCGTCCATTTTTCATAATCCACACTCTTCATCAATGTATCATAAAGATAAGCAAATTCCTGATACACACCCTGCCCCCCATCGTCAGGAAAGGCCGTCCCTTTCGCTGCTTCCGGAAGCTTCCTGCCTTCGCTCCTTCCTGCGCATGGCAAGCAGACCGCCTATCCTGCCGGTATCCTTTGCCGACAGGCTGCCCCATCCTTCCTTCCGGACCTGATCCAAAAGACCCAGTTCTGCAGCAATTTCCAGTTTCATCGGATCTTCCTGCTTCTTCTCTTTCTTCTTTCCCGATTCCATACCACCCCTCCTCTCTCAGGAGTTAGTATGGTTGAAAGCTCTGAGAATATACATCATTCTGTACCATCTCATACCGTCCACACGCTCTCTTCAGGCATGTTCCCCTTCCGTAGGAACCGAATCCACAGGACTGCTTCCATCCTCACGGGACGCATGATCAGAATCCGCGTTGCTCCTTTCCGGACTGCTGTCCTCCGGGGGGTTCTTCCCCGTATTCTCAACTTCTGCATGGCCTTTGTCTGCATTCTCAATTTCTGCGTGGTCCCTGCCTGTATCATCCGCATCAGCAATTTCCGCATGGCCGTTCTCCGTATCCGTAATTTCCGCATGATCGTTTTCCGTATCCTCCTGATCCGGAACTTTAGGATTGATGTATTTGTCAAAGACCCAGTTTACATAGGAAACAATGATCAGTCCCGGAAATGTCAGACCTGCCACGAAGAAGGGAATGGAAAGCAGATAGGCAAGTGTTACAATAAAAATTGCCGCGGAAAGAAGAAAAATCAGGAATGCAAAAGGAAGTTTTACCATAGTCAGAATAAAGGAATTTTTTATGATTTGCTTCAGCTTCAGGCGATAGGTCACCATCATGGGGAAAACAAACATATTCATCATGGTAAAAAGAATGGCGATCATGATCATGAAATAATATAAAAACGCATAAAGCAGATTCTTTCCTGCCATCTGACCATAGAATACAAAGTTCACGCCAAACAAAAGAAGTGCGATCCCATCGATCAGCCCCATGAACAATCCCTGCTTCCAGTTTTCCTTCCAGGCATCCTTGAAATCACTCCATACCCAGGAATGCTCATCCCTTGCCCAATTGCGAAGAATATAGGATACCGAGGCCGTCGCCGGACCGATCAGCATCAGACAGGGAATCATCAGCAAATAAAACAACAGACTGATCGGTTCCTTGGTCTCCTGCATAATCAGCAGCTGGCCCTGCAGCAGCACAAATGCCGGGATCCAGAATACGGAATACAGCAGATTCAACTGAATCAGCTGCCAGAACCGGATCTGCAGTACCGTAAAGAAAGTTTTGAA
>DAINCI010000162.1:0-4145 GCA_036732425.1 Bacillota bacterium
CTTCTTTCTCATTTTTTCTTCCCCCTGTCTTTTCTATCCCTTTTCCTTCTCTTTTCCCGCTTTTGCTGCTTTTGCTGCCTCTTCGATTACTTCTGCTTCCAATATCTCATTTCCATTGTTCCATCTTCAACACTTGTTCCACTTCCAACACTTTATTCATGAACGGTTGTACAAGTGATCAATCGTTCATATATTAAATTAAAAATTATTCCTCATAGATATGGGTCCGCCCTCCGGACGACATCCGGAACGCATTGGAAGATAAATTATTCCTCATTGATATGGGTCAGCCCCTTATCCAGTATCTGTTTTACATGTTCGTCATCCAGGGAATAATAGACCACTTTTCCATCCCTCCGGTTTTTCACCAGATCCGCCTGCTTTAAAATGCGAAGCTGGTGGGAGATGGCGGACTGCGTCATGCTCAGCAGACTGGCTATGTCACAGACACACATTTCCGATTCGTCCAAAGCCCACAGGATCCGGATCCTGGTGGTATCCCCAAATACCTTGAACAACTCCGCCAGATCATACAAAGTCTCTTCCTGAGGCATTTTGCTTTTTACCCGGTTTACCACATCTTTATGGATGACGACCATATCGCACTTTTCCACGGGAGGATAATTCCCGGTCAATCCATCACCTTCTTTGCCTTTCGTTGTTCCCTGCTCTCCCTATCTGTGTCAGCCGACAGATGCGCAACCCATTTACTGGAACTCTCATCCTGTTAGCTGATTACATGAGCAACTATTCATTTGTTCCACAACAATTATAACCTCTGTACATTCATCTGTCAATCCATTTACAAAATTTTTATTGATCCGGATGAAAATTGTCGCAGCATATCCTTTTCAGTCAGCTGACAGAACAAGATCAACCAAAAATATTTTCTGATCGCTTTTGTTCTAAGTCAATACCGTCTGAAACTGCTGATTCTTGCTTTTTGGTTTCTCCGGAAGCAAAAGACGAAGCGCTCCCTTTTCCACCAACGGATTCACAAACTTCTGCATGAGATAAGGAAGGGTATACCGGGAAAAACGGGTCTCCAACTCACCACGTGTCCTCGGAGTCCTGCAAAATCCCAGTATCTCCTCTTCCAGCGTAAAAGTCCCGGAGCCATTTTGAGTCGGTTTGCTGTTATATAGAGTGACCCGGAATACACCACGCTGACTTTCAAATTTCGGTGGAGAAAGCTGATGGCGCCGCATTGCGATACGAATTGTGGGAATACCGGAAAAACGATTTTCCGTTTCCCCCAACGCCTCCATCAGATTAGCAATATATGGGTTGCGGGTATCCGCAGAAACATGTCCCAGAGTATCCAATGTGACACGTCCATACAATCCGCCCGGATTCTCCACCACCATTCGATCCCGGTACATAACCAGTGTAATGGGAGAATTCTCCGTATGCATGCTGTAATCCCTGTGAATCATTGCATTCAACAGAATCTCACGGACAGCGACCAGGGGGTACTCCGTTTTATCGGTTCGAATGCCACTGTCCGAGTCAACGATGGTTTGAACGGCGCTGTTCCGGCGGACAAATTGCATGGCCTGCTCCAGCATCTGAGGGAAAGTGCCTTCTATCCGGGCATTGTCAATAAATCGTTCGCCCTGCTCCCCTGTCATACCCATTTCAACTCCCGGTACAACAACGGCCGTAATGCAAAGCTGCGGCAGAAAGGCCTGGGGATACAAAGAAAAGAGCAAAGTCCCGGCTACGGTCAAGTGGCCTTCTGCAATGATTCCCTGCAGGGTCTGTATCTTGTCCACCGGCAGATTGGCAAGGTTTGGCTTGGCAGTTTTTATTTTTATCAAAAATTGTGTAAAGGCAGTTTCATCCAAATCAGAAAGAGAAGTACGCTCCACCGGGCGTAATTCATCCTGTATCTTTTTACGATAGGCTTCATAACTGTAAATTTCATATTCGGTCATCGGATAATCTGCATCCCCTGCCCGGATATAGGATCCCCTCAGCCGTCCCGCCCCTTTATAAAAGCAAGGACGCTGATCCATAGCCAATCCTGGTATTTCCGCACTGACGAGGATTTTTCCATTCCATTCCGCTGTGGTACAGAGCGGACGCAGTACCGGCTCCATTTGCATACACTGCTCTCCCAGCTTCCTTTGCAGATCCGCTGCATCATAAACGCCACAGATCTGATAATCATTGGATTCATCGATTCCAAACAACAAAATTCCTCCGTCATCCTGATTGGAGAAACCGGACAATGTATCATACAGCCTTTTTGGACAGCCCTCCCTGGCAGCCTTTATTTCCAGTCGGTTTGATTCGCATTTCTGCATCCGGACTTGTTTGGCCATATCAATCAATTCCTCCGGCAACATGCTATCCCTCCTTTTTCTCTTCTTTTATAACCAATTTTAAGCCTTTTATTCGATTTTATCAAGATTTATAAGAATATTATTGGATTTCTTTCGAATGAATCGTTAAAAACCTTCTGATTTCTAATACTTTAAGTGAATCGTACGAACTCATTTATAGAATTAACTTTCCCTGTATTTATTTTGTTGGGCAGTTCCTTCAGAAAAATGATTCCCTATTTATGATACGGCTCTCCATTGATGATACGGAATGCCCGGTAGATCTGCTCCAGCGCAATCAGACGCATCAGCTGATGAGGAAATGTGAACCGGGAAAAAGACAGGAGAAGATCTGCCTGCCGGAGAATGGACAGGTCCAGCCCCAGGGATCCGCCTATGACAAAATCCAGGCGGCTTCGCCCTGCCAGACCATATTGGCGGATGGTTTCCGCAAACTGCTCTGAAGGCATGGATTTCCCCTCCACAGCCAGCACAATGGTTACGGCGTCTTCCCGAAGATATTTATGAAGCCGGGCACCTTCCTTTTTCTTTACCGCAACCATTTCAGCCGGTGACAGAGTCTCAGGAGCCCGCTCATCTGTCACCTCCGTGATTTTCACCTTTGCATAGCGGTGGAGACGCTTGAGATATTCCGATATCCCCCGGGCAAAATACTCCTCTTTTATTTTCCCGACGCAAAGGATCTGTATATCCATCATAGGGCCGGCAGGGGGTGGATCATTTCCACAACCTGAAATGCCAGGAGGATCAGTATCACGACAACTGCCAGAATTGCCGGAAAAAGCTGAAGAAACCTGCGGCTGGGCGCATGGTCAGGATCTGCAGGCAGAACCTTCTGCTTTCCTTCGGTGATCCGGTAAAACCCGATCAGACAGCCAAGGAACAGGACAAATGAGATGATTCCTGTCACGCCCCACGCAGCAACCGCCATCTTCAACGCGTCCGGAGGAATATCCGTCAGGGAATCCGCCACGCCTTCCATGGGAAAACGCCTGGATATCACGCCGGACAGATAGGTGATTGTGACCGCAAGAATGTTGTTCGTGAAATGGTAGATGGCACCGGCAAAGAGGGAATCTGCCCGGTAGGTCAGAAAACAAAGCAGCATTCCCATAAGAAGAATGGACGGTATGGAGGCAATGTCCAGGTGCAGGAGGGCAAACAGGATGCCGGTCAGCAGAATGGAAGCTGTTTTTCCGAATCTTTCATATCCCCTCTGGATGGTGCCCCGGAACAGGAACTCCTCCAACAGGGCAGGAATTCCGGCAATCACAATAACGGACACCAAAAAGTCCGATCCCGATTCAATGGGCGGAAGCTGCTGAGCCGGCGGTGTGCCAAACCGATTCAGAAACAATGTCCATAACAGATTGATAAAGACAATCACGCCGTATCCGAAAAATGCCATCCCGACACACAGCAAAGCTTCCGAAATCCGGATCTTATTCCATCGCACGGTTTTGCGAATATCCATCCGATGGATGGTCAGATAAAGAAACGGCGGCAAGCCTATGGTGGCGATCTGAACAAGAAGCATATAAATGTAATAAAAATTTCCGGCCGGCCGGATCCGTTGAGACACCATGGAGTTCAGCATCATCAGCAAAAGGACAAGCAGATACAGAATACTGCCTGCCAAAGGAGTCGGGGCTTTTCTCCCCCCTTCCTCCAATCGGATCGGTTCCGTTTTGTTGTCCAATGAAACTCCTCCCTTCCCTTTGTACTATCATATAGTATGAACGGCAGCAAGTAAATAGTCGGACAGTGATTTTTGAGAGGGGATTATTCTTCCGTCGT
>DAINCI010000163.1:0-4121 GCA_036732425.1 Bacillota bacterium
GCACGGATCTGGTCCCGAAGGACAGATGCCCTTTCAAACTGCAGATTTTCAGCTGCTTCCGTCATCTTCCTGCGAAATTCGTCCAGAAGATCCTCCTGTCTGCCGTCCAGAAAGCGACAGACATCTTTAATCATGGCCTGGTAATCCGCCTTTTTCACATTCCCCCGACAGGGACCCCAGCATTGTCGGATATAATAGTTGAGACAGGGACGCTCTGCCGGCTGTCCTTCCCGGATCTTACGGTTACAGGTACGGATCGGGAAAATTTTCCGGATGGCTTCCATGGTTTCCCGGACTGCCTTTGCACTGGTATACGGGCCGAAATATCTGTTCTTATCCTTTTTTATCTTCCTTGTCAGACGGATTCGGGGATATTCCTCCTCCGTAGTGACCTCAATATAGGGATAGTGCTTATCATCTTTCAGCAAGATATTATACTTGGGCCGATGCTTTTTTATGAGATTGCATTCCAGAATCAATGCTTCCACTTCGGTATCCGTCAGAATGTATTCAAAATCGGAAATATTGGATACCATGGCCCCTACCTTACCGGTATGCCCCGTGGCTCTGAAATACTGTCTGACACGATTTTTCAGGGAAACAGCTTTTCCGATGTATATGATTTTGCCGCTTTGATCCTTCATAATATATACTCCCGGGGTATCCGGAAGATTTTTCAGCTTGGTTTCCATCTCTTTTTTCATGCCATATCATCCTTTATTTATCAGTATCCAAGCCGAACGGCTTTCCGAAGTATTTTTCCTGCCACCGCAGCAGCCTTTGCACCTCCGGTTCCTGAATTTTCCAGAACAACAGCAATCGCCAGTGCAGGCTTGTCTGCAGGTGCAAATCCCATAAACCAGGAATGGGGGGTCTGATCTTCCTGTGTTTCTGCCGTCCCGGTTTTTCCTGCAATAAGCATTCCGCTTGTCCGTGCGTTTCGTCCTGTACCATTTTCCACAACCTGAATCATCATATCCGTCAGCCTCTTCGCTGTTTCCGGAGATATCGGTGTCGACAGCGTGCCACGTGACGGCGGATCCTTAATGTTGCCGTTCCGTGTCTGGATTCCATGAATCAGCTTCGGATTGGGCATTTCCCCGCCGTTTGCCACAGACGACGCAATCAGGGCAACATGCAGAGGCGAAACCAGAACCTTGCCCTGACCAACGCCGGACCACGCCAGTTCCTTCCGGCTGGTATCCCGGGTCAGAGGCAGCTGGCTTTTGACCGTCTTGATATCGGAAAAAAGAAAATTCTTATTGAATCCAAATTTCTCACCGGTCTCCCGCAATTGCTTCCAGCCCATATCCAGGGACAGGTTTGCAAAATAGGCGTTGCAGGAAACCTCCATGGCACGGGGAAGATCCACTGTGCCATGTGCCTCCTGACCATAGCAGTTGATCCGGATGCCCCCAACGTCCGTAGAGCCCCTGCAGTCCAGCGTATCTTTGCTGATATCTTCCCCGGACTCCAATGCTGCTGCAGCTGTGACCACTTTCATGATGGAACCGGGGGGATATCTTCCATAGGAAGCCTTGTTCAGCAGACTTTCTTCCTCCGGTTCCTCTGCTTCCTGAGCAGGGTTAAAGGAAGGAAGGCTGACCATTGCCAGAATCTCGCCACTTCGTGGGTCCATAAGTACAACGCTCCCCTTGCGGGAACCCATCACTTCATTGATGTATTTCTGAAGCTGCATGTCAATGGTCAGAATAACATTATTACCCACTTCCTGATCCAGAAATGCTTTCTGATAGATCCGCTCAAACAAATTGTTGTTATATCCCAAAAGATAGCGGATATAGAGCGCCTCGGCACCAATGCCATATCGTTTGGATCCGGTTACATGAGCCGCATAGCGGCAATTGTCCCGGTAACTGCGATAATAGGTGGTTTTCCCGTCTTTTCGGATGGTGGACTTTGTTTCCACCAGCACGTTTTGGTTCCGATCCTGAACATTGCCCGGAAGGATGGTAGGATTATCCATATCGACCTTGACTCTCGTGTTGTTGGGATCCGAAAACCACCGGTCACTGTAAACGAATAAATTATAGAAGTAATATCCGGTTAAAATCAGGAAAAGCGCCAGCATTGCAAATAAAGAGCCGCGGACATTGCGTTTTATATGCTTCATGTATCCTCATCCCCATCCGATTTTTCCTCGTCGGTCCCATCCATCTGCTCTTCCTCCTGATCCCGGGCTGTTCGGTAATTTCTTACAGATACCCCTTCCACGATACCGACCATGCTGAGACTGACGATCATGGAGCTTCCTCCATAGCTTACAAAAGGAAGGGTAATGCCGGTAAGAGGGATCATCTTGATCACTCCTCCGATGATAATAAAAGCCTGAATTGCCAGGGAAATCGAAGCGCCGCTTGCAAGCAGCATGTCGGAAGCCCGGTATGCACGAAGAGCTTTTTGCATACTCCGGATCAGAATAAGAATATATAAACCAATCACTATGCCTCCAACCAGGATCCCGAACTCTTCACATATGGCAGCAAAAATAAAATCCGTACGGGATGCCGGAATGGCATATGGTTCTCCAAGATTCAAACCCATCCCGAACCAACCGCCGCTTCCCATGGCCATCAGGGACTGAGCGACCTGATAGCCTTTGCCTCCCACATCTGCCCAGGGGTTTTTCCAGGCTTCCACCCGAACCTGAACATGGGAGAAAAGGCGATACCCAATCACCGACGCAACGATGCCGGCGCCCGCCGCAGTAGCGGTAAGCATCCAGTCACTGGTCGCGATGTAATACATAAAGAGGAACACCAGAAAATAATGCAGTGCGCCTCCCAGATCCTTCTGCAATGCCACCCCCAGAATGGAAAACATCGCAAACAGCAGTACCGGGATTCGCTGCCGGAATGTTTGTGTTTCCTCCAGCGAGTAAGCCAGCACGACTATAAAAATAACCTTGGCAAATTCTGATGGCTGTATGGAAAAATCTCCGATGGGCAGTTTGCTGGTCGCACCACCCGATTTTTCCCCGAAAAATGCCACCAGAAAAAGGATTGCCGGTCCCAGCACCATCAGGGCAGCAAGAAGCCTGCCAGGCTTGTTGATGCGTGGAATCACTATCATGGCCAGGAAAAGGACAACATTGCCGGCAGCAAACCATTCCACCTGACGCAGGGCAAGCGTCGGCGTAAGTCTCTGCAGAATGACAAAGCCCAGTATGGCAAGGGTGTCCACCATCAAAAGAAGAATTTCATCCATACCCCGGAATACATAGTACAGAAAGTAAAATTGAAACAGAATCACCGCCGAGACAAGGACACCCAACAATGCCGTATCTTTATCAAAACCGGATGGATCCCGGAAGGCCAGCAACCCAAAGGCGCTCAGAGAGAGCAAAGCCAATATAAAGGGAATGTTGCCGGTGGAACGCCTGTCCAATTTTCCGGACATGACACCCCGCAAGGTTCGATATGTTGCCTGAATAAAGACATAGGCCAACAAAAATACAAACCAATAACGAAGCGTCAGGGCCAATATTTCATACTGTTTACTGTTCACCAGGAAATACCTCGCTCATCCGAATGACTTAAGGAAAAATCTCAATCCTTCAACATCAAGGAGCCAAACCCTTCCTGTTATACTTTTCCTGCTTTTCTTCCCCAATGGAATATTTTATGGTAAAAAGCATAATAATTAAATATCCATCTTTCAACAGAGGAGGAAATCCAGTGCGGAAGCAGTTTGATTTCATACCCATTATATTACAGGGAATAGGGCAGACACAATACCTGTACGCAACGGATATTTTATATCAATTATATCGTCACCGGGCTGAAATGTCCATAAAGGAACTGATGGCATTTTTTCGGCATCGGAACACACCGCAGATATGGGAGACCATCATGACCCTTCAGGATTTGGATTATATCTGTTCCTCATCACAGGAAAATTGCTTTCAAATTACGGAAAAGGGAACGGAAAAAATACAAATGATCCTGGCGTGCTTTCGCCTGGACCGGGTGGTACGATAAAAGCTTATGGGACTCCCATTTTGTAAAACGTATTAAGAAAGGCAGTTGTGCGTTGCCAACTGCCTTTTAAAAGTATCTTCTTACATTGGTCTCAATTTCCGCCTTTGCCCGCTTCAGAAC
>DAINCI010000164.1:0-4109 GCA_036732425.1 Bacillota bacterium
ACGCCGCATACGATCCGGTCGTCCACCTGGATGGTGACGCCGTCGGTGCATTTTCCCAGGCAAAAGGCGGCAGACAATCGAACTTTGTCTGCCAGCCCGTATTTTTTCAGATGTTCCTTCATCAGGTGGACAATATGGTAAGACCCTTTTAAATGGCAGGAACTGCCGACACAAACACAGATGTTCATAATTTTCTCCTTTCATCGGATCGGTTCCCCGTAATAAGCTTTGCGGTACAGTTCCTTCAGATCGCTTACCAGGGGGTAGCGGGGATTGGCCGTGGTGCATTGATCTTCAAAAGCTTTTTCCGAAAGTTTCGGCAAAGCCGTCAGGAATTCGTTTTCGTCCACGCCGCATTCCTGAATGGACGCAGGCTCGTTCAGGCGCTTCATCAGGTCCTGTATGGCCCGGATCAGGCTTGTGATCTGTTCTTCCCTGGTACTGCCGCCAAAATCCATATGGCGGGATATCTGTGCATAGCGGGCATCTGCCACAAATTCACTGTATTTTGGGAAAATGGCAAATTTATAGGGTTTCTGCGCATTGTAGTCGATGGTATAGGGAAGCAGGATGGCATTGGCGCGGCCATGCGGAATATGGAATTCCCCTCCCAGCTTGTGAGCCAGGGAATGATTGATTCCCAGGAACGCGTTGGAGAAGGCCATACCGGCAATGCAGGAAGCATTGTGGATTTTTTCCCGGGCTTCCTCGTCATTGGGGTTTTCATAGCTCCGGGGCAGATACCGGAACACCATCTCGATGGCTTTCATGGCCAGCCCATCGGTATAATCCGAAGCAATCACGGACACATAAGCTTCAATGGCATGCGTCAGAACGTCCATCCCCGTATCTGCAGTAATGGATTTCGGCATGGTGGTGACAAACTGGGGATCGATGATCGCCACGTCCGGGGTCAGTTCGTAATCGGTGAGGGGATACTTGATATTTCCGTTCTTTTTGTCGGTAATGACGGAGAAGGAAGTCACTTCCGAGCCGGTGCCCGATGTGGTGGGAATGGCAACCATCTTTGCCTTTGTTCCCAGGTTCGGAAAATGGAAGGCGCGTTTGCGGATATCCATGAACTTCAGCCTCAGGCCGTCAAAGCTGGTATCCGGGTGTTCATAAAACAGCCACATTCCCTTTGCTGCATCGATGGCGGAACCTCCGCCCAGCGCGATGATCACATCCGGCTGGAAGGCATTCATGGCTCTGACGCCCTTTTGAATGGTTTCCACCGACGGATCCGGTTCCACTTCAGAGAAGATCTCACTGTGGCAGTACTGTTCCCTTTTTCTCAGGTAATACAGAACCTTATCCACATATCCCAGCTTCACCATCACGGGATCTGCTACGACAAAGGCCCGATGAATATCAGGCATATCCCTCAGGTATTGAACCGAATCTTTTTCAAAATAGATCTTGGGTGGAATTTTAAACCACTGCATACGGACCCGCCTCCTTGCGATGCGCTTCTTGTTGATCAGATTCACGGTGGAAACATTGGCAGTGGTGGAATTCCTGCCGAAGGATCCGCAGCCCAGGGTCAGGGAAGGAACATTGGTGTTGTAAATATCCCCGATGGCTCCCTGGGAAGACGGCGTGTTGACAATAATACGTCCCACCTGCATTTCCTCCCCGAATCTTCTGCAGAGCTCCCGGTCATTGGAATGAATCACGGCGGAATGTCCCAGACCGCCCAGCTTCAGCATATCCTTCGCATACTGAAAGCCCTGTTTTTCATTCCTGCAGACGAAATAGGCCAGTACGGGGGACAGCTTTTCCAGGGAAAGGGGATATTCCCGGGAAGGCCGCGGCAGCCTTGCCAGCAGAATTTTGGTTTCTGCCGGGACATCCAGTCCCGCGCCTTTTGCGATGGTTTCGGCAGATTGCCCTGCCACGGCAGGATTCACTGCCATTTTTTCCGTATTGATGACATAACGGCTGAGCCGGGCGGTTTCTTCTTCATTGGTAAAATAACAGTTGTTTTCCTTCATATATGATTCAAATGCCTCATGGATCTCCTCATCCACGATAACAGCCTGTTCCGATGCACAGATCATGCCGTTGTCAAAGGTTTTGGAGATCATAAGGTCCGTGCAGGCCCTGCCGATATCCACATTTTTGTTGATATAGCAGGGAACGTTGCCGGGTCCGACGCCCAAAGCGGGTTTCCCGCAGCTGTAAGCCGACTTGACCATGCCGGCACCTCCGGTGGCCAGTATCAGGGAAATTCCTTTGTGCTTCATCAGCGCCGTGGTGGCTTCCAGGGAAGGGGTCTTGATCCACTGGATGCAGTGTTCCGGTGCGCCGTTCTGAATTGCGGCCTCCCTGACAATGCGTGCCGCCTCCGAGGAACATTTCTGAGCGGAAGGGTGAAATGCAAATATAATGGGATTCCTGGTTTTTGCACAAATCAGGGATTTGAACACAGTGGTGGAAGTGGGATTGGTAACCGGGGTAATGCCGGCAACGATTCCCACCGGTTCAGCAATTTCCACGTAATCCTCCAGCTCATTTTCCTCAATCACACCTACGGTCTTCTGATGTTCGATGCTGTGATAGATATATTCCGTGGCAAAGATATTCTTGATGACCTTGTCTTCAAACAGGCCTCTTTTTGTCTCGTCCACGGCAAGATGTGCCAGATACATGTGCCGGTCCAGTCCGGCCAGGGTCATGGCCTGCACAATCCGGTCCACCTGCTTCTGGTCCAGTTTCATATATTCTTTCAGGGCCTGCTGCGCATTGGCTACCAGACGATCCACCATTTCCCCGATATCCGTGGAAGTGGTTTTTGTATTTTGCGTTGTTTTATTATTTGATTTATTTTCTTTTTCCATAATTTGTCCTCCTTTTATACGGGTAAAATTACGAACAGAAATCCGGTCTTTTCCGATGGCCATATCATACGTGTCTGTACATGCCACAGGGCAGTACAGAAGTTTTCCGGAAACTTGATTCCCGTAAATTTCCTGATACCCATCATATCATCATCATATCAGAGTCATTTTAGATTGTCAATAATTTAACATGCAAAATTTATATAGGAACGCAACAGGGTGATTTTCTTGCAAAACCAGGGAAGAAACCAGACAGTTCCTTATATTATCAGCATTCTGAAGTGGAAAGCCGTTCGGAACTCCGGAAAGCTGATGCGTATCCGGTTGAAGTATACATAAAAGAAGAGAAAAATTCATAATTGACAAATATTTAACCATTGGTATAATAGTATGGTATGATGCAGGCGTCAGAATGCCAAATATCGAGAAGACCATTATGTTTTAATCGGCTTTTGACGCCTGATCACAATATATTTTTTATCAGAAAATATTATATACCAGGAGGAAAACAAATGGGCAGACTGGACGGAAAAGTAGCAATTGTTACCGGATCAACTTCAGGAATGGGCAGAGACACAGCATATGTCTTTGCTGAAGAAGGTGCAAAAGTAATCATTACCGGAAGAAACGAGCAGCGAGCGAAAGAGACGGTGGATCACATTAAGAAAAAAGGCGGAGAAGCCTCTTATTTTTCGCCAATCTTGCTGACAGATCATCATTGGACAGGATTGTGGATGAAACTGTTGAAAAATACGGAACGATTGATATATTATTTAATAACGCTGGTTTGCTTAGCGTGAAAAACATAATGGATATTTCTGCTGAAGAATGGGATAAAATTATGCAGGTTAATATTACCGCATCCATGCTTTTATCCAAGAAAGTTGCTCCTATCATGAAAGCGAAAGGCAAAGGCTATATCATCAATACCAGTTCTATTGCAGGTACCTCGTCAAGATGGGGCGCGGTTGCTTACTGTACTTCAAAACATGGGCTCAATGGATTAACCAGGGCGCTTGCCCGTGAGTTGGGACCGGAAATCCGAGTGAATGCTATTTTGCCCGGGGCAATCCTGACTGCCATGTTGGAAAGTGGCGGAGGAGAAGATGCTGTGGAAGGAATGAAGCAGATGTCTCCTTTGAAAAGGATCGGCAAAGGGAGAGAAATTGGTACTGCTGCATTGTTCTTCGCTACGGAAGATTCGTCCTTTATTACCGGGCAGCTCTTACGCGTCGACGGTGGTGTGGATTGCTGATAATTAAATCATTT
>DAINCI010000165.1:0-4102 GCA_036732425.1 Bacillota bacterium
TCTCCACCTCTCCGGCGATTCGGACCAGATCCAGCCGGGTCCTTCCGCAGGTGGGACAGGAGATCATCTCCGCACCTTTCCGGATACCTCCCATGGATGCCAAAATTTCCCTTCCGACCCGCACTTCCTCCACCGGATCTCCGGTCAGGGACACCCGGATTGTATCCCCTATTCCTTCTGCCAGCAGGGTGCCAATGCCGATACTGGACCGGATGGTTCCCTTCCGTACAGTCCCGGACTCCGTTACACCGATATGAAGGGGATAATCCACCTTCCCGGAAATCAACCGGTAGCATTCGATCATTTCCCGGACATCCGACGATTTTACGGAAAGAACGATGTCATGAAAATCGAATTCCTCCAGCATCTCCACATGACGCATTGCGCTTTCCACCATGGCTTCCGGGCAGACCTGTCCGTATTTTGCCAGAATGTCCTTCTGCAGGGATCCGGAGTTGACACCGATGCGGATGGGAATGCCCCGATCCTTCGCAGCCTCTGCCACAGCCCTTATCTTTTCCTTTTTTCCGATATTCCCCGGATTGATGCGCAGCTTGGACACGCCACTGCGAATGGACAGCAACGCCAGGGCGGAATCAAAATGGATATCTGCGACCAGGGGAATATGAATCTGCGGAATGATCTTCCGGAGAGCCTCCCCCGCTTCCTCATCCGGCACTGCACAGCGGACAATATCGCAACCTGCTTCCTCCAGCTTTAATATCTGGGAAACAGTGGACGGAACGTCCCGTGTGTCCGTGTTGGTCATGGACTGAACCGATATGGGAAAATTTCCGCCAATGAAAATATCCCCGACCCTTACTTTTCTTGTTTGCGCCCTTTCCATTTTTACCCCTCACTTCCTGCCTGCAAAAGCGCAGGATTGCACCGAAATCATTTCAGCTGCATCCTTTTTCCATAATATTAATTAATATTATGCTTCAATATCATGTTTCCGGTTCCCTTAACCTGCCCAATACATCCTGAATCACCCAATCCGGCGTAGAGGCTCCGGCTGCCACCCCGACTTTCTCCGTCTTTTGCCCGGGGATGGGCCAGTCCGGGAGTTCCGCACTGTTTTCCACCAGTACGGTCTCCCTACAGTTGGCACTGCAGATCTCAAACAGCTTTTTGGTGTTGGAACTGTGCCTTCCTCCGACAACCACCATCCGATCCACGGATCGGGAAATCTGATCGGCACTGTCCTGCCTCTTCTTCGTTGCACTGCATATGGTATTGAATGCCAGCACCTCATTGCTTCGCCTTGCAATGACTTCCAGCGCTTTCTCATAGTTGGACGGTTTCTCCGTGGTCTGACACAGCACACAGACTTTGTCGGGAAGGTCCTTCAAATCGCTCCCGTCCCTGGTGATCTGTGCCGTATTGCCGCACCAGCCGTTGATCCCAATGACTTCGGGATGATTCCGGTCCCCCACGATGACAATCCGATAGCCTTCCTCATGATATTTCCTTGCTTTCTTCTGAATACTGGATACATAAGGGCACGTCGCGTCAATGCAGTCAACTCCGCCTTTTTGGATCCGATCCAGAACATCCGGTGTCACTCCATGGGAACGGATCACAAGGGTATCCCCGGGACGCAGCCGGCCAATCTCTTCCTCTCCGATCTCCCGGACACCTTGCTCCCTCAGACTCCGGACGACATTCCCATTATGAATGAGGGGGCCGAGGGTATAGGTATGGGACGTTTTGCTGCCGCTTTGGCAGCGAACAGTCATATCCACCGCCCGCTTTACCCCAAAACAAAATCCGGAATTTTCCGCCACAATAATCTGCCTTGGCATAAAATATTTTCACTCCTTGACGGAACCCATGTTGATTCCGGCGATGAAATATTTCTGGCAAAACGGATAAATAATCATAAAGGGAAGGATCGCGACCATGACGGAGGCGCTTTTTACGGCGTTATCCGTCGCTCCGCCCAATGCCGTGGGCAGATCGCTTCCCATAACCAGACTGCGCAGCTTCATCTGAAAATTATACAGGTCGGAATTGGTGATATAAATCTTGAACGTCGTATAATCATTCCAATATCCCACCGCAATCATCAATCCGATGGATGCCAGAGCCGCCTTCGAAAGCGGAAGCACAATTTTGAAAAACGTCTGCAGCGGTGTGCAGCCGTCAATTTCCGCCGCCTCTGAAATGGCCTGGGGGATCCCTTCAAAGAAGTTGCGCATCAATACCAGATTATAAATATTGATCGCCGGTAACAGTATAACCGAAAAAAGCGAATTTGTCATGTGCAGTGCATCCACAACCAGATAGGTGGGAATCATGCCCCCTTCAAAAATCATTGTGAACAGTAGAATCCCTGAAAGAACGCCTCTTCCCGGCATTTTCCACTGAATCAGCACATATCCGCCCAGCGTGCAGAGCGTAAGGCTGAGAAAAGTTCCCACAATGGTCGTCACAGCCGAGATGATCAGCGGCCTGGAAAGTGTGGGATTCGTAAACACGGAAAGATATCCGGCCCATCCGAATCTCTTTGGCCAGAGCCGCATGCCATAGCTGGTCTGCATATCAAACGAGTCGGTCAGTACTTTCCAGATCGGAACAATAATAAACGAACAGATCAAAATAAAAAAAATCGTATTGATGACCGGGAAAACGGAAATCTTTTTTTTCCTTCGGTTTCCCGGACGAACGAGTGTTACCTTGCCTGCTTCGGTGGTATTCCGGTTCATCCTCTTCTCCTCCTTATATGATTCCACGCCCGCGGACTTTCTTGCTTGCCTGATTGCAGGCAAGTACCAGGACACATCCGACCAGGGATTTGACAATGCCCACCGCCGTAGTGTATCCATAATTTGGCAATGCTCCGCTGTTGAAGGTCTGCGAATAAATATAGGTCTGCAGGACGTCCGACTGCCGGATCACTGCGTCATTCTGCATGACAAACACGGATTCAAACAGGTTCATCACCTTGGCAAGATTCAAAATCAATACGGTAACAATCGTACTGGAAAGAGCGGGCAGCGTGACATACCGCATTTTATTCCACCGGCCGGCGCCGTCAATCGTAGCGGCCTCGTAGAGCTCCGGCCCGATCCCTGATAGGGTTGCCAGGAAGATGATGGTCCCCCAGCCAGTATCCTTCCAGACGTTTACCATAAAATAAACCGGTGTCCACCACTTCCTGTTTCCAAGAAAATATATTTCCTCCCCACTTTTCAGAACGCCCATATGAACCAGCAGGGAATTGACCAGTCCCTCCCGGGACGGAGAGAGAATCAGGGCAAAAACAGAAGCAGCCACTACCCAGGACATGAAGTGCGGAAGATAAATAATCGTTTGTGCGGTCTTTTTAAACGCTGCATTCCGGATTTCGTTCAGCAGCAGGGAAATCAAAACACCAAGAAATGTAGTGAGCAGCAGCTTTCCAATGCTTAAATACAAAGTATTCCAGAAAGCCGACCAGAAACCGGGTGAGGAAAACATCTTGCTGAAATTTTCCATTCCTGCAAACTGCGGTGCATGGATCCCACGATAATCCGTAAAGGCATACCCGAGACCAAACATGGGCAGATAGTGAAACACAAAAGTAAAGGCAAGCACTGGCAGAAACAAAAGATAAAATCCCCTGTACTTGTGCATTCTCCGAGCAAGATGCCCCGCAGGCAGCGCCTCTGCCCGGGTAAAACGATTCCGCCTCATTTTCAAACCCCCAATTTTGAGAAACAGGGATGGAATTTCTTCCATCCCGTTTCCCGTGATGCCGTGCTATTGATTTACTTTATTCAGGGAATCCACAATTTTTTCGGACCATTCGGATCCGCCTTCTTTTTCAAAGCGCTGATAACCTTCCTCCACAGAAACCCCCTGTGTGACAGCATCTGCGACAATGGAAGCCTTCAGCTTCACGAGATCCCCGTTGTACTGGCTCATTTCCTCAGTGGAATACATCATGGGAGCCAGCCTGGAATTGCTGTTGAAGATTTCCTGGGCTTCCCGCGCTTCCTCCGCAATCTGGTCCTTTCCCGGATCCCCGTCGATGAATTCACCGTTGGACAGCATGGGATCAACGTGATTCTTGGTATATTGGGTTCCCGGAATCTCGAGACTTTCCAGCATATGAAAC
>DAINCI010000166.1:0-4095 GCA_036732425.1 Bacillota bacterium
TGCATGCCTATGAGGTGCAGGAGAAGCGGAAGGAAAAGCTGGATTCGGAAATCCGGCAGCTGAGACAATGGTCCGGCAAGGCTCACAGGGATTCCACAAAAAAGGGAGCAAAAAGCGGCAATAAATTCGGTACCAAGGAGTTTTACCGGGCCAAGGCAAAAAAGATGGATCGGCAGGTAAAGTCCGGAACAAAGCGGTTGGAGAAACTGAAAACGGAAGGCATTTCAAAACCGAAAGAGGAATTTCGGGTGTCCTTTGCTCTGGGTGGTGCAGATAAACATGGAAAAAGGGTGATGGAGGCATCCAATATCCAAAAAAGATTTGGAGATCGGGTGTTGTTTCGGGAAAGCAGTTTTACGCTGCTGCGCGGTGAGAAGGTGGGGCTGTTCGGTCCCAATGGGTGCGGCAAAACGACGCTGGTAAAAGCCGTCATCGGGCAGGAGCCCATAGAGGGGACCCTGTTTGTCTCTCCTTCTGTTTCCATTGGCTACATGAGTCAGGACGTTCTGGATCTGGATAGCTCAAAGACTGCCATGGATCTGTTTCCTGCGCCAAACCGCCGGGAGCAGGGGAAAATACGTACCATGCTGGCCAATCTGGGCTTTGATGAAGAACTGCTGGGGCAGCCGCTGAAGAGTCTGAGCCTGGGGGAGCGGACCAGGCTGAAACTGGCGGCGCTGGTCCTGGGGAAAGAGGATCTGCTGATATTGGATGAACCGACCAACCATCTGGATCTTCATGCGAGAGAGCAGCTGGAGAAGGCACTGGATCGGTATGAAGGCACGATTCTTCTCATTACCCACGACCGATATATGCTGGAACGGACCTGTGACAAGCTGCTGGTGTTTGAAGACGGCCGTATCCGGCGGGTGGAATATGGGGTGGAGGAATATCTGAAAAGAACGGACGGTTCGGAATCCCACCGAAAGGAGCAGGAAGCCAAAAAGCAAAATCGGCCCGGGAAACGGGCCGAATCAATACGTTCTTCGGACGAAGAAAGAATGCTCCTGGAAAACCGGATCACCGCCGTGCTGGGAAAGCTCAGCGTGGAAAAGCCCGGTACGCCGGAATATCAGGCTTTGGATGCGGAATTCAGGAACTTGATCGCGATGAGGAAGTCCTGATCACAGCTGCCGGTACTGGCGGGGTCCAATGTCGTACAGATTGTTTCCCTGTGCGTCTATGGCGACGATCAGGGGAAAGTTCTTCACCTCCAGCCGGTAAACGGCTTCCGGTCCCAGATCATCAAAGGCGATCACCTGTGCCTTTTTGACGCATTGGGCAAGCAGGGCGCCGGCTCCCCCGACGGCAGCCAGGTAAACCGCCCCGTTCCGGACCATGGCATCGATCACTTCCGGACTGCGCTGACCTTTGCCGATCATGATCTTCAGTCCCAGATCCAGCAGCCGGGGCGTGTAGCGGTCCATCCGGGAGCTGGTGGTGGGACCGCAGGAACCGATGATCTTTCCCGGAGCGGCAGGACACGGCCCGGTATAATAGATTCCCTGATTTTTTATGTCAAAGGGCAGTGCAATTCCCTTGTCCAGGTATTCCATCATTCGTTCATGGGCGGCGTCCCTGCCGGTCAGGATGCATCCCGACAGGCTTACAACGTCCCCTGCCTTCAGAAGGGATAGTTCCTCCGGAGAAGCGGGTACGTCAAGTTTACGCACTTTTTCCTGTACCATGCGCTTCTTCCGGTTCCTTCGCTCTGATCTTTTCTGCTGTACCATGCGCTGTCCTTCCTCTCGGCTATTTCTCCTACAGAACCGCTTCGGCATGGCGTGCCACATGACATTGGATATTGACTGCCACAGGCAGTGCGGCCAGATGGGTGGGAAAAGTTTCGACGGAAACGGCCAGGGCGGTGGTTCGACCGCCCAGCCCCTGGGGACCGATCCCCGTTTTGTTGACAGACGCCAGCAGCTCCCGTTCCAGGGAAGCCAGCTCCGGATCCGGGTTGGATGCCCCCGCTTTTCTCAGCAGGGCTTTTTTGGAAAGATACGCCGCCTTTTCCATCGTGCCGCCGATTCCCACTCCCAGTATTACGGGGGGACATGGGCTTGCGCCTGCCCGGATCACGGTATCCAGCACAAATTTCCTGACGCCGCCTTTTCCATCGGAAGGCTTCAGCATGCCGATCCGGCTCATATTTTCACTGCCGAATCCCTTGGGGGCCACGATGATTTTCATCCGGTCCCCTTCGGTGATCTCCGTATGGAGGACAGCGGGAGTATTGTCACCGGTGTTTTCCCTTTTCAGCGGGGTGAGGACGGACTTGCGGAGATATCCTTTTTGATATCCGCGGCGCACTCCTTCGTTGACGGCATCCGTCAGGCCGCCTCCGATGATATGCACATCCTGACCGATTTCAAGAAATATGACTGCCATGCCGGTATCCTGACAAACCGGCAGGTGCTCCGTTTCTGCCGTATCGATATTCCGGAGCAGCTGATCCAGAATCTGAATGCCAAAGGGAGACTCCTCCTTTTTCCGGGCCTGTCTCAGCAAGCTTTTTACATCCTCCCCCAAATGGCAGCATGCCTTCACGCACAGCTTTTCCACGGTACCGGAAATTGTTTCTGCAGTGATTTCTTTCATGAGTTTCCTTTCCTTCATCGTTTCCTGTTGCCTGTCGCTTTCATGGGCTCTGGCCTGCTCCGTTGTCTGCTCCATGGAGTGGGAGCACTACACCCTGGCTACCCCGCTTTTTCGCGCAGCCTGTGCGACAGCCTTTGCCACAGCCGGCGGCACATCCTTATCAAAGGGGGACGGCAGGATATTATCTTCATTCCGTTTCTCTTCCGGAACGGCGGATGCAATGGCATAAGCCGCTGCCATCTTCATTTCTTCGTTGATATCGGAGGCCCGCACATCCAGTGCTCCGCGGAAGATGCCGGGAAAGGCCAGTACATTGTTGACCTGATTGGAATAATCCGACCGTCCGGTGCCGACAATCCGGGCGCCGGCTTTCTTTGCCTCATCCGGATCAATCTCCGGCACAGGATTGGCCATAGCCAGTACAATGGAATCCGGATTCATGGAACGGATCATTTCCGGGGAAACGATATTTGGCGCGGATACACCGATAAAGACATCCGAATTTTTCATTGCTGCAGCCAGGCCGCCCTTTTTTCCCTGCGGGTTGGTGCTGCCTGCCAGCTTTTCTTTCATAAAATCATTTTTGGGATCCCCCGGGAAAAGAATCCCGTCCCGATCGCAAAGTGTCATGGATTTTACACCCAGCTGAAGCAGCAATCTGGCAACAGCGGAGCCGGCAGAGCCGATCCCATTGATGACCACTTTGATTTCGTCAAACTTCTTTCCGGTGATCTTCAGGGCGTTGATCAATGCCGCACTGCATACCACTGCCGTTCCATGCTGGTCATCATGGAAGACCGGGATGTCCAGCGACTCTTTCAGGCGGCTCTCCACTTCATAACATCGGGGTGCTCCAATATCCTCCAGATTGATGCCTCCGAAAGAAGGTGCGATGTTTTCCACGGTGCGGACGATCTCATCCGTATTCTGGGTATTCAGGCAGATCGGGAAAGCATCCACGCCGGCAAATTCCTTGAACAGGATGGATTTTCCCTCCATGACGGGTATGGCAGCAAGAGGGCCGATGTTTCCCAGCCCCAATACGGCGGATCCGTCGGAAACCACAGCCACCAGATTGCCGCGTGCCGTATAACGATATGCGTCCTCCGGGTTCTGATGGATTTTCCGGCAGGGCTCTGCCACACCGGGAGTATAGGCTGTGCTTAAATCATCCCGGTTGTTCACCGGCACCTTGGACCGTATCTCAATTTTTCCTTTTGCTTTTTCGTGAAGGGACAATGCCTTTTGTCCATAATCCATTTCGTGGGCCTCCTAATGTAAAGTTTGAATGTTTATAATTACCCAAGTTATCGGCTTGGGAACGTCATAATTTATTATATCATGATTATATCATGCGGGAATCCTTCCAGGGAATTAAAATCTGTTTCTTTGATTGAAGCGGTCTGCCCTGGTGTGATATAATCTCTTCCAGAGAGAAGCAAACGGGGGGTCGTCAATGGATTTCAGGGTTTGTTCGCTTTTCAGCGGAAGCAG
>DAINCI010000167.1:0-4016 GCA_036732425.1 Bacillota bacterium
GTGGAAAAGCTGACCCGGGAGGAAGTGGAAGGCGTCAACTTTCATTATATGCCCTGCCGCGAGGCAGTCAAAAAATACAATCCCGAAACCCTGACGGATGGGTTCCATACACTGGAGGACGGAGAGACCATTTACTACATCAGCAATCCGGCGGTGGGACTTTGGGCACTGCGGGAGCATTTCTACCCGGATCACAGGTCCGGTGAGCAAAAGGATAAAAGGGAGAAACAAGAGTAGGATATGAATTAGGATATTAATGATTCAGGAGGATGAGCAGCAATGAATTCAAGGACAATCCGAAACGATCAGACAGCGGTATCCGTCTGTCCGGAGATTGGATCTTCCATTTCCTCCATGCGCTGTCTGTTAAACGGGAAATGGGTGGACATCATGCGCCCCACCCCGCAGGAGGCAATGGAGGCAAAGGATCCCGGGGCCTTCTCTTCCTTTCACCTGATGCCCTATTCCAATCGGATTGAGAATGGGATCCTGCATTTCAGGGGGAAAACCTATTCCCTTTCCCGGAACGATGCGGATGGTCACGCCATTCACGGAGTCGTCCGGGATATGCCGTGGAAAGTCCGGTCGGAGAACGGGCAGCAGCTGGAGGTAAGTCTGGACAGCAGGGAGCTGGAGAAGGTCAACTGGCCCTGGCCGTTTTCCTGTGGAATGACGTTCCGTCTGGACGACAATGTGTTTACCATTCACTTTTGTATCCGGAACGAGGGATCGGAAGTGATGCCTGCCGGCTTTGGCACCCACCCCTATTTTTCCAGAAAGCTGACGGAGCAGGATGACAGGGTTCTGGTGAAATTGCCGGTGAAGGGGCTTTACCCGGGAAATACGCCCATTCCCACCGGGAAGTGGATTCCGGTACCCCGGGAACTGGACTTTTCCGAAGAAAGGATTCTGAGAGAGGATCGGCTTGTGGATAACTGCTTTCGTGCCGGGGAAGGCAGCGTGATGGTCCAATGGCCGGGCAGCGGCGTTGCCATGACCATGGAAGCGGATCCGGTCTTTGAGAATCTCATTCTGTATGCTCCGCCAGGCAAGCCGTTTTTCGCCATTGAGCCGGTTACCAACTGCAACAACGGGTTCAATATGGCAGAGTCGGGCGTGGACGATACCGGGACGATCTGCCTGAGACCGGGAGAGGAAGCATCGGGCAGCATCCGGATCACCATCCGGAAAGATCGGTAAGCAACAAAAATTTACATTGAAAAGGCGACAGGCAAAAACGAAAAGGATGCAACGGAGGAGGATACAAGGTATGAAAAAAGCAGATATCGGCTTGATTGGTCTGGCAGTTATGGGGGAAAACCTGGTGCTGAACATGGAAAGCAAGGGTTTTACCGTGGCAGTATTCAACCGGACTGTGGAAAAGGTCACCCGTTTTGTGGAAGGCAGGGGCAGGGACAGGAACATCATCGGCACTTATTCCATTGAGGAGCTGGTAAATTCCCTGAAGAAACCCCGCAAGGTCATGCTTATGGTCAAGGCCGGCAAACCGGTGGATGACTTCATTGAAAAACTGATTCCTTGTATGGAGCCGGGGGACATCATCATTGACGGCGGAAATTCCCACTTTCCGGACACGATACGGCGGACAGGGGAAGTGGAGGCAAAAGGACTTCTCTATGTTGGAACCGGTGTTTCCGGCGGCGAGGAAGGCGCCTTGAAAGGCCCCAGCATTATGCCCGGCGGTTCGAAAGAAGCGTGGCCTCATGTGGCTCCCATCCTTCAGAAGATTTCTGCAAAGGTGGAAGACGGCACTCCCTGCTGTGAATGGCTGGGAAATGATGGCGCCGGCCATTTTGTAAAAATGGTCCACAACGGCATTGAATACGGTGATATGCAGCTCATCAGCGAAGCTTACTATATCATGAAGCACGCCCTGGGGATGTCCGCAAAGGAAATGCATGATGTATTTGACGAGTGGAACAAGGGGGAACTGAACAGTTATCTGATAGAGATCACCCGGGATATTCTGTCCAAAGTGGATAAGGAAACCGGAAAGCCCATGGTGGATGTGATTCAGGATACGGCCGGCCAGAAAGGCACCGGCAAATGGACCAGCCAGGCGGCTCTGGATTTGGGGATTTCCGCTCCCACCATTACAGAGGCGGTATATGCCCGCTGTGCTTCTGCCGTGAAGGAAGAGCGCAAGGAGGCATCCAGGATATTGGTCGGACCGGCAGGCAAATTTGACGGAGTTCAGGAAGAGTTTGTCGAGGCCATCCGGCAGGCATTGTTTGCATCCAAGATCTGCTCCTATGCCCAGGGCTTTGCCATGATGAGGGAAGCTTCGAAGGAGTATGGCTGGGATCTGAATTTCGGTGACATCGCCCTGATGTGGCGGGGAGGATGCATCATTCGGGCGCAGTTCCTGCAGACCATCAAGGACGCTTTTGACGAGCAGCCCAATCTGACCAATCTGCTCCTGGCTCCGTACTTCCGGGATGCCGTGGAGAAAGCCCAGTCCGGATGGCGTCTGGTGGTCAGCACGGCTGTCCATCTGGGAATCCCGGTACCGGCCTTCAGTTCGGCTCTGTCCTATTTTGACAGCTACCGGAGGGAAACTCTGCCGGCCAATATGATTCAGGCTCAGCGGGATTACTTTGGCGCTCATACCTATCAGCGGCTGGACAAACCCGGTGTATTTCATACCCAGTGGCTGAATCCTTCGGATGAAGTCACCAGTGATCCGGTATAAACCAAGTGATGACAGCCAATGACAGCTGAACTGGAAAAGGTAAAAATAAAGAAAGCAAAACATAAAAAGGGAAGATAATGAAAAAAGGGCCATGGAATTCCATAGCCCTTTATTTTATATTCGTAACTTCCTTTTTCTCTGTAACTTCCTTTTCCAATTTTTCAATGGTTTCCAAAGGCAATTCTGTTATCTGGCGGATGAAGTTCAGATCCGAGCGGTTCTTTAACATCTTTTTTGCTACCTTATACAGAGCGTTCCTTTCACCCTTTTCCATGCCTTTTTGTATGCCTTTTTGTATGCCTTCCTGCATGCCTTGGTTCTTATAGTTTTCACATATGGACTCCAACATGTGGGGCACCTCCTCTCCCAGTTCTAAGTCAGCATAGTTATTCGAAAAATAGCGAAATAAATGGCCTGTTGCATCTATTATCCTTAAATGATCCTCTTCCTGTATCTTGCCCTCTTTACACAATTTCGTTGCGATTTCTGCCACCATCATTGTAGCATTTTTTATCTGGTTTGACAATTTAAAAAATTCTTCTTTATCGTTCTTTTTTGTCTTTTCAACCTGCTTTCTTAGCTTGAAGATCTCAAGGGGCAGCAGAGAGTACAGCCCTTTTTCAATCTTTTCCTCTTTTGTAATCTCCCAGGCTTTTTTCACAAGCACGTTGTATATTATGCTCTGCTCTCCCTGGTCGGTTAGGGGAAATATGACTTTCAGCTTCATGTCATCCGGGATTCTTTTTCTTTTTTCCAGATAAAGTACCATCTGTTTTGGAAAACAAACAGTCTTTGGATCTTCATCCGGAACTGGATGTTGGCCTGTCGCTTCCCGATAGCCATACTGAAACATTCTCAATGACATACCCGGGGAGGGATTCAGCTGGAATTCAATATGATAGCAGGGAAATTTCTTTATGTCTATATCCACCAGAAAGTCTGCCCGCTTCAGATTCATATCCTCATCGACACTCTCCGTGTTCTTAAAATGAACCTTTAATTTCTGGCGCTCATCAAAACGTTCATTGAAAAAATAATTTATCATTTTGATTACGAGCGGATCCGATACCATGAAAAGCAATTTTAATATTGCGTCAAGCCGTATGTTCTCCTTCTGATTTTCTTTCTTTTCCATACCCGTCCCCCGTTTCGTAAGGAATACTGATTGGTTGTTGCTTCCAGTATAGCACATATTGAAGGAAAAGGGAACACATGTTCGCATATTTTTGATAAGTTTTTTATGGCTCGTATTCCCTTAAGATGATATAATAATTGTGATTTGTGTTCGTGATTACTTCGATAT
>DAINCI010000168.1:0-3983 GCA_036732425.1 Bacillota bacterium
TTTGATCAAATCAAGGGAGTCGCCTTCCAGAACAATCCCTTCCATATCAAAAAACGGCCTCTCCCGCAACAGAGGGGATCGATTCTGTTCCAAAGTGATTTTCTCATGAAACAGCTTTTCCCCCATTTTCCCGCTGAACAGGGAACTGCCCGTCGCATACCTTTCCCCGTTCAGGGAGCGGGACAAAAAGTTCATCAGCTCTTCCTGCTGCAGCGTGAATACCGGAAGCACCTCGCCTTCCGGGAGAGGGACCTTGTTGGAGTAGGCATTCAGATAATCCTCATTGAAGGACCAGAATCTTTCCATATCAAAGTTCCGTCCATCATACATCAGAAAGCCGTCGAACAAATTGGAGGATTCCTTCTCCTTCAGAATCAGACCAGCCACCGTCCATGCGTCCTGATACTCCAGATCCAGCCCTTTGGAATTGCGCATCTGCCAGATGACCTGATTGGTCCCCACTGCCTCGCTGAAGTCAAAGTGCGGATAATGTTTCCTCAGCCTTTCCAGCAACTCCTCCACCTGGGACAGGAGCACGGTATCGCTTGTGGGGTTGGGGTTATAACTGCGGTGATCTCTCCGCTCGCCTGCCAGTTCATAGGGATAGGCCATTCCAACATCCAGATCCTCCCTGGCACTGTCTTCCAGAACACTGTCCGGAATATCCCCTATTGCCCCGGAAATACCAATCCTGCCATCCTGACAGACCCGGAAGCCCTTTTTTATAATATCCTTCCTGCGCACGGCCTGGATGGTTGTATTCTGGATCCGCAATGTCGTTTCCTTCTTCCGGATGGTGACCGTTTCCTTTTCCATTGCCCTTTTCATTGAATTCTCCTTTCCGGTACCTGTGTACCCGGCACCTGACAGCTCTTTCCTGCGAGCCGTTCCTTTTACTGTACATTCAGTTTCCGCACCCGGGTGTAGGGACCTCCAAAGCCCACCGGCAGGGGAAATTGCTCCATCTTGCCGCAGCCTCCCCCCACAAAGCTCAGAAGCTCAAATTCCTCGCTCAGGGCATCCACTTCCGCAAGAGTGTCAAATACATTCCCGGTTACCACGGATACCCGCACCGGTTTGGTGATCTTTCCGTTTTCAATCCGGTAAGAACGTTCGGGAGCCATGGTAAAGGTGGACATTCCGGAGCCATGCCGCACCGCTTCCACATATATCCCGTCTTCGATCCCGGCAAGGATATCCTTCAGCGGCTGATCCCCTCTTTCAATATAGGTGGTGGTCATCCGTACAATGGGTTCAAACTCAAAATTCACCGCCCGGGCGTTTCCGGTAAGCCCTTCCTCCAATGCCGCGGCAGTGGACGCGCTGTGCAGGCGGCCGGTCAGCTTCCCATTGGTAATAATGTGGTTTTTCCGTCCTTCTGTGCCTTCATCGTCATAAGGGGTATAGCCTGTCCCGCTTACCGTCCCATCGTCCACAATGTTGAGCAGGTCCCGTCCAACGGTTTTTCCCAATGCCCATTCCGCCTTCATGGCTTCGTCCCCCACCATAAAATCCGACTCGCTCTTATGGCCGAAACTCTCATGGGTAAAGATACCGGTGGCCTCCGGGCTCAGCAGAACCGGATAAATCCCGGGGCGCACCGGCTCAGCATCCCGGACAAAGGCAATACTTTTTTTGATCTGTCTTTGAAAATAGTCTTTCAGGCCTTTCAGATCTTCAAAATCCGACACAGCTTTGGAAAGGACACTGGAGTCCCTGCTCTCTCCGGAAGCAATCTCCAGATGGAAACGCAGCCCGCATATCTGCCGGTCAAAGGTCAGGGCGGTGCCTTTGGAACTGTAAATGGTTTTTACGGTGCGATTGTCCATGTAACAGGAAGTATGATGGACAATGGCCGGATCCTTCATCAAAGGCAGATAACCTTCCAGCAATGCCCGCTTCTCCTCCGCAGGGATATCCGCTGCGGACGTCTGCTCAAACTGCAGTCTGGTATCCTGATGAACCTCAAAGGCCCGGACAATGGGATGTTTCAGAATATCCGGATTCGGAGCTGCCATCTGCGCCAGAGCATCCATGCTTTCCTGAATCCGGCTCAAATCGGTGATGGAGCTGTAGTACCATCGGCTGCCGTCAAAGACCCGGATAAAAGCTCCTTTGTTGCTGCGTACCTTCTGCATCTCCAGCTCATCCCCACGGAAGCTGATTTTCGTATCAAGCCGCTCCTCAATCCGCACATCGGTATAGAGATCTTTCGGAAATCGATACATTGTCTTATCCTCCTATATGCTTATTTCATTCGTGATGATATAGATTCAATCTTCGGACCTCATCCGGATATTTCAAACAGGCAGTCTGCTCAGCCGGTTTGTTTTCCATGATTTGCTGATATATCGATCACGGATCCCTGTCCTACACCACGGAATTTTTCCTGATGAAACCGATCAGCTCGTCTGCCCGGGCAAATGCCAGGCAGGTGACCGTGTCCGCTCCGCCGTAGTAAATGGCGATCCTTCCGGTATCTGCGTCAGCCAGGGCCGCGCAGGGAAAGACAACATTGGGCACATCTCCCACACATTCATACAGTTTCTGCGGGGACAGCAGGTAGGGCTCGGTCCGGTAAAGCACCTTCCAGGGCTGCTCGGGATCCAGCAGGGCTGCGCCCATACTGTAAACAAACCCATTGCAGGAAGTCAGTACGCCATGGTAGATCAACAGCCATCCTTCCGTGGTTTCAATCGGAACCGGGCCTGCACCGATTTTTGTCGCCTGCCAGGACCCCCTTGGCGACATGACATGACGATGACAGCCCCAATGCACCATATCCGGGCTTTCACTGTAAAAGATATCACCGAACGGAGTATGACCACTGTCACTGGGCCGGCTCAGCATGACATATTTTCCGCCGATCCTTCTCGGAAAAAGCACACCGTTGCGATTGAAAGGCAGGAATGCATTCTCCATCTGATAAAATGTCTTAAAGTCATAGGTATAGGCCACGCCTATGGTAGGCCCGTGATATCCGTTGCACCAGGTGACATAATAGCGGTCCTCCATCCAGCATACCCTGGGATCGTACCCATAGTCAAAGTGACCGATCTCCGGATCTTTACATACAAAGTGTATGGGCTCCGGGGCAATCTCCCAATGCAGCCCGTCTTTGCTTTTCCCGCTGTGAAGCTGCATGACCCTTCTGGTATCGTCACACCGGAACACTCCGGCAAACTGACCTTTATAGGGAACCACGGCACTGTTGAAAATACTGTTGGATGTCGGGAGCAAATCCCGTGGTATAATGGGGTTTTTCTCCGAACGCCATACCACCCCACGACACTTTTCGGGCTTTTCCTCCCATGGAATATTGGGCAGACCTTCTCCCAGAATCAATTTGGCACTCATTCCTGTTTCCTCCCCTTCACGGATTTTCCGTTCATTATGTATTGCATCCCGTATCGCATCCCGATATTCTTGTATCTATCGGTCCGTCCCTATCGTATAACAGTCCCGCCAGTCCTTCAAGTAGTTTCTTTCCTGATAATAAGTCGGCCTCCCGCAAATTTCACAGTACCTTGCATATCCCGGATTGGCACAGGAACATACGCTGCCGCCCGAAGCAAAAAATCCGGAACAGAAATTGAAAATACACGTTCCACAGAAAGGACAACGGTCCCCGGTTCCATGACGGATATCCCTGTGGCATTTCGGACAGACAAGGGCTCTCTTGAAGGAATCAATGGGGTATTCATCGGGATAGTAAATCCGCCGGATTCCCCTGCACCCCTGCGCGGTGGAGTGTCCGCATACCCCGCAGTACTGCGCAGATTCCGAAAAACGGGTGTTGCCGCAGCGGACACAGCTCTTTATCTTGCGGGCGCGAATCAGATGAGTTGCGTCCAGATGAATCAGACGCATCCGGAGTGCGGTATTGGATACCTTCAGAAAAGAAGCGACGGCATCGACGGAGTAATAATTGAAGGAGTAAAGAAGTTTCTGCGGCATGAGCAGCCGCGCGGCAAACTCATCCG
>DAINCI010000169.1:0-3951 GCA_036732425.1 Bacillota bacterium
GCTCAATGACCGGTTCCGCATCAAACTCCACCCTCGCGCTGGCATGGATGAAGTCTACAGAGTAGGAATATCCAGGCATATCACAGAGCCTGGCTGCAAAAGTGGGATCTGACAGGGACTCCACTTCCTCATCGGTTACTTCCCTGCCGGATTCGATGGTCGAATCGACGAGCTGCACCGCTGCCTGGTTGGCCTTCAGAACCATGGGGATCATGGAACAGACCCTCTCCGTCAGTTCCGTGCAGGATTTGGCAAATCCCAGACAGGAATTGTCCAGGGATACGGTAACGATATCGTCTCCGATATGGCTGCTCCAGTCTTCCGGTATGCCGTCCATGCCGCCAAGAATGCCGAGCAGAGCTCCTATCGTGGCACCGGTACAGTCCGTGTCATCCCCGCAGTTTATGGCGAGGATCATAGAGCGTTTGAAATCCCCTTCACCGTAGAGCAGGCCCAGCACTACAAATCCCAGATTCGCCGGTGCCTGGAACCAGCCGAGATCCGTACTGTCCTCCACCAGCCGGCTGCGGGCGGTTTTCCAGTCCAGTCCCTTATCGTAACAATCCAGGACCAACCGGATGCTTCTGGAAACACGGCAGCCGGAAGGAATTTTCGAGAGGCCGATCTCAATGAGTTTCCGGATGTCCGACACCACGAATGCCGCACTTTCCATGGCGGCGGTAAAGAATTCCGCGTAGGTGCCTTCTCCCATGCCATGATCCACGCAGGCATCCTGCAGGGCATACCGGATGGCAATGTCCGGGCATCCGGGCGCCAGGCAGGCCCATATTTCAGAGCGGATCCAGGCTCCGTTGGAATGCTTCCAGTTGTTTTGATATTCTCCGGACAGGGGAGGCAGAAGTCCGGCTTTCAGATTGCACTTGCCAATGCCGTATTCGTTCCAATGGGGAGTAATGTAGCTGATCCAGTATTCCCCCAGAATCTGTGCGTTCAGATTGTATGGGCCGTGTTCTTCCATGGCAAGCAGCCAGACCAGCTGCAGATCCAGATCATCATTGGGCAGTGGCTTGCCGCTGGGCGTAACAAATCCCCGGATATCCTGCATTTCCGTTTTGCCTTCATACGGCGTTCCCATGGTACCGCCGATGTTTTTGCCGATCCAGCAGGCGTGGATCCTGTCTTCCAGTACGGCTTTGCTGAGTTTCATTTTTATTCTCCCTTCGGATGGTCATGTTTTATATGAGTGACAGGAACGGGCAGATAAGGAATCGTGTTGCCAGAGTTTGGACAATCAAATCAACAAACCATATTATATCATGATTTCACTGACCAGGAACGAGCAAAATAAAACAGAGCGGAAATGTTTATTGCTGCATATTCTTTTTTGCTTAATACAGCGCCCTTTTTCATAGTGCTGCTTTGAAAGTTCAGGAATGCATACTCTTCATTTAGTTTGGCATATTGAATGCGATATTTCGGCAGGATACAATATAAGCAGTGAGGAACCGGTTCTGTTTCGAAATCAAATCAATGAAAGGCAGATGTCCATATGATAATATTGGATAAGTTACAACGGATGACGGGGATCCAGATTATATAGTGGTTAGGATTAGAAATAAGAATCAGTGAGGCGTCCATTGAGATACCTTCATGGGAGGAATAGATATGAAAAGACACAATGGTTTTATACTTATTGTATGTATCGCCGTTTTTGTTTCCTTATTTTCCGGCTGCTCCGGAAGTGGGGGGGCCGGCAGCTCAAAAAACACGGATTCCAAACAAGAATCGAAACAGGCGAAGAACACCAAATCGGATCGTGAAGGAAAAGATATTCTGTGGCAGGATATGGTCGTTGTCACCAATCCGGAATTCCATGTGAATTCGGATATGTGGCTTTTTCAGGAAATGGAGAAGTCACACAAAATGAACTATCATATTAAAATGTATGGATACGACCAGTGGGATGACCAAAAGAGCCTTATGTTTGCTTCGAATGAATTGCCGGATGTGCTGATGAGTGGCTTGACGAATGATGAGGTCGTTACATATAGTCAGGCAGGTCAGCTCATACCGATTACGACTTTATTGAAAGAGCATGCGCCAAATTATATGAAATGTCTTGAGAAATATCCGGATGGGAAAAAGCTCTATGCGCCGGATGGTGAAATGTATGGCATGGCTGGTACGTTTACCGGCGGTTCTGCCGAGACACCTGGTGCAAGATGTTTTATCAATAAAAAATGGGCGGATGCAGCAGGAAAGGAATTGCCCCATACCTATGAGGAATTCCATGACCTTCTGAAAGCCTTTAAGGATTCCGATCCTAAGGGAACCGGTGAAGAAGTTTATCCGCTTTCCGGTGTGACTGACAGTTATCAGGTTGATCCCTTTGTGGCAAATCCTTTGGGAATTCAATTGATTCAGGCCAAAAAATCTCAGTTTCAAGCTGTGGACGGAAAAATTCAGCACCTGATTAACATGCCAGTCTATCAAGAATATTTACAGAATATGCGTCAGCTGTACGATGAGAAACTGTTGGATAATGAATATTATACGCAAAATGTTGCTCAGTTTCGGGCGAAAGGTGCGAATCTTCAACTTGGTGCTTATACTGACGATGCTCATTTTATCAATGTCGGTACGACGGATCCCAAAATATATGGGCAATACGAGGTCACATATCCGCTTACCAGTGACTATCAAAAGGAACCTGTCTGGTATGGAGATGTGGTAAGTGCCGGCAACATTTATTTGACATCTGACAATGAGAATCCGGAAAAGACCATTGAATATATGGATCACTTCTGGACGGAAGACGGCTGCAAATTACTTGTCGGTCCGGTAAAAGGAGAATGGGATGGCGAAGGAGGAATCGTTTGGAATGCAGATAAATCCTCTTTTCATTATGAGATTCCGGAGGGTTATAATGGTGTTTGGGAATGGCTGTGCAAGGAGGTAAGTGCAACCGGGTTCCTGCAGGGTTACTCGCAATACAGTGAGATTAAGTCCAAAGAGGAAAAAGCTCCGGAAGATGCTTCGTTTAAGAATATGATGGAAGAACGAATTGCACCGTATGTGGTTCCCAATTTTCCAACGTTGTTTTTTACCCCGGAAGAGCAGGAAAAGATAACGTTGATTCTGGATGATGTCACGACCTATTTTGATCAAATGGAAGCAAAAATGGTGATGGGCGAGGTTCCCATTGAAAGTGGAATCGAAGAAACCAGGAGTTATCTGGAAAGCAGTGGGCTTAACGATCTTGTTGCAGTCTATCAGACTGCATATGATCGCTACATGAGTAATTGATCCGTAACAGCGTGGACGGCTGCGGAGGATGTAAATCAACTGCATCAAAGGCTGTTATTCATTGGCTTTTGATGCAGAATTTTAAGAAGTCAGGAGAAAAATATGCGTAAGGAATGCAAGAAATCCAGACTGCATCTGATGTCACAAAATTATCAGATATATTTTATGCTCCTTCCCTGCCTTGTTTATTTTATTATCTTTGCTTACGTGCCAATGTACGGGGTTCAAATTGCGTTCAAAGATTATAATACAGGACTTGGAATATGGAATAGTCCCTGGGTGGGGCTGAAACACTTTAAAAATTTTCTGTCGATGAAGCAATTTTATAATGTACTTGGGAATACATTGCTTCTTTCCCTGTATTCTCTTCTGGTGAGCTTCCCATTGCCGATTATTTTGGCCATTTCCTTAAATGAAATGCGGTCGCTTGGATACAAAAAGATGATACAAACCGTAACATATGCACCTCATTTTATATCTACGGTGGTAATGGCTGCCATGATCACCTTGTTTCTTTCACCGACAGCAGGATTTGTCAACAAGTTTATCGAGGCTTTTGGACATAAGCCGATCAATTTTATGTCACATGCAAACTATTTTCCCCATATTTACGTATGGTCGGGCGTATGGCAGCATATTGGATGGAGCTCAATAATATATGTAGCTGGATTGGCCGGAATAAAT
>DAINCI010000170.1:0-3950 GCA_036732425.1 Bacillota bacterium
TCTGCATTGACCGGATGGAAGGGCTGCAGATGGACCGTCCGGGTCACGCCCTGTGCCAGTTCGGGTCCCGGTTTCATACCGAGGAGTGCATGGAGGCCGATGTTGTTTTCCGCGGGGAGGAGCTCCGGCGTTCCGCAGGTATTTTTCTCCGTGTCAGCGAAAATTCCTCCTATCCGGACCAGGTTCGGATCGGTCACCGGGGATATTATGTGGGATTTGACGGAAATCACGTGTTTATCTGGCGCATGAACTTCGACAAAAAGGTGCTGGCTCAGGCCCGCTTTCCCATTCTGCCGGAGACTTCCTGCCGGATCCGCGCGGAGGTCCGGGGCAATGAGATCACGGCATTTGTAAACGGAAAATATGTCCTTTCGGCAGTGGACAACGATTCCCTGCCCTATGGAGTGGCAGCGGTGGGTTCCTTTGGGGCACGTGTTACCTTTACGCGCGTCCGCTTTGACCTGAAATAACAGGAATATGAAAATAACAGCACGACCGAATGGCAGAACGATCTGAAATATAGCATGAGTTGAATGGCGGAACGGCCTGAAATAACGGCAACGAAAGGAGAACATGGATATGATATGGACGGACCATTTTACGGAGGAATCCCTGCAGCCGGAGCACTGGGTGTTCTGCAATATGACCAGTCCGTGTACGGAAGTTGTGAAGCATGTGGGAGATTCGGTCCTGGCACTTCCGGAGCACGACAGATGGAATGAAGGGAACTGTCTCCTGAGCCGTCGCTTTCTGCAGGAAACCAGCTGTGTCCAGGGCACGTTTACCGGATGGGACGAGGAGGTTTCCGGTGCGGCAGTGGGATATTATGCCGGAGACGGCAGCTTTTCCAACTATGTGCTCCTTGCCGCCACAGAGACGCATATCGAGCTGCGCGTTCCTTCCGGCGGACAGAACGGGGACGCCTTCATGCCGTCCCAGCCCAACTGGTATGTCGTCGCTCAGACGGAGTGGAAGCCTGAATTTCCGGTACGGCTGACCCTGAGGCGAAACGGATATGCCTATCGTGGGGAAGTCAACGGCAGGTCTTGTCTGGAGGCAGATATCGCGGAGATTCAGGGGGATGCAAGGGCTTTGTTCAAGGCCCTGCCGTGGACGGATCGGCTTACGTCAAAATATGCTTATCTGGATCGGGCCGGCATGGAAGGATTTGCCCCGACAGGAGAACTGTCCGGCACCGTACGGGACGGGACGACTCAGGCGCCGGTGCCTTATGCGGGAGTGCATATTGCCGGATTTGATACGTTTTTTACACGGGCGGATGAGGCCGGGTATTTTCATATGGAGAATGTACCGCGGGGCACCCATACGCTGATCGCCGCTGCGGAAGGTTATGCTTTTTCCGGCACGGAGGTTTCCTGTATTCCCGGGCAGGCGCGGGAGGAGTCCCTTGCCGTTCTTCCGGAAAGCGCGGAGACCTGTCCACGGAAAGAATACAACAACCCATTGTTCGACCGGAGGGAAAGCGGTTTCCTGCAGCTGAACGGTACCTGGGAGTTCCAGTTTGATCCACATAATACCGGAATTCAGGAACACTGGTATGAGCCGGAGCATACCCGGTTTGACCGGCATATCCGGGTTCCGTTTTCCTGGGCTTCCCTGATGGGCTTTGGGGAAGAGCATCTTGTCTGCGGAGACACCCTGCATGAGAGCAATACGATGTTCAACAATTATCACCGCACCGGGGAACATGCCTGGTACCGCCGGAAGTTCACCGTCCCCGGATCTTTCCCGGCCGGCGAAGATGTCATTCTGCACATCGGTGCATGCTCCAATGTCACAAATGTCTGGCTGGACGGCCGCTATCAGGGCATGCGGGTGGATGAATACAGCGATCTTTCCTTTGATCTGGGCCGGCTTGCCCCGGGTTCGGAACACCTGATTGTCATAAAAGTGCAGTATCCCCACGATATCCCCTCCCACAACATGGGGAAACAGATTTTCTGGTTTTCCAGCGCGCCGGGGATTTGGCAGAGCGTATGGATGGAGCATCGTGCCTCCGCCCATATTGAAACCTTTCACCTGACGCCGGAGCTGGAATTTGACGGAGAAACCTGTATCGGAGCGACGGTGCGGGCCTCGGTATCCGCTGCCGGGGTGGAGGAGGGACAGGATGGGCATATTCTCCTGTCCCTGAAGGCGCCGGAATCCGGCAGAACTTTTGAGGCAGATATTCCCCTTTGCAACGGGGCCAATGGGGGAGGAGGGAATTCCAGCGGGGAAGGACAGATTTCCAAAAGGAAAGGACAGGCGGAAATTTCTATCCCGGACCCGGAGCTTTGGCAATACCGGGAAGGGCGGCTTTATCTGGCGGAAGCAAGACTTCTGGTATCCGGAAAACAGACCGATGCCGTAAAAAGTTATGTGGGGCTCCGCAAGGTGGAAACGAAATGGCTGCCCGGACACAGTCCGGAAGAGACCCGGGATCCGGAGGAGCAGTACCAGTATGTATATCTGAACAACCGGCCGTTTTATGTGCTCGGCGTCCTGGATCAGTGCTACAATCCATTCGGCATCTATACGTACCGCAGTTTTGGAAAGGAAGGTCCGCAGGGAGTACGGGGATCCATCGCTTATGACATCAACCGGACCCTTGCCTGTGGATACAATGTGTCCCGTGTTCACATCAAGGAAAACGAACCGCTTTGGTATTATGAATGTGACTGTATGGGACTGCCTGTCTGGACCGAGCATCCGTCCAATTTTTACGCGGAACCGGAAAACCCGAACTGGCAGGCGGCATACCGCCGGGAAATGACCGGCATGCTGTCCCGGCTGCACAATCATCCCTCCATCCTCATGGTATCCAGCATCAATGAATCCTGGGGCATCACCGGTACCCACAACCGGACCCCATGGGAAAATGAACTGAAATCCCGTTTTCTGGAAGAGGCTGCCCGCGAAACAAAGAAGGTCTGGCCCCATGTGCTGGTTTGTGACAATTCCGGATTTGGAAAAACCGCTGCCGGTGAGTTGAATGACTTTCATATTTATCCCCCGGGGCATTGGGAAGCAAAAAAGAAATGGGAGAAGCTCGTCCGGAACTGCTATCCGGGTTCCACGTACAACTGCATTCATCACAGTCACTCGCCCCATGCCATCGGAGAAGCGGTGCAGACCGGCCGTCCGGTTCTGGTCAGCGAATTTCTTCATATCAACGGCATTGATATGCAGCTGCGTATGTTTTCGAAGATCGCCGGGTATGTGCGCATGAATATGGCGTCCCATGAGACGGAGGATTCCGGCCCGCTGACTGCCGAACGCTGGGAACGGGATTACGGATATGTGGATTCGGATATGAACCCTGTCGGCTATGATATGGTCAACAATATGGATATGGTGGTCTGGGATCAGAACCGCATCTTTTATGCTGAGCCCGGCGAAACCGTATCCGTGGATCTTTATACTTCCCATTTTTCATGGAAGACTGTTAAAAAGCCGGTCCTTCATATTACGGTAACAGGGATTGACACGATGGGGAGATATTTGCCGAATCTGTTTTCCCGGGATACGGCTGTGGATTTTACGCACTTTACTGTGGAAAAACAGGCTGCTTTTGAAATGGTCATTCCAGAGACCATCCGGGGCGCTTACTTATTTGCGGAAGTAAGAGATGGCGAAACCGTCCTGTGCCGCAACTACATCCAGCTTTGCGTGCGGAATGTCCGGGACAGTACAGGGAAGCTGGCTGAAATTCCTGTGGAAAACTATCGGAGCGCACAGGACGATTATCTGTTTGAAGAAAGCTGCGGCGCGGCTTCGGCCGTTGCCGTCCATGGGTGCGGATCTCTGGAATATCAGTTTACGACAGATCAATCTGCGGTGCATGCTGTATTCCTTTTGGAAGCCGGTGCAAGGGAAGGGAAGAATGCCGTAAAGGTAACCGATGAATGTCTTCACGGGAGCCATATTGAAATCCATCTGGATGGGAA
>DAINCI010000171.1:0-3917 GCA_036732425.1 Bacillota bacterium
AAAGGTATGGTTTCAATGAAATTGTCCTGTATCAGTTCCACCCGTTGATATTTTTCATAGTCCCTCTGGTTCTTGGGTAACCACATGGGCCTCTGCAGGTCGAATTCATAGCAGATTTTCTGGATACATTCCTGTAGCCTTTCTTCATTGGACAGTCCGGGTTCTTCGCTGGCCACGACGATATCCCGGACTGTTTTGTTGTTTTTCCGTATCTTTCCCCATAGACGAAACATTTTCTCACCCTTCGTTTTTTTGATTCGGTACCATTATAACAAAAAGCGGGCATATTAAACACAGGAGATTCAATAATTATAGATAAGATGGAGATGTGAAAAATTTCCGAAGCGGCTGAAAAAGGCCTGTTGCAAAATAAAATGAGGAAGGAGTGAGGAGAATCCGATTGCTGCGTTTTATAAAGATGTTGTTCCGGAGATATGTGGATGACGAAGTGCCGGCCTACAGTGCACAGATGGCTTATTATTTTCTGCTGGCTTTTTTCCCTTTCCTGATTTTCCTTATTACGATTATCGGCTATCTGCCGATATCCGATGCGGATATTCTGGAACCCCTGGCCAGTTTTTTGCCCGCAATATCCTATCACGTACTTCAGGAGAATGTGGAGCAGGTAGTAAAAACCCGGAATATGCAGTTGCTGTCCTTTGGATTTGTTGCCATGCTCTGGGCTTCCTCCAACGGTATGCGTGCGATTATGCGCGGAATCAACAAGGCGTTGTGCAGGGATGACAGAATGCCATTCTGGATTTCTGTTCCCCTCTCGATTGGATTTACTATCCTGGTAACATTATTGATCGTCTTTTACTTTGTTCTCCTGATATTCGGGGAGCAGATCGGTGAGCTGCTGGTCCGTGCCGGGATGAAATGGGAGTACTGGAAAGGATGGGATGTCATACGGTATATGACAGCTGTTCTGATTATGATTGGTGTCTTTACCCTTTTGTTCCGATACAGTCCCTGTAAGAGGATAAAATGGCGAAATGCCCTGCCGGGTGCCGTCTTTACAACAGTGGGATGGCTGCTTATCTCCCTGATATTTACTTTCTATGTGAACCGATTCTGGGATCCGGCTCTTGTCTATGGAAACCTCGGAGGAATCATTGCCCTGCTGATCTGGTTGTTTATCAGTGCCCAGCTGATCATTCTCGGCGGGGAAGTCAATGCCATTCTGATTTTCAACCGTAAGGACCGGGTGGGAAAGTCCGGTCCCCGGCTGAAAAACCGGATTTAGGAAAACAAACTGCCGAATCCCCGGTAATTCAATTGTCCGGCACCTCACACTTCTGTGGTATAACATGCCAGGATCTCGCCATAGAACATGGTATGGTAATCCGGATACCATTTTTCATTGGTTTCCGGATCCAGCAAGGCAGGATCCATGGTCTGTTTGTAAACAACCCGGCACTCATAGTGCAGGCTGCATTCCCCTATGACCGGAACCGGAACAGCTTTTCCGGGAACCGGTGTCAGCCCGCATTCCTTCAGTTTGTCATAGTCTCTTCCGGATTTGCTCCCACAGAAGGCGAGTTTCCTTTTCAAGTCCCGTCCCATGGGGATGCTGATTGTAAAATATCCGGTGGAATCCAGTACCGGGTGGGTATACCGGGAAGCACGGACCGGTGCCAGAAAAATCGGTTTATTCCAGAAGTAAGTGATGCCGCCCCACCCAATCACCATACTGTTGATTTTTTCACCCTTTGTCGTAAGGAAGATCCCTCCGTGAGTCAGGGAATGATTTACATCCTTTAGATATTGATCGTAGGGGACATCCTTCCGGCTGATCTCCTTATTTGCTTTCCTGTTTGACTGGGAATGATCCGTCATACTATTCCTCCTCTTCATTTTAATTCGTTTTGGTTCTTAATCTGTTTGGTTTGCCCTGAAATGATCCAATAATCTTTCTTTCAGTTATCTCTCCTTCAGCGGCTTGTAATCCTTAATCTGTATCAGAGTACGGTAGGCAGGACGAATGATTTTCCCGCCGCTGATCAACTCCTCCATGGAGTGGGCACACCAGCCCGGCATCCTGGCAATGGCAAATATCGGGGTATAAAGATCCGCAGGGATTCCAAGCATCTTGTAAACGAAGCCGGAATAGAAGTCCACATTGGCGCACAATGTCTTCTCTTTTCCCTTTCTCTCCGCAAACAGCTCCGGTGTGATCCTCTCTATTGTATCATATAACGCAAACTCATTTTCCATGTGTTTTATTTTTGCCAGTTCCTTTGCCTTCTTTTTCAGCAAGACAGCCCTGGGATCCGAAAGGGTATAAACTGCATGTCCCATTCCGTATATCAGGCCGGTGTGGTCAAACGCTTTCCTGTCCAGTATTTTAATCAGATAATCCCGGACGGCGGATTCATTTTCCCAGTTTGGAACGTTGCTTTGAATGTCACGGATCATTTCCATGACCCTGGCGTTGGCACCGCCGTGTCTGGGCCCTTTCAGGGAACCAACGCCCGCGGCTATGGCAGAATAGGTATCGGTTCCCGTGGAAGTGACCACTCTGGTGACAAAAGTGGAATTATTGCCGCCGCCGTGCTCTGCATGCAGGATCAGGGCAAGATCCAGGGTTTCCGCTTCCAGTCTGGTAAACTGACTGTCCGGCCGCACCATATGGAGGAAGCATTCCGCCGTGCTTTGTCCGTCCATGGGATTATGGATGTAAAGGCTCTTGTTTTCCAGGTAATGGCGTTTTGCCATATAGGAGTAAGCCACGAAAGCCGGCATTCTGGCAATCAGGTCAATGCATCTGCACAGCATCCGACTGATGGAAAGATCGTCCGGATCATCCTCATAGGAATAGCAGGCAAGAATGCACCGGGTCAGTTTATTCATAATATTACTGCCGGTTCCCTTGAGAATGACATCCTCCACGAAGCCGTCGGGCAGGGCCCTTCTTTCATTCAGAATATGCCGGAAAGTATTCAGCTCATACTGATTGGGAAGTTTTCCGAAGAGCAGCAGAAAGCATACCTCTTCAAAGCCATAACGTCCGTCTGCCCGGCATCCGTTTATGATATCCTCCACATTGATGCCCCGGTAACGAAGGCGGCCTTCAACGGGCACCTTCCGGCCTTCATCCATGATATAGCCGTGGACATCCCCGATCTGGGTCAGCCCAACCAGGACTCCGGTACCATCATTGTTGCGAAGCCCCCTTTTGACACCAAAATAATCAAAGAGAAAGGGATCGATCCGGTTGTTCTCCGCGGCGAATTCCGAGAGCCTGGCGACAAACTGATCCCTTTCCATGTTTGAATCATTTTCATTATGATTATTCATTTCATCCTATCCCCTTTGAACTGGCACTTTAAAAAATATGTTAATGTTTTTGGGCTTTTAGTCAAGCTGTTCATGCCATTTATCACTTAAGAACCATTGTACAACTTCTTTCCGATTTCTGCAAGTACACTTCTATAATGAAGGATTTGGAATAGTATATTTCATTTATCCTCATTTTTTGTTTTTGCTTTTGTGGATTATTCCATGCTTTTTCTGCTTGCATTTATGTTTCTTGATGCGATTTCAGCTGTTTTCAGGTTTCAACGGTTTCAGCGGAATTCCTGTTGATCATTTAAGATTATTTTAAATTTGGCAAAGTCAGTAGCAAATTTTTGTCGATATGATAAAATAGTAAGGGAAGGAATCAAAGATACAGAAGGACAGGGGGTTTAAGATATGATGGATATATTGGCCATTATTATTGCAATGGTAGCTATATTCTTTATCCTCAGGATTGCGTTCAAGGTATTGAAATTTGTATTGACGCTGGGCGTGATTGCACTGTTGCTGTATTATCTGGTGCAGTTCGGCTTTTTGAGCTGGCTATTATTCTGACATAAGGGCTTGTCGGCACACTGCTTTGGCTTTTGCACAAAAGGGCAGCATGCCGGTGAGCC
>DAINCI010000172.1:0-3870 GCA_036732425.1 Bacillota bacterium
CATAAAAATACCATCCTGCGGATCTCTCCGTATCCACTCGCCTTACAATTCATTGATCCGTTTCGTTGACATGCTTCCGTGTGAAATTTCCTTGCCTACGCCGTGTTTTGATGATTCATATGTAACCCCCCTATTTGATCGTTTGCAGATACCCGCCTGCTCACAGGCCTGCAGCTTTTGCTGTTTGAAACAAAATAAAAAACGTTTCACCCAACAATCCCGGCTTTTCCTTAGGAAGATTCTTTATCTTCCTAACCAGTATACATTGATTTCTTTATCTGGTCAATGCTTTTTGCTAAAATGTCTATATTTGATTCCTTTCATTTTAGTAAAATATAACGAAGTGCGCGTGGAATAAGATTTTAGTAAAAGGATGCCAAATGAGAAATACCAACAGCGTTTTAGTAAAACACAGCTTACCGACAGAACTTTCTTAAACTCAGGTTAGCATACCATCCTTCAATGACTACTCTCCTTTTACAGGCCGATGCGATTTCCAGATCATGAGTTACAATGAGGACGGTCATTCCGTTCTGATTCAACGTTTTGAAGATGTCCAATATTTTCTTTCCTGTTTCTTCATCAAGTGTCTTACTATCTATCTCCTTTTCCTCCATAACACCATATCCTGCATTTCCCGTTCAAAGCCAAGCTTTTGCAGTCCTTCCACAGAAGAAGACAGCGTCGGCGGATTCCCATTCCACTGCCGGATGGTGATCTTTCTCCGGTCCGGCCAGATCTGCTTTCGATGAAAGGCGTCCACCAGGGCGTTCATCGCCCGGATGGCGGCATCCTCCCCGGCCGGATTCCCCGGATACGAATCCACCTTAGCCGTGCTTTCCGGTTCCTGGATTTCCTCCGGTTCCTGAAGTTCCATGTGTGATTCCTCCGCTACCCGGTCAGCCGTAGGAAAAAGGATCTTCCTTCCCCAGCTTTCCGCCGCCAGTACCGGTGTGCCATGGTGCAAAACCACTGCCGTGGACGGCAGATTGGTCCAGCTCAGATCCTCCGGAAAAGAGCAGATCCGCCCGTAAGCCTGAGCCGGATCACAGCCGGCAAGTACGGTAAACTCCTCCGCAGAGGAAGGAAACTGTCCGGACAGATGAGGCAGGGTATATTGAATTCCCGACAGGCCGGAAAAATAGTATCCTCTTTTCACCTTCCCGATATATTCCCATTGTTTCAGCAGTTCACAGCCATCTGCCCAGGAAAAGGAAGAGTCTTCCCTTTGAAATATCTCCCGGGTCAAAAGGCCCCAGCGGCCAAAATACCTTTTCAGCAGTTCCTCCGGCTCCGGCTTCCGGACAGGCTGCGGGATCTCCCATCTGCCCATCTGCATCCGCCAGGCCATGGAGTGCCGCTTCGCCCTTTGCTTCCCATTGCCGGCTGCATTGCGGGAAGCCCCGGATATAAAATACCGGACCGCTTCAAAGGAATCGTTTACCACGTATCCCTTCCGAAACAGATCCTCCATATCCTGCAGGATAGTTCCACTGTCCAGGGAAGGATCCGCTGCCAGAACATGCAGAAAGCTGGCTCCTCTGCGCTTCAGCACGGACAGAATCTGCTCCTCCCTTTCCGTTAAACTGCCGGGATTCTCCGGATTCCCATCCGGTCCCGCGTCTTCATTCGCTTTCCCATCGGCGGATGATTTTTCGGGGCTGTCCGTCTTTTTTTCATTGCTGTCCGGCGCTTCTTTAGCAATGACAATGCCTGATCTGTCTTCGGTATCAGCTGACCTCTGTTCCGCTGCCGTATTGTAAAAAAAGTCCAGATCCTCCGTGGTAAAGAAAGCAAGCGTCAACCGGCTCTCTCTGCCTTCCGCACTGTGGACGCGCCAGAACACCTTTCCGGAGGAACACAGCACATCCAGCCAGGAAGGTTGGTAGCCCGGCAACCGGGCCGGAAAGACAATGCTTTCCCACCACTCCGCCGGCAGAAAGAGACCCTTGAGCTGCGTAAGAATATCCATCAGGCTGTCTGCAGGAGATACCCATTCCTTTCCGATGCCTTGATAGGCGACGAGAAAATCTGCCAGTGCCGATACCTTCGCTGTTTTTGTCAACCCGCGGTTTTCCCGCATACTGCCGTACCGCAGCCGCTCCAGAACGGTAATGTGATACCATTCATTTCCCGCATTCTGTCGAAAGTTCCCGCAGATCACGATCTTCTCCTGTTCCAGTTCCTCCAGAAGATTCTCCGCAGTTTCTTCCGCAAACCCATATCGCTTTGCCAAATCTGCCGGTTGAAACGGACTGTTGTATCGGGCATACCTCCGGACAATTCGTTTCTGAGCTTTCCGGATCTCCCCGGTATCCGGGCCGGATGTGTCCGGTGCATTGGATGTGTTCCCTGTACCCTGCTTATCCATCGTCGATCTGCTTATCCCATCGTCTGTCTCTGAAGAAGAGACCCGTTTCAGTGCCGTGCGGTATAAAGGCAATTCTTCCGCCGCAATCCACAAAATAGTATCCTTATCCTGCGAAAGACCTTTCCCCGGCAGCAGTTCTGTTTCATCTGACAAAGGATCGGGCAGATGATTCGATGAAACGGTTAAAGTTTCTGCTCTCCCCGCTGCGCAGAGTTCCTGAAACCACTCCCGCAGTTCCTTCCGGCGGTTCTCCGGCAGGCTTCGGAAAACATCCCCCTCCGGATACAAATCGCCGTAGGTCAGCAGCTCGCTATGGAGCTCATTGGCGGAACGGGGCGGCTTTTCTCCCAGCAGGGGATGCGTTTGCACAGACAACCGTCTTACCACGGATTCGGAAATCAGTTTCTCCCCGTCCATCCGGTGATCCAGATGCAGGGCTTCCGTGCCCGAAATAATTTTCTGACCCGGCTCCAGGGTCTTCTGTGTCTGATCGTCATACATTGCCGCTCCCTTGAATTGAAAGAGCAGTTCGGAGGAAAAAGGGGAAGGCTTGTTGACAAACCGTTCCGCCACCTCAATTCTGCCCGTTTCAATCCCCCGGAGCACCCGGATCAGATTGGGGACGTCCAGAATAGTTTCCATACATTCCCGGAGTGTTTCCACCACCAGCGGATGATCCGTGTACTTCTGCGCCAGCTTCAATGCCTCCAGCCCCCGGAGCCGCTGCACCCAGAGCGGATTTCGCTTTCCCCCGCTGCCGGTCCCCATCATCAGGGCCCTGCCTGCATTGTAGCGAAAGGTCATGGCGTACACATGGGTCAGGGGCAGAGCTTCCACCAGCACCTGCTCCACACGGTGGGAATCCAGCAAAGAGAAAATGTTTCCGGGATGAGTATTCAATCCCACCAGATGGAGCAGTATCGCGTCGTCGGTACAGCTGCTCTCCAGTTCACAATGCAGCGCATGGTTCAGGGCATGCTGAAGCAGAATGGAAAGCCCGCTGTTTACCCTCCCACCGAAATGGGAATGAACCACCATCCTCGTATCGCCCGTTTCGTCTCCGAAGCACTCCACCAGAATCCTGCGCTCTGATGACAGCCCTCCCAGAGCTTCCTTCTGCTCCAGAATGTAGGTTTCCAGATTTTTCGCCGCTTCCTCCTTTACCGGAGCAATCTTTGTCAGCCAGCGGGAAAATCCTGGTCTTCCTGCCCTTTCTCCCAGTTCCCGGAGAAAAGCCCCATAACGCAGACCCAGTTCATAAGGCCTTCCCAGACCATCGCCCTTCCAAAATGGTGTTTTGGCTCCGGCAGACCCGGCCGGGGCAACCAATACCCGGTCTCTTTCAATTTTCACAATCTGCCATGCCGAAGTCCCCAGCAAAAACCGGTCATGGATCCGGGCTTCAAATACGAATTCCTCATCCAGTTCCCCGATCCGGGTGGCGCGGTCCTCCAGATAGACTCCAAAATAGCCTCTGTCCGGAATCGTTCCGCTGCCGC
>DAINCI010000173.1:0-3867 GCA_036732425.1 Bacillota bacterium
TTGGAAATCCCGGATACGGCAGGGTTTTCAGATCCAGCGGATGCAGCGGCCTGCCTGCTGATACCCGGATGCCTTCCTCCGCCGGCTCAATCCGGACTCCCGCTTCCTTCAGCTTGGCTTCCACGGGCCGGATATGATCCTCGATGACATTGGCAAGAACGATATCCCCTCCGGTAATGGCTGCGGCTGTCATAAAGGTGCCCGCCTCAATCCGGTCGGGAATGATATTGTGGACCGCGCCCTTCAGATGCCGGACTCCTTCTGTTTTGATGGTATCGGTACCCGCTCCCCGGACATGACCTCCCATGGAATTGATAAAGTTTGCCAGATCGACGATCTCCGGCTCTTCCGCGGCATTCTCAATTACGGTCAGCCCGTCGGCCAACGCTGCCGCCATCATAATGTTTTCCGTGGCTCCCACACTGGGGAAATCCAGATAAACCCTGCCTCCGGTCAGCTTGTCCGCATAGGCTTCTATATATCCATGACCAAGGGTGATATCCGCACCCATGGCGGAAAAACCCTTCAGATGCAGATCAATGGGACGCGTCCCGATGGCACACCCGCCGGGCAGGGAAATCTTGACATTCCCAAACCGGGCCAGAAGCGGTCCCATGATCAAAAAAGAAGCCCGCATCTTCCGAACCAGATCATAGGATGCCGGCGCATTTTTAATATGATGATTATCGATTTTCAGACAGTTTCCCTTACTGTCCACCTGGGAGCCAAAACGTTCCAGCAGCTCGCACATGACGGTCACATCTTCCAGCCGGGGGATGTCTTCCAGAATACTGGTATCGTCTGTCAAAAGGGACGCTGCAATAATGGGCAGCACGGAATTTTTGGCACCGCTGATGGTTACCGTACCCTTCAACGGATCACTTTTTCTTACCAAAAAACTGGCCAATCTAACACCTCCCATCCATTCATATTATGTATCACAGCCTCTGTCCGTACCTAATATGGAATGGAGATCACCGGCGTGCCCAGCCAGAGATAGGTCCTGCCCTCATAATCATTGTACCGCAGCGCCACGTTGAGGTTGATCCGTTTTCCGCCGGAATGCAGCGCACAGGGGATCCTGTTACTGTATCCTGTCCTGCTGATCCATCCGGCATCCCGGATCTCCTCCTCCATCTCACCGTCCAGTCCCCGGAATATCTGCCCTGCGATCTGCTCCATCCGCTCCGTATCCAGCTTTCCGGGAAGGACTGAGGTATAGGTCGTCCGGACGCAGGATCCGGACTCAAACCGTTTCAGCAGCCTTTCCATTGCAGAAAAAACAACCTTCTCCTTCCTTTCATCCCAAACGTCCCGGGTTACGGCATCCGCCGCCAGGAAAGTCTGGTCTCCGCTGTGGAAAGTAAGGATGGCACAGTCCCCGTCCCGCTCCAGGGAAAGAACCACCTGGCGCATCGAATCCGTCTCATCCGGCCGGATCTCCGCCTTTTGAGCCGCACCGCCCCATGTCTCCCGGACCTCCCGGGCCAGTTCCTCCAATGCAGACAGGGACATCGGTCCGTCCTTGACAAGGGCCCATCCGCTCATCTGTATCTGGAGCAGTGAGCCTCCTGCCAGAGCCACCTGCTCCCGGATGGATGACGACTGCTTCTCCGATGAACCCATCGGAGCCGGACCATCGGATCCCCGGGCAGACCCGCCTTTCGAAAACCAGGAACCGACACCGGCGGCAAATCCCGGCACCGCTGCACCTGCCAGCAAAATCAGGGCCATACAAAGTATGAAAATCGTTCTTTTCATCCTGCGCACCTCACTTATGGAATGTCTATTTCCATTATTGCCGGTGCAGGCGCCTTGTATACCCTGTTCCTTCTATATATATCGGCTCCATGACAGAATGGGCCCTGATTTATTTCGTGCCGAACAGCCGGTCTCCGGCATCCCCCAGCCCGGGTATGATATATCCGTGGTCATTCAGCTTCTCATCCACAGCAGCTGCATAGATATCCACATCCCCATGCTCCCGCTGAAGTCTGGCAATGCCCTCCGGTGCGGCAATCAGGCAGACCAGCTTGATGCTTTTTGCTCCCCTTTGCTTCAGAAAACCAATGGCTGCCGAAGCGGATCCCCCGGTGGCCAGCATGGGATCCACAACGATCAGGTCCCTTTCCTCCACATCGGTGGGCAGCTTGCAGTAGTATTCCACCGGTTCCAGTGTCTCCGGATCCCGGTACAATCCGATGTGGCCCACTTTGGCAGTGGGAATCAGCGTTGTCATCCCGTCGACCATCCCGAGACCGGCACGCAGAATCGGTATCACTCCCAGCTTCTTTCCGGCGATGGTCTGGCATTTGGCTTTTCCGATGGGCGTTTCCACCTCAATTTCCTCCAAAGGCAGATCCCGTGTTACCTCATAAGCCATCAGCAGCGAAACTTCCTCCACCAGTTCCCGGAATTCCTTCACACCCGTATCCTTATCCCGGATCAGAGTCAGCTTATGCTGGATCAACGGATGGTTCATCACATGTACATTTGACATATTTTTTCCTCCTTGCATGGAAAATACAGTTTCTGCACCTTCCTAAATGTAATCCGCGGAAGCAAGCCAGAGCTTTTGGAATATCACAAGCCAGCCGTCCTGACCAAGAAAATCATGCTTCAGGAAGCAGAATATGGACCGAATCCACCGAACCGATCAGGGCTTTTTGGGCCATACCCAAAAACAGCCCGGTCTCCAGAAGACCGGGTATCTTTTTCAGCTGGATATCGAGAAGCTCCAGATCCTCCGGAGCCGTCTGAAACGTAATATCCAATATAAAATTGCCGTTTTCCGTAATAACCGGACCGTCCTTACAAACCGCCCTGCGGATACACGGAGTTCCTCCCAGACTGCGGATCCTTTTTTCCGCAAGGGACAGCGCAGCCGGAATCACCTCCACCGGCAGCGGATGATGCATGCACAATCCGGAAACCAATTTGCTTTCGTCCGCAATCAGAATAAATTCATCCGCCATGGAGGCAATGACCTTCTCACAGGTATGTGCGGCACCTCCGCCCTTTATGGCATTCAGGGAAGGATCGATCTCATCGGCTCCATCCACGGCAAGATCCAGATGATCCAGCGTCATACTGTCCATTATGGGGATCCCGCTGCGATGACACAGCAGCCTGGTATAGCAGGAAGTCGCGGCGCCCCGTATCTGCCATCCCTGACGGATCCTGCGCCCAAGCTCCTCAATAAAAAAGGCAACTGTGGATCCTGTGCCGATGCCGATCTGCATGCCGTCCTCTACAAAATCCGCCGCTTTTCTTCCTGCCAGTTTTTTCGACTGCGTATTTGCGGAAACTGATTTCAATCTTGTTCCCACCTCATTTCCAAGTCTCTGTACTTACCAATATTACATTATATAATATCAGTCATTTGAAGTCCACATAAATTTCAGGGCTTTTTCGAATCCGAAGAGGTCCGGTCCCATTTCTCAATGATTTTCTTCAGGGCATGGCAGATTTCCTCCCTGGTACGACGGTAAACATCCGCCGACTGGCCATAGGGATCCGGAATGTCCCTTCCGGGGACCCCTGCATATTCCTTCAGGGTATGGATCCCTTCCCGGACAAAAGGATACCGGGACAGCACTGCGGCTTTGTTTCCTTCCGTCATGGCAAGAATGACATCCGCTTCCTCCAGCAGCTTTCCATTCAGGAGGCTGGAACGGTGACTGCTCAGGTCCATCCCCGCTTCCTTCAGAACCGCCACCGCCGGAGGGCTTGCTTTCTCTCCCGGCAAGGCAGCAACACCTGCAGAACGGATATGAAATCCTGTCATCCCTTTCCCTTTCAGCATGGTCCGAAGCATCTCCTCCGCCATGGCACTTCGGCAGGTATTGCCGGTACAGACAAAAAGAA
>DAINCI010000174.1:0-3816 GCA_036732425.1 Bacillota bacterium
ATCTGGAATACAACTCAACAATCAGATGCTCCTGGATTTCAATATCAATATCCTGTCTGGACGGAAGGGTTGCAACGTTTCCTTCCAGTTTTTCGTAATCCACCTGCAGCCACGGCACAACCGCTCTGCCGGCTCCCTCTTTCAATGCCTTGAAATGTTCCATTCCGGAAGCACTTTTGCCCTTGACGGCAATGGTTTCCCCGACGTTGGTCAGATAGGAGGGAATGTCTACTTTTCTGCCGTTCACCGTAATGTGCCCATGGCGAACGAATTGTCGTGCCTGCGCCCTGGAATCCGCAAAGCCCATGCGATAGACAACATTATCCAGTCTTCTCTCCAGCATCTGAAGCAGATTTTCACCTGTGATGCCCTTCGCTTTCTCTGCTGCTGCAAAATAGTTGCGGAACTGCTTTTCCTGCATCCCGTAAATTCGCCTTACCTTCTGCTTCTCGCGGAGCTGCAAACCGTATTCGGAAGGCTTCCTCCTGCTGGTTCCATGCTGTCCCGGAGCAGCCGGTCTGCGGGTAAATCCGCATTTTTCCGTATAGCATCTGTCGCCTTTCAGATAGAGCTTCATACCTTCCCGCCGGCACTGGCGGCACTGCGGTTCTATATTTCTTGCCATCTTTACACCTCCATCTCCTTATACTCTTCTTCTCTTTGGCGGGCGGCAGCCATTGTGAGGGATCGGAGTAACGTCCTTGATCATATTGACTTCCAATCCAGCTGCCTGCAGGGAACGGATCGCAGCCTCCCTGCCGGACCCGGGGCCTTTTACATAAACCTCCACTGTTTTCAGGCCATGCTCCATTGCTGCTTTTGCTGCTGTCTCTGCAGCAGTCTGTGCCGCAAATGGCGTGCTTTTTTTGGACCCGCGGAATCCAAGGCCGCCTGCACTCGCCCAGGACAGTGCATTGCCCGCTGTGTCCGTAATGGTCACAATTGTATTATTGAACGTCGACTGAATATGGGCAGCGCCGCGCTCAATATTCTTCTTTTCACGGCGTTTCCGTGTTCTGCGTGCTGTTTGTTTCGCCATTCATACCCCTCCTCAAACGATACTTTTTCTGCGCACACCAACGGTGCGTTTTGGTCCCTTGCGGGTTCTGGCGTTTTGCTTCGTGCTCTGCCCACGTACCGGCAATCCCTTCCGGTGACGGATCCCCCTGTAACAGCCGACTTCCACCAGCCGCTTGATATTCAGGGATACTTCCCTTCGGAGATCTCCTTCGACCTTTACATCCTTATCGATATATTCTCTCAGCCTGGATACTTCCGCTTCGGTTAAGTCCTTGACACGAGTGTCGGGATTGACTCCCGTGGCTTTCAGGATCTCTCTGGACTTGCTCTGTCCGATGCCGTAAATATAGGTTAAACCAATTTCCACTCTTTTTTCACGAGGCAAATCGATTCCGGAAATACGCGCCATCCTTACACCTCCATATGTTAATTATTTCATATTTTACGAATTTTAACCCTGTCTTTGTTTGTGTTTGGGATTCTCACAGATCACCATGACTTTCCCTTTCCGCTTAATGATCTGACATTTCTCACACATACGCTTTACAGACGGTCTTACCTTCATCTTTTCAATCCTCCTTTATGCTTTTCCGCGCCAGGTAATCCGACCACGGTTCAAATCATAGGGGGACAATTCCACCGTTACCTTATCTCCCGGCAAAATCCGAATAAAGTTCATTCGAAGCCTTCCTGATATATGGGCCAGTATCTGGTGTCCGTTTTTTAATTCCACCTGAAACATCGCATTTGGCAGTGCTTCAAGCACTTTGCCTTCCACTTCAATTACGTCTTCTTTTGACAATGAATACCATCCTCCTTACCGCTCATAATCCAAAGGACTCCAGGGCTTTCCGGATATCTGCATCCAGTATCAATTCCCCTGCTTCCAGTTTATTTTTCAGTTCCCTGACCAATATTGGCTTTGGAGTCAAATGTTTCGCTTTCTTCTTTTTGGGTTTTGCAACGGTTCTGCTCCTGCCATCTGCGATGAGTACATACTCATCGTCCAGCCGCCTGATGATAAGAAAAGCAGCCCCTTTCTCCCTGCCGGCTTTCGCCAGCACAACCCTGCCAACCTGAAACTCCGTTTCCGTCATGTCTTCCACTGCCCTTCCAAAGTCATAATCATGGTACTCCGTGGGAATGGGGATGATGTCTTTCCATCACTTCAGAAAACCCTTGTAATGTCTCATGAGCATCTGTGCCTCCAGTTCCTTTGTCGTTTCCAGTGCAACACCCACAAGAATCAGGATTGCTGTACCTCCAAAGGACATGGGTACTTTCGTGATGGCAGTCAAAGCAATCGGCAGAATAGCAACCAGTGCCAGATAAATCGCCCCTACCAGCGTCAGACGGTTGGAAATCCGCACCAGATACTCCGAAGTGGGCTTTCCCGGACGGATGCCCTGTACAAAGCCGCCATATTGTTTAAGATTATCTGCAATCTCCACCGGATTGAAAGTAATCTGCGTATAAAAATACGTAAAGAATACAATCAACAGTGCATATAATACAGCATACAACGGTTTATCCTGTGTAAACCATTTCTGCACCCATAATACAAAGCCGCTGTCCTGCGACATAAACTGTGCGATGGTCTGAGGAACCGCCAGAATGGATACGGCAAAAATAATGGGAAGTACACCGGATGAATTTACTTTCATGGGAATATGGGTACTTTGCCCGCCGTACATTTTCCTCCCAACCACTCTCTTGGAATACTGCACCGGAATTCTTCTCTCTCCCTGATCAATAAAGATCACTCCAACAATCAGGGCAATCATGAATACGACCATCAGCAACAGATAAGCCGGATGGATCGATTTCGCCCGAAAAGCCAGATTCCAAAGCTTCACCACGGAAACCGGCGCTCTGGAAATAATACTGGTGAAAATAATCAGGGAAACGCCGTTTCCTATTCCCTTATCGGTAATCTGTTCGCCCAGCCACATTAAGAATGCTGTGCCCGCAGTCAGGGTCAGGGATACAACAATATAAGTCCAGGCATTGTTCTGAAGCAATGCGCCTGCACTCCTCGCCAGGCCGAACGTGATTCCGAACGCCTGCAGAAAAGCCAGGACAACTGTGAAATATCTTGTATATCTGGCGATCTTCTTTCTTCCATCTTCCCCTTCCTTGGACAATCGTTCCAGCTTGGGGATGGCTACGGTCAGAAGCTGCATAATGATGGAAGAATTGATGTACGGAGTGACAGACAAGGCAAAAATCGTAAAGTTCCCGAAAGCGCCTCCGGACATAATATCGAAAAATCCGAGCAGACCGCCCTGATCGATAAGATTTTTGATAAAGGAACTATCCACACCGGGTACCGGAATAAAGGATCCAACCCGATAAACCAACAACATCATCAAGGTATACAGAATCTTTTTTCGCAGATCTTCTATTTTCCAGGCATTCTTAAAGGTTTCGAACATCTCAGATCACCTCAGTCTTTCCACCCAGGGCTTCAATTTTTTCCTGAGCAGTTTTACTGAATTTATGAGCCTGTACGGTCAGTTTCTTTGTCAGATTCCCATTGCCGAGGATTTTGACACCGTCATTGTCCTTCCGGACCAGACCTGTTTTCTTCAAAAGCTCCGGCGTAACAACCGTACCTTCTTCAAAAGCCTCCAGATCCCTCAGGTTTACTATGGAGTAAACCGTTGCATATACATTGGTAAACCCTCTTTTTGGAATACGCCGTGCAAGAGGCATCTGCCCGCCTTCGAAGCCGGGCCTTATCCCGCTTCCGCTTCTGGACTTCTGACCTTTTTGGCCCCGTCCGGCCGTTTTGCC
>DAINCI010000175.1:0-3783 GCA_036732425.1 Bacillota bacterium
CTGATGCCGGGTGACATATTTGATGTCAAGGCCCGTGACATGGCCGTATCCCGTGGAATCGACTTCAATGAAGCAAGAAAACTGGTGGTTCAGATGTACAATTATGATCCGGATGAACCGATTTTACATCAGATGAAACGATATTATTCTGCTTTGTTCCATGGCAATCTGGGGACATCCATGACCAACAGCGCTGTAACGGTAAACGACATTGTTGCCTATTACATGCCATGGACCCTGTTTTTGGTTTCGATTGCCTTATTCCTGAGTTATTTTCTGGGCATTTGGCTGGGCAGTATTATGGCATGGAGGAGAAAGTCCGTTATCAGCGGACTGATTGCCGGATATACCACCATTGTAAATGCCATACCGCCGGCACTGGTGCCGACCTTTGTCCTTTCCATCTTTGCTTTTGGACTGAACTGGTTTCCGGTACAAGGTGCCTATTCCATGAGCGTTACACCTGGTTTGAACGGACCATTCATCAAGGATGTGCTCTGGCATGCGGCGCTGCCGATATTTGCCTATACCTGTACCCAGATCAATTCCTGGGTCATGAATATGAAGGGCAGCTGTATCGGCGTCATGGCGGAGGATTATGTAACGGCTGCCTATGCCAGAGGATTGTCTGATAAAACCATAAGAGAAAAATATGTAAAGAAAAACGCTTTGTTGCCGCTTTATACCGCATTGGCCATAAGTTTTGGCTCTATGCTGGGCGGTGCTACTTATATGGAAGGGCCCTTTGTTTATCCTGGGATTGGCAATCAGCTGGGAAGTGCTCTCGGGAACCGGGATTTTTCTGTGTGTCAGGGATTGCTGCTGATTACGACCACTGCCACCGTTTTAGCCAGCCTGCTGGTGGACCTGATCATGCCAAAACTGGATCCCAGGATCCGAAGGGAGGAATAGGGATGGAGGCAATCAAATCTTTTTTCGCAACAATGTATCATAACAAACAGGCTTTCATAGGAATGATCATTTTATTTTTCTTTTTGCTGCAGGCAGTTTTGGGGCCCCTGATCATTCCGCTTGACATGGGTACGGATTTTTTAAACCGCTATCAGGGACCGTCCCTTCAGCATCCTTTGGGCACAGATTATGTGGGAAACGATTTATTTCAGCAGATTGTTCATGGGACCCGTTCTGTACTCTTTATTGGTCTTCTGGCATCTTTGTTCACCGTAATTCTGGGATTTGCTTTGGGTGCGCTGGCGGGGTTTGCAGGCGGGATTGTTGATAAGATCATCTCCATGGTGATCCAGATTCTAATCAGTGTTCCGATTTTTCCAATCCAATTGATTATTGCAGTGATTTTTCCAGTCCGAAATGTACTCATGCTGGCGGTGGTTCTGGCAGTATTAAGCTGGGCATGGCTGGCCAGAAATGTACGCGCCACCATACTCTCCCTGAAGGAAAGGGAATTTGTTCTGGTATGCCGCATCATGGGATTGTCCCAAAGACACATTATATTCAAGGAAATTCTTCCAAATGTCATGTCCTATCTGGCCTCCACCTTTGTGCTGAATACGAATTCAGCCATTGCTACCAGCGTTGGGCTGATGCTTTTGGGAATGGCGCCATATGAGCCCACCCACTGGTCCATTATGCTGAACAATGCAGCGGCTCAGGCGAACAGCGGCATGAACACAGCAGGAATTTTCAATATGATGGTGCCCACCGCAGCCTTTGTTCTGCTGCAGATGTCCCTCATCTTTTTTGCCAACGGTCTGGATGAGGCCCTGAACCCACGACTGCGGGCATCCTACAAAGTAAGAAAGAAGAAAAATAAGAAACCAACTGTCGGGATGAACCAAAAGGGAGGCGTTTCTCATGCCAATGGACAATAATGCTCTGGCTCAGACACAGCCTGTGGAACCGGATAGTATCGTACAGATACGTGACCTCTGCGTGGATTTTTTCCTTCCAAACGGAGTGCTGCGGGCTGTGAATCACGTAAATCTGGATTTGCCTGCCGGTAAAATAACCGGTTTGGTGGGAGAGAGCGGCAGCGGGAAAACGACTTTGACCAGTGCGGTTCTCCGTACTGTATCCAATCCGGGTAAAATCACAAACGGAAAGATCCTGTTTGAGGGAAAGGACATTGTATCCTTATCCGAAAAAGAGGTCCGCCAATATAAATGGCGTGATGCCTCAATGGTTTTTCAGGCAGCCCAGAACAGCCTGAATCCTTCCATGACGATTCAGGAGCAGTTTATTGAAACTTATCTGGCTCATAAAAAAGATACGCCAACGAAAGAAATCATTGCTCAGGCTGATAAATTGTTAAGAGCGGTGCGGCTGGATTCGAAACGCATCCTGAGATCTTATCCCCATGAAATGTCCGGTGGGATGAAACAGAGGGTGATGATTGCTTTTGCGCAGTTGCTGGAGCCTAAGATTTTGTTTCTGGACGAACCCACCACTGCACTGGATGTGATCACGCAGGATTATATATTCCAGATACTGGATGTTTTGCATGAGGCAAAACAAATGACGATGGTTCTCTCCACCCATGATATTGCGGTGGTGGCCAACATTTGTGATTATATGGCTGTCATGTATGGCGGCAAGATTATGGAAATGGGAGATATCTATGAGATGTTTGAGCAACCAAAGCATCCTTATACAAGAATGTTGATTGATGCCGTTCCTTCATTGATCGGTGAAATGAAAGAACGTACTGCGATACCGGGAACGCCGCCGGATCTGATGAAGGAAATAAAAGGATGCGCTTTTGCGGACCGATGTCCCTTATGCTATGCGAAGTGCAGGCAGTGCGAGCCGGAAACCAGAACCGTTTCCAAAGGACATACCGTGGCCTGTCACAGAGCCGGGAAGGAGGTAAGGCAGCATGTCTGATCCGGGAAACAGCAAAGATCCCATTGTTACCCTTCATGATCTGGAAATGAATTTCTATAAAAGCAGAGGGCTGCTGAAAAGGCCGCTGGCAATGAATGCCCTGCATCACATCAACCTGACGATTCACAAAGGTGAGATTATTGTCGTGGTCGGGGAAAGCGGCTGTGGGAAAACAACGCTGGCCAATGTGATCGCCGGTCTTTTAAAGCCAACGGGAGGGACTTATGAATTCAAAGGGCACGAAATTCGTTCCATGTCCAGGGAACAGAGGAATGATTATCATAACAGCATCCAGATGATTCAGCAGGATTCCTATGCGGCTTTGAATCCCATGCGAACCATGATCAAGTCCCTGGGGGATCCCATGCTGCTCAAGAAATTCGCAGATAAGTCCAATCTATATGAGAAAGTATGCGAGATTTTGGAAACGGTGGATTTAACTCCAGCGGATAATTATATCAATAAATACCCTCACCAGTTGTCAGGCGGGCAAAGGCAGCGCATTTTGATTGCACGGGCTTTGTCCATGAATCCGGAATTGATTTTGGCAGATGAACCAGTTTCCATGATTGATGTATCCCTTCGTGTATCGATTCTGAACCTGCTTGCCAAATTAAACCAGGAGCGAAACATTGCAGTACTGTATATTACCCACGACCTTGCAACGGCACGGTATGTTGGCAAGAACGGAAAAATCGTCGTCATGTATCTCGGTCAGATCGTGGAAAAAGGGAATGTGCAGGGGGTACTGGCCAATCCGCAGCATCCCTATTTGCAGGCATTGCTTTCTGCCGTGCCCATCCCTGATCCCCGACTGTCCCGGATGAGAAAGAAGCTTACACTGACCGGTGCAGACTTGCCTTCGATTTCCAATATGCCTTCCGGATGCCGGTTTCACACCCGGTGCAGATATTGTAAGGA
>DAINCI010000176.1:0-3773 GCA_036732425.1 Bacillota bacterium
ATTTCTTCCAGGGTGTAGTGCTGATCCAGTTTCTGATCCCAACGCCATACACCGCCGCCGGTGGACCAGATTTTGATGGCGTCCGGATTGTCCCGCAACCTGCGGCGAACTGCCTTGCGCAGATCCCAGGGCCCATCCACCCGTTCTGCCCATGGATGGGATTCATCATTGTACTCGCTGGGCAATTTGTGGCTGTCGCCATGCCCGCAGGTACGGCAAAATCCCAGTCCTGAAGCAACCACCCTGGGGCCTGTCATGACGCCGGCTTCGACCATATCCCGAATTGCGATTCCGGAACGGGAGATTTCTCCTACGGTGGTCAGTCCTCTTTCCAGGCATTCATGAGCCTGTTGTACTGCCACTACGGTTTTCTGAACCGGATTTTCCAGTACCCAGTCACTGTCATTGTCCGTAAGATTGCCTGAGAAATGCAGATGCGTATCAATTAATCCAGGCATAATCGTTTTCCCGCTGATGTCCACAACTTCGTAATCCTCACCAAACTTCTTTGCCGGTCCGGCGTACTCTATCTTCTTGTCGTTCACCAGGACCAGAGAGTTTTTGACGGGTTCTGCGCCGGTCCCATCAATCAGCAGACCGTTTTTAAAAGCAATTTTACTCATAACGACTCCTCCAAATTATTTATTGATTTTATTCAGGCAGCCTGAGTCTTGTTCCCTTTTTTGCTGCTGGCGTACTTCAGGATCATTCCAATCAGAAGCCATCCGATTACAATGCTCCATTCCACACCATTCAGAGCTGCCGGGCTGAACGGCAAAATCATCAGCAGTACGATAGTGGCGCCTGCAATGCAGGCCAGGGCAATGCCAAATTTCCCACCGGGCACCTGATAGGGCCGCGGCAAATCCGGTTCAGTTTTACGCATTTTCATACACGCAAAGGAAACCATCATGCAGGAAAAGATAAAGGCCAATGCGGAAACATTGGTAAGGGGAACCAGCATCTTTTTGCCCAGGAAAGGGCCTGCCAGTGTCAGCAGCGCCAAAACGATGTTGGCTGTTTTGGGAGCACCTGTTTTTTCATCCACTTTGGCAAAAGCGGCAGGCAGCTGTCCCTTCCGGCCCATGGCCAGCAGGATACGGGATGTGGCACCATAGAAAGAGTTCATCGGGCCCATGGGTCCCAGCGTGGCAATGCACAGCATGACCACATACAGAAGCATGTTGATGTTTTTCAGGCATGCCAGTGCCGGCACGGAAGCCTTGACGAACTTTGTCCAGGGGATAATGGTGCCAAACGAATAGATGCAGATCACATAGAATATCCCGGATGCAAGCAATGCCATGCCGATAACCCTGCCAAATTTGTGCCAGTCCAGTCCCTCGGAAGCTTCCTCCGCCTGCTGCGGGATGGTGTCAAATCCGGCATAGAAAAATGGGGTCATTACCAACACGGAAAGAATTCCTGAGAACAGACCATTTCCCTTTGTGGAAGCGGAAGGCCCCTTGGCATGGGTAAACACAGGCAGTATGTTCTTCGGGCTGCCCTTGATCAGGGATATAACCATTGCCACCAGCATACCGGTCAGCAGTGCCTTTGTCAGGAAGGACTGCAGCTTTGCAGCGCTGGAAGCCCCCCGGAAATTCAGCAGGATCACATAGACCGCTGCTGCCACTGCCAGAATAGTGGGAATCAGATAAACATCCGCCCCCAGTATGGTATACAGCTTCACGCTGCGCAGAAAAGGCAAAAGGTCTCCAAACATTTCAGAAATAAGAGTGGAAATTGCGATTGCCTCCCATGGGCAAAGGATTCCATTTCCCAGGACCAGGAACCAGCCGGTGATATAGGAAGCATTTTTCCCGAAGGTACGGTCCACATATTCCACAATTCCGCCCGATATTGGAATGGCTGATGTCAATTCACCGAAAACCGCACCGATCGGCAAAAGGAAAAGAGCGCCGATTAAAAATGCTATGATTGCTCCAATTGGTCCTCCGCCCAGAATGATCCAGTCCCCCACCAGCAGAACCCATCCCGTGCCGATAATGGCTCCAAACCCAATGGTAAAATAATTCCACAGGGAAAGCGTTTTTTTCATCCCGGGTGTTTCGGATGGTTGATTTGACGATTTCAATGCTCAAGTCTCCTTCTCCGTAAAATCAAGTTATTCTTTGCACAAAAAAATACGACGAACCATAATATAATGTTTTCTATATCTTAAATAATAAGGCAGGCCTGCCGAAAACATTAAAAAAAGGGTCGTCGTATCTTATTTGCACAACGTACCCAATTTTATATCTGTAATGTTGAATTGTCCAATTACATATAGTTTATGATTGCTATGTTTATCGTATTCAGAGCCCGTCTTAGGGAAGATATGCCTTCTTTCGTGTATTCTCTCATTCTATCTTTCTTTATGTCCCATTTCTTTTTTTTCTCATTTATAAGGCGGCATTTGCCGGCTTCCCTTATCCGACAGGAAGAGGATCACACTTGAGAGTAACGTGTTTCCAAACGGTTGAAGAGCATGTTTCCGTTGACCATGACCATTTTCATATCAATGTTGTCGTCAAACAGAAGGAGGTCCGCATCGTATCCTTCGGCAATCAATCCTTTCCGGTCGGCAACACCGATTCGTCTGGCTGGTGTCCAGGTAGCCATCTTTACGGTGTCCAGCAGGGAGATGTCTGCATGTTTGTAAAGATTATGTACCAGTTTATTGCAGGTGGCCACGCTTCCTGCAAAAGCCTGACGGTCCAGCAGCTTCATGACGCCGTCTTCATATACCGTCTCTACGCCGCCCGGCTGACGGTAAACTGTGCCTTCCTTCAATTCGGATGCGGCATATTCCAGTCCATCCGTGATCAGGGAAATCCGATCCGCTCCCTTGCATTTATAAATCAGCTGGATCAAGGCGATGGGCAGATGTTTTAAATCGGCAATCATCTGAACGGTATATTCATCCCGCACCAGGCCGGCTTCCACCACTCCGGCAATTCGATAGGCATTTTTCCGGATGACACTGGAACAGCCGGAGTAGATATGGGTGATGTCATGATAGCCGTATTCCAGCGCCTGGACGGCTTTGTCATAGGTGGCATCGGAATGGGCCACGGATGGGACAATATTGCGCTTTTCCAGCGCACGGCCCAGTTCAAGGCAACCTTCCACCTCGGGAGCCGCTCCCATCATCCGGATTCCGTCCCAGTAATCCAGCAGATCCTCATAATCGCATTCGGTGGGCTTCAATATATTCTCTTCATTTTGCGCACCCTTTTGATTTCTGGAAAGAAACGGGCCTTCCAGGTGGATCCCGAGAATGTTGGAGTCCTTGCAGATCACCTGCGCTTTCCGAACGCCATCCATGGATGTTTTCAGCTTTGGGATCTGCGCAGTTGTAGTCGTGGGCAGGATCGAAGTCGTTCCATACTGTGCGTGGGCGCTGCACATTCTGACGACATCCTGCGGATTGCCGGTCATGGCACTGTACCCGCCGCCGCCGTGTACATGAATGTCAATGAACCCCGGCGACAGGTAGCAGCCCTTTGCGTCAATTACCTGCATATCGGGAGTCGGATCCAGCCGGGGATCCACTCCGGCAATCTTTCCGTTTTCCACCACCACAACCGCGTCTTTTCTTTGCAGTGGAGTCAATACTTTTGCATTTACAAAACAGGTTTTCAATTCAATCACCATCCTTATGAACTTCAAAATGAATTTATCAAACAACAGTGTATCACAGGCGGTTGTCTCCTTAGCTTCATATTATGGGCGGATTCGGTATTTGTCAACTGATTTTTTAATTTTCT
>DAINCI010000177.1:0-3744 GCA_036732425.1 Bacillota bacterium
GGATAATCTGTTCCACCACGCCGGAGGACATTTGCAGTTCATAAGGCCCCGGCGTCGCACTGACAAAGATCGCCTGATTCAGCTTGCTGCAAAACTCCTCAAATTTCAGCGGACGGTTGTCAAAAGCCGCGGACAGCCGGAATCCGTAATCCACAAGGGTTTCCTTCCGGGAACGGTCGCCGGCGTACATCGCCCGGACCTGCGGCAGGGTCACATGGGACTCGTCCACAAAGAGCAGAAAGTCCTTTGGAAAATAGTCCAGAAGCGTATAGGGAGGCTCTCCCGGACTTCTTCCGTCCATATATCTGGAATAATTCTCTATGCCATTGCAGTATCCGATTTCCCGCATCATCTCAATGTCAAAATTCGTTCTCTGCAGGAGTCGCTGCGCCTCCAGCAGCTTGTCCTGCTCCTTGAACCGGGCAACCTGTACCTCCAGGTCCTTTTCTATGCTGCCAATGGCATTCTCAATATGCTCCCGGGAAGAGGCATAATGGGAAGCAGGAAAGATGGCGGCATGGGACAGATAACCCAGGATCTCTCCTGTCACGGTATCAATCTCGGTAATCCGATCAATCTCGTCTCCAAAAAACTCCACCCGAATGGCCCGTTCGGAGGAATTGGCCGGAAAGATCTCCACAACATCCCCGCGAACCCGGAAAGTGCCACGGATAAAGTTCACATCATTCCGCTCATATTGGATGTCCACAAGCTTTCTCAGCACTTCATTGCGGTCCTTTACCATGCCGGGCCGGAGGGATAACGTCAGATCCCTGTATTCATTGGGATTTCCCAGACCATAAATGCAGGATACGCTGGATACGACAATCACATCCCTGCGCTCAAACAGCGCAGATGTGGCGGAATGGCGAAGCTTATCAATTTCATCGTTGATGGAGGCGTCCTTTTCAATATACGTGTCGCTGGAAGGAACATATGCCTCCGGCTGATAGTAATCGTAATAGGAAACGAAGTACTCCACAGCGTTGTCGGGGAATATCTCACGAAATTCATTGCAAAGCTGCGCGGCAAGGGTTTTATTATGCGCCAGTACCAGGGTGGGTTTCTGAACCCTTTCAATCACATTGGCCATGGTAAATGTCTTTCCGGATCCGGTAATGCCAAGCAGCGTCTGATCCTTTTTTCCCTTCCGGATTCCTTCTGACAGCTGCTCGATGGCCTGAGGCTGGTCTCCCTGCGGCTTCATATCCGATTTGATCACAAACTTCATACGCTTTCCTCCTCGTACTGTCAGACATTATACCATATTTGTCAAGAAAACAGAACACCTGTTCTAAAAAAGAATTGCTTGTCCCCTTATTGCAGGAATAGTTTCCGGATAATATAATATATATGATACTAAATAGGAAGGAATTCACACATACCAGGGAAGGAGATTCCATGATACAGTATATTGTTCAGCCCGGTGATACGTTATATTCCATCAGCCTGAAGTTCCGGACAACGGTATCTGACCTGGCAAGAGTCAATCCGATCAACGGCCCGGAAGGGATTCATCCGGGTCAAATACTGAACATTCCCCTTCCTGCCCGGGATTCCGGTCATCTTTCAGCCGCTTTTCCTCCGCCCTGCCAGTCTGCCAGAGTCCTTTCCGGACTTCTTCTGCTGTTATCTGCCGACAAGGCGGTTTACCAGCCCGGAGACACCATTTCCCTGTCGTTGTGGATGGCAAATCTCACCAATCAGTCCATATTGCTGAATTACAATACCAGCCAAAAGTACGACTTCCAGCTGGACTTGCCCTCAGGACAGACACTGTGGCGCTGGTCCGATGACAAATCCTTCGCCCAGATGATAAGCAAATTTTCCTTCTCTCCGGATCAGTCCATCCGTTTCGAAGAGCAGTATGCCCTGCCCTTGTCTTTCCATTCAAATATCGATTCGCTTCATGTATCTGGCTGGAACACTTCCAGACAGGCCAGCCAGGTAAAACTGCATCTGATCATCCGGATAACCGGAGCGTGAGCCTCCGACCCCAGGACTAAGCCTTCAGATGATCACGATTTTTCCACTGCCTCTGCATCCGTTGGACCCATTTCCATAGCCGGAGGAGAAGACCTTTCTGCTCTTCTGCCCGAAAAAACCGACTGGTCTTTCTTGGTACAAACAGTATCCCCATGCGGTCCTCATCACGATGATAGGAAGGATACTCTGCTGTTCCCGGTTTCCCGTCCCTTTTGTAATCGATCCAAAGATACATCGGGGCAGTCCGCAAAACTTCCTGGAGCATCTCTTCGCTGTTGATTCCTCTTCCGTTCAGATTCAACAGAATATCTCCCGGTTTCAGCCCCATTTGACTGCCTATGGCATCCGGCATAACATCCAGTATCCGAAGTCCGCGCCATGGAGCGCCAAAAATCGGATCCCCCTCCAACTGGCTTTTTCGGCTCCGATACAACAGGAACTCGTGAAGCAGCGGCATCAGAATCGCGCCTGCAAATATCAGCCAGTCATAGTGGATAGATAAAATGGCGATGGCCAGAATCAGCAGACTGTACATTCCCATCCACAGACCGGTTTTCCTTGCCCTCCGCTCCGGACGGGCTGTAACTGCCAAATCATTGTATTCCAGCAGGACTGCAATGGGAAACAGCATGAGACCGCCACCTCCCTGCCCGCCAAACAAAGGCCACCAATCCGGCATTTGCATTCCTCCTCCCGTCGCCTGCAGGATGCCGGACGGAATCGTCAGAATGACAAGGGGCACCGGCCAGAACTTGCTTATGGCAAACGCTCCGATGGGCTTGAACCTTTTGTGCTCCATTACCACCGGCACGGCTTCCTTTGGCCCATCCAGCATAATCAAGAGACTTTCGGTCAGGTGAAGGATTCCAATCAATGCCAGAAGCGATGGAACATCCATATCCGGCCAGCCGAAAATCAGGCTGACCAGGGACAGAATGCCTCCTGCGTAAGACAGGCATAAATATCGCTTATTCAACAAAGTAAGGAGCAAGGAAAAAGGCAAAAGAATGATCAGGACATTCAAATCGATGGGAATCCCTATCAAAATAATCAAAGTGCTGGAAATTAAGCCTGCAATCATGCCAAACAACATGCTGTCCATCAAACGATTTCCTGAAGTGTCCCGTAAAGAACTCAGCCAGGACTCTTCCAGCCGGGCATTCCTCTTGATCTCAGCATAGGCCATCAGCAGAATCAAAAAATAGAGAAAGCTCGTTATGGATTGGGCAAAAGCAGTAAACAGCATTTTGATAAATCCGGACATGGTATGTCTCTCCTTCTTCCGCCCTTATTGACTGAGCTGTTTTTTCACTTCTTCCAATCCCTTGGCAAGGGGAGCGTCCAGATTCAACGGAAGGTCCTCTCCCGGATGATCCGCAACAAATTGGCCGGCTTCCTCCAGCTCGTTTACTTTAATATCGGGTACGACACCTTTTTTGTTGATATCCCTGCCTTTGGGTGTAAAATATTTCGCGGTGGTCAGCTTTACGACGTCGCCTTCCTTAAAGGGACCGCGAATAGTCTGTACCAGCCCTTTCCCAAAAGTGGTATGGCCGATCAGCATACCAACTCCATGATCCTGTATGGCTCCGGACAAAACTTCCGACGCGCTGGCACTGTATTCATTGACCAATACGGCCAGGGGAATATTCAGATATTGCTTGTCGGTTTTGTATTCCTCCCGGTTGCCATGCTTGTCTTCGCTGTACAATACCAGACCTTCCGGAAGCAGCTTATCCCCGATTGCCACACATTCAT
>DAINCI010000178.1:0-3714 GCA_036732425.1 Bacillota bacterium
ATCATGTGATTCGCCCTGCAATTCTGTGGAATGACGAGAGAACTGCTGAGGAGACCGAATTCCTGAATCAGGAGATTGGCAAAGACCGTTTGTCAGCGGATACAGCCAACGTTGCCTTTGCGGGATTTACGGCACCGAAGATTCTGTGGATGAGAAAGCAGGAACCGGATCATTTCCGACGCGTCGCAAAGATTATGCTTCCAAAGGATTATATCGTGTATCGGTGGACCGGAGTGCACAGCTCTGATCCTTCCGATGCCTCGGGAACGTTGCTGTTTGATGTGAAAAACAGATGTTGGTCAAAAGACATGATGAAGATATGCGGGGTAACCGAAGAACAGCTTCCAGCCATTTATGAAAGCTATGAGGTGGTTGGAATCATGAAAGAGGAGATTGCCGGGGAATTTGGTTTACCCGGGAATGTCAAAATTGTGGCAGGGGCAGGGGACAATGCGGCTGCTGCAGTTGGGACCGGTACAGTGGGGGAAGGAAGGTGCAACGTTTCCCTTGGGACTTCCGGCACCCTGTTTGTCTCCAGCGAACAATTTGAAGTGGATAAAAACAATGCCCTTCATGCCTTTGCCCATGCGGATGGCAATTATCATCTCATGGGAGTGGTGCTCAGTGCTGCTTCCTGCAATAAGTGGTGGATGGAGGAGATCCTGAAGACGAAGGATTTTGCCGGAGAGCAGAAGGATATTCATAACCTGGGCAGGAACCGGGTATATTTTCTTCCCTATCTGATGGGAGAGCGTTCTCCACACAACGATCCCAATGCAAGAGGCGCCTTTGTCGGCATGGCCATGGAGACCACCCGGAAAGATATGACCCTTGCCATGATGGAGGGAGTGGCATTTGCGATCCGGGACTCCTATGAGATCGTCCGGTCCCTGGGAACGGAAATAAAGAGGACCAAAATGTGCGGCGGCGGAGCGAAAAGCCCTCTCTGGAGAGAAATTCTGGCCAATGTCCTGAATCTGAAGGTGGATATTCTGTCCGTGGAGGAAGGCCCGGCGCTTGGCACTGCCATGCTGGCTGCAGTGGGCTGCGGAGCATACGATTCGGTGGAGGAGATTGCAGAAAAGATTGTCCGGATCCGCACTACAGTGGATCCGGACCCTGCCATTGTTTCTCTTTATGACGAAAGATACCGGGTATACCGGAGCCTTTATCCAAGGCTGAAGGACTTATTTCCAAAAATGTAGGGCTTTTGGCCCCGTCAGGTTCCCGGCAGCAGACAGCAGCGGAAAGAGCTTTATGTATTGCCGTTGAGGCGGGTTTTCCTGCGGAATGCAGTGGGCGTGCAGTGATATTTTTTTCTGAAGAGGGTAATGAAGTAGTTCACTGCGTGAAATCCAACTGTTTCGGAAACCTGGGTCACATTCAGATCGGAATATCGGAGAAGCTTTTCCGATTCGATGATTCTTTTTTCCGTAACAAAACTCATGATGCTGCTTCCTGTAACCTCACGGAAGCTATGGCATAAATAGTATTTGCTTATGTAGAATCGCTCGGACAGCATATCCAGAGTAATCGGCTCGCTATAGTTGGAGTTAATATAATCCACAACCCGGGCAATCCGCTGTTCCTTGGAATTGGCTTTTGCGCTGCTTTCCAGAACACTTCCCTTGTCTACCATTTCCGCCATGGAAAGCAGCAGATTCAATAAGGAAAACAGTGCTTTCAGCTTCGTTGTTGGTTCCGATTGCTGTGTAAAGGCCGGATAGATATGTTCCGTCAGCTCATGCAGCAATGTCCGATTGAACCGGTTCGGGAAGGAGAGCTTTTTCTTTTGGAACATTATCAGGATCTTGCTTCTGATATCCTGGTCCGGAATGAGATGAAAAGCCTCATCACTTACGTAGATCAGGAATCTTTCGACCTTTTCCCCCTCTTCATACCAGGTTTTATGATAGGTGAATTTGTCCACAAATATGACATCGTACTTATTTACCTGGTAGGACTTGTTGCCAATAAAGTACGTTGCTGCATTCCCAAGAAAATAATAGATTTCATAGCAGTTATGATAGTGATTCAGGGGCATATTATGTTTTTTTGGCGCCTGGATATATTCCACCCGAAAGCCTTCCTTTTGTGACAAAGGCTCATTTCTGATTTTCATGCAGAACACCTCTATCAAAAAGCAATATTGTTATACCACAAGTATTATATACAGCAATCCCGTGAAAGTAAAGAAAAGGATATTGATGTATAGTGACAGGAGCAGCTTTTTATTGCGGAGAGAGCAATGAAAACAGTCCGGGAGTGACATATGATGTCTGAAATGGAATGCCCTGTATTTGCGGATCAGGATTTTTTCATTACGGAGTATGGTGCAAAAGGAGACGGAATACACAGGAATACGGAATCGATTGCCAGGGCAGTGGAAGACTGCAGCCGGAAAGGCGGAGGAAGAGTGGTCATACCTGCCGGAGTATGGCGGACCGGTCCGATCTCCTTAAAAAGCAATGTGAATTTGCATGTACAGGAAGGTGCTCTTGTTGTATTCAGTAAAAGCATTGACGATTATCCCCTCGTTTTGTCCAATTTTGAGGGACAGGATACCATAAGATGCGCTTCTCCAATAAACGGAATGGATCTGGAGAACGTTGCAATCACTGGAAAAGGCATTTTTGATGGTTCCGGAGAAGCCTGGAGGCCTGTCAAGAAATCAAAGATGACTGAAAGTCAATGGAATCAGTTGGTCCGCTCCGGTGGATTTGTAAATACAGACAGCCGGATATGGTGGCCTGCAAAACGGGCGTTTGAAGGGGAACAATATTTTAAAAAGCACAAGGGGAAAGCAGACAGAGAGGCATACGAATTGTATAAAAGATTTGTCCGCCCGACTCTTCTGAATTTGACCCGCTGCAGAAAGATATTGCTGGACGGACCGACTTTTCAGAACTCGCCGGCTTGGTGCCTTCATCTCCTGCTGTGCGAAAATGTAACGATTTCCGATATCTCTGTAAAAAATCCATGGTATGCGCAGAATGGGGATGGACTGGATCTGGATTCATGCAGGAATGTTATGCTGTCCCATTCCGATTTTGATGTTGGGGACGATGCAATATGCATGAAATCCGGAAAAGGTCAGGAAGGAAGGGCACGGGGCGTTGCCTGCGAAAATGTAAATATTTGTAATTGCAATGTTTATCATGGGCATGGCGGGTTTGTAGTGGGAAGCGAGATGTCCGGGGATATAAGGAATATACATGTATCGGACTGCAGTTTTATCGGCACGGATGTTGGAATCCGATTGAAAAGCCGCAGGGGAAGAGGCGGCGTTGTGGAGAAGATATCCCTGGATCATATCCGTATGAAGGATATTTCAAAGGAAGGCATTTTAATGACAACCCGTTATAACAGCGAACGGACTTTTGCAAAGGCCGAGGATATGTTGCGCGTTTCAGAGGAGACTCCGGAATTCCGGGATATATCCATTAGGGATATCACCTGTATTCATGCAGATCAGGCAGTTTGTATTCTGGGTCTGCCGGAGATGCCAATAAAGAATATTCATCTGGAAAATTGCTGCTTTGCCGCAGAAAAGGGTGTGGAATGTGCTTATGGGAAGGATCTGAGATTCCATGGGATGAGATTTCTTGTAGAAGAAGAGCCGATTCTCTCTTTCCGGAATTGCTGCGGTACGGAATTGTCTGACATAAGGAAGGACAAGTGGAAGAATCTATAAGTAGGAATCAGTATCGGAAT
>DAINCI010000179.1:0-3705 GCA_036732425.1 Bacillota bacterium
TTCAGAGCCAGGTTTTCCGCAAGGATAATTCTTCCTCCGCATATCTGTTTATTGTTCTCTTGTTTATGAGCCTCTTTTACAGCAATACGGCGAAGTATATAGAGAATATCAGGGTTCTGGTAACCAGCGGGCTTCTGTTTCTTGCCGTATTTGCCATGGGCATCATGGATACAAGGGAGCGGATGAAGTTGCTGGATATTGAAAACCAGCTGAAGCTTCAGAAGGAATATTCCAGGAGCATGGAGCTGGTGATTGACGCGGTCCGAAAGGAAAAGCACGACTACCAGAATCATCTGAGTACTCTGGTCGCTCTTTGCACCATGGATGAACCTGAGGCAATCGGCAGGGTCAAGTCCTATGCCCAGAGGCTTACCAGCGCAACCAGCACAAGTTTTCGCTTTTACAACACCGGCAACAAGTATCTGGATGGCCTGCTGGCGGTAAAAAACAATCTTGCGGAGGATAAGGGGATCTTTTTTGAAGTGGACACGGAGATGACTCTGGAAGGTATCGAGGTGGATGATGTTGACCTGACGACGATCGCCGGAAACATTGTAGACAATGCCTTCGATGCTGTGGCAGCAAATCCGGAGGAGAGCAAAAAAATTGTCTCCCTTGATATTTTTGAAGAAGAGGGGAAATGCTGTATTTCCATATCCAACAATGGCCCGGAAATTTCCGATGTTCATAAGAAACATATTTTTGATTACAAGTATTCGACGAAAAGCAAAGGGGAAGGGGAGCGGGGCTATGGCCTGTTCATCGTGAAAGAGCTGGTGGACCGGAACAATGGAAAGATTATCTTCAATAGCTCAGAGTTTGAAACGGAATTCCGTATTTTGTTTCGCCGCAGTGAAAAATCTGTCTCATCACATGTTGATCCGAACAATTCCATGTTGAAGAGTCATATCTGATGTCATTTTTTTCAAAAATTTAACCTCTTTATTGTCCCTGGATTTACGCCATATGGAATCGGACGGTTCCTTCCGATAAAAAAGAAAGACAAGCATGAAAAACTGATGTAGAATAGGGATATGGGAAGACTACTCATATTCCTATTTTTATTTTGGAGTGAAAGCTTAGTGAGCGAATTGCTGGATTATATCAAAAGCAGCACGGGGGAAGCAATGGACCGGTCCCGGGTGCGCAGGATGCATCCGCTGGTACTGGCTTATATCGGGGATACGGTATACGATTTGTTTGTAAGAACCCATTTGATCCTTACCAATGACATCCCGGTTCACCAGCTGCATGTCAGGTCGATTTCCTTTGTCAATGCCGGTTCCCAGTCGGAGACCCTGCATGATATTGAGGAACGGCTGACGGAGGAAGAGCGATACATTGTCCGAAGGGGAAGAAACGCAAAACCCGGTTCTGTTCCGAAAAATGCAGATGTGGCGGAATATCATTGGGCCACCGGCTTTGAATCGCTTTTGGGCTATTTGTATCTGAGTGGACAGGAAGAACGTCTGTGCGAGGTTCTTGGTTTTGCTATGGATGCCAGAAAAGGGGGACCCCGTCCCCGGAAGGATTGAATGCGGGAGAAAGGATGTTGTTTATGAAAAGAGAAAACCAGGAAAAAGACAAGAGGGCAAATGGTCCGCGGAATACCAGGCCCGGGGAACCTCATGGGGAGGAGCGGAATATGCGGAAAAGGAACAGCAGTATCGGAAGTAAGGAGAGAGCCGGACGGTTCGATTCCGGTCGGATGGACCGGGTCCGCGATGATTACAGGGATAGTTATATCGAAGGAAAACGTCCGGTACTGGAAGCTTTGAAATCCGGACGGACCGTGGAAAAACTGTTGATTGCCCGCGGAAGCAGGGAAGGTTCCGTTCGGGAGATATACAGCCGCGCCAGGGAAGCCAAAATCGTGATTCAGGAAGTGGATCGGAAGCGTCTGGATGAGATTTCCGGATCCGGCATGCACCAGGGAGTTCTGGCCTTTGTCACCCCCTATCAGTATGTGGAGGTGGAAGATATCCTTTCCAGGGCAGAGGAGAAAGGGGAAGCACCTTTCCTGATCGTTTTGGATGAGATCATGGATCCCCATAATCTTGGCGCGATTCTTCGGACAGCGGAATGCTGCGGTGCCCATGGGGTGATCCTTCCAAAACGGAGGTCGGTGGGCATGACTCCTGTTGCAATGAAGGCTTCTGCCGGTGCTGCGGAGTATTTGTCTGTTGCAAAGGTTCCCAATCTTGTCCATACCTTGGAGGATCTGAAACAGCGGGGGATCTGGATTGCAGGTGCAGCCACGGAAGGTGTGGAGTATACAGCTCAGGATCTTGCCGGGCCGATTGCACTGGTAATTGGCAGCGAAGGAAAGGGAATCGGGCGTCTGATCCGGGAAAAATGCGATTTTCTGGTCCGGATTCCCCTCAGGGGCAGGATAGAGTCCCTGAATGCCTCTGTGGCAGCCGGAGTTCTGATGTATGAGGTGGTCCGACAGAGAGGATAGCCGGAGGATTCCGGCAGCCCGGGGAAGATGCAGAGCTCTGTTCGGGCGGGAGGCGCAAAGAGAGCTTGACTTATCAGGATTATGTAATGTATAATGAAACATGATGTGTAACTCAAGCGATGGAACATTGGGGGAAACGCGGGTGGAAGTTATGATACGGAGAGATCCTTACGATCATTATTTTGAAATGCCCGATGAACAAGTGGTGGAGTATGCCAGAGCCGGTGATGAGGAAGCCCTGGAATATCTGATTAAGAAATATCGCAATTTTGTTCGTGCCAAGGCGCGCTCTTATTTTTTGATCGGAGCGGATCGGGAGGATATCATTCAGGAAGGAATGATCGGATTATATAAAGCCATCCGGGATTTTCAGGCGGACAAGCTGTCTTCCTTCCGCGCCTTTGCCGAGCTTTGCATTACCCGTCAGATTATTACTGCGATCAAGACGGCTACCCGTCAGAAGCATATCCCCCTGAATTCCTATGTATCTTTGAATAAGCCTATTTATGATGATGAGTCGGACCGGACCCTGCTGGATGTATTGTCCGGCACGCGGATATCGGATCCCGAGGAGCTTATTATCAGCCGGGAGGATTTCAGCAGCATTGAATCCAAGATCAGTGAGTTGCTCAGTGATCTGGAATGGGAGGTTTTGTCTTCCTATCTGGAGGGAAAGTCCTATCAGGAAATCGCCACAGATCTGGATCGTCATGTGAAGTCCATCGATAATGCACTGCAGCGTGTCAAACGTAAATTGGAGCGATATTTGAAGAGCAAGGATTGAAAAAGAAATAAGTAAAAATATCATTGACAAATGGAGACCCCAGGATTAAAATAGTAAATGGTTTTGTGACAGGCAATGCGGGTGTAGCTCAATGGCAGAGTTCCAGCTTCCCAAGCTGGCTGCGTGGGTTCGATTCCCATCACCCGCTCCATAATGAAGGCTGGAATGCCAGAAGCCTGATGTCAGGATCTGTTTGAAGAAAACCGCGAGAAGCGGCAGACTTGATTTCACCTTCTGATTTCCAACTTTCAATCCCAAAGTGCCCATGTAGCTCAGCAGGTAGAGCGCCGCCATGGTAAGGCGGAGGTCATCGGTTCAAATCCGATCGTGGGCTCCAAATGAATTCGTTCATGAAACACCAGGATAAGTTGTACAGACCACTTACGGATTTTCATGGATCAAACAAAGGAGGACAAATGAATCATGGCAAAGGCAAAATATGAGAGGACGAAGCCCCATG
>DAINCI010000180.1:0-3679 GCA_036732425.1 Bacillota bacterium
TCCCCGCCGATCCGGGCAATAATATCCTCTTTTCTGCACACTTCCTTCAGGACCCGGGCCACTTCCTTCAGCAACCGATCTCCTTCCAGATGCCCAAAGGTATCGTTGATCAGTTTCAAACCATTCGTATCTCCCATAATCAGGGATAAGGGAAGCATGCGCTCCGTATCAAGCCTTTTCAGTTCTTCATCAAAAAAGGAACGGTTATATAAGCCGGTCAGGCTGTCATAGAAGGAATAATACCGGATTTTGGCTTCTCTTTGCCTTTGCAGCGTCACATCGTATAAAATCAAAACAATTCCCAAAGGACTCCCATCTGCATCTGCAACAGGAGATCCTTTTCCGCTTACGACCATATCCTGATTCAGGTCCCTGTTGATCAAAAGAAGATAATCCGGCAGCTTCACCGTATCCCGCATGATATCCGGAATGGAGGGCAGATAACGGTCCAGATGCTGCTCATCGATCATAACCAGAATATCGTCAATTGGTTTGCCGACAGCCTGGGCATACTCCCAGCCGATCATCCTTTCCGCCATCCGGTTGAGAAAAAGGACATTTCCCTGCGTATTGGTTATGATTACGCCGTCATTCAATGCACATACGGCATGATAGCAGAAGCTTTCCATACTTTTGGGCTGCATACTGATAACTCCCTCTTATACAGACTTGCCGCAGTAAGATAATTTCCTGCCTGTTGATTCTCCTTATTTTTATCCTATTCTACATCTGTCTGTAAAATCCTGTGTAAAATAAATTTCCTGTTTCTCATTGATTCCCGTTACCATTTTACAACAGGGTTTCTCGCTGCCTGTACCTCATCCAATTGCTTTATAATCGTAGTATGAGGAGCCGTTTTCACCACATCCGGGTCCTCCGCCGCCTCCTGTGCAATCCGGATCAGTGCCTGCACATATTCCTCCATGGATTCCACGCTCTCTGTTTCCGTAGGCTCCACCATGAGCGCTTCATGTACAATCAACGGAAAATAGGTCGTCGGCGGATGCAGGCCATAATCCATCAGGCGCTTTGCAATTTGCTTTGCTGTAATCCCATAAGGATTGTTCTTCAGTTCACCCAGTACGAATTCATGCATACAGGTCCGGTCATAAGGCAGCTCATAATAATCCTTCAGCATTTCCTTCATATAATTTGCATTCAGCACCGCCATCCGGCTGGCTGCCTTCAGGCCTTCTGCACCCATGGAAAGAATATAGCAATAAGCACGTACCACTACCCCAAAATTACCGTACCAGGATTTTACCTTTCCAATGGACAACGGCCGGTTCTCCTCCAGAACATATCCTTCCCCGTTGTGGGCAACCACCGGAGTTGGCAGAAATTCCTTCAAAAAGTCTGCAACCCCCACCGGACCGCTGCCTGGACCGCCTCCGCCATGGGGGGTGGAAAAAGTCTTGTGCAGATTCAGATGAACGATATCAAACCCCATGTCTCCCGGGCGGGTGATTCCCATGATGGCATTGGCATTGGCTCCGTCGTAATACAGAAGGCCCCCGGCTTTATGTACCATATCGGCTATTTTGACGATATTTTTATCAAAAAGTCCCAGAGTATTGGGATTGGTCAGCATCAACCCTGCGACCTCGTCATTCAGCGCCTCCTGCAGGGCATCCAGATCCATCCCACCTTCCTTGTCGGATTTTACTTCAACCACTTCCATGCCGGCCATGCTGGCGCTTGCAGGATTGGTTCCGTGTGCGGAATCCGGAATAATAACGTGCCTGCGCCTTTCGTCACCCCGGTGCCGGTGATAGGCCCGAATCATCATCAGGCCGGTGATTTCCCCCTGCGCTCCGGCGGCAGGCTGTAAGGTAAATGCAGACATTCCGGTGAGTTCGCACAGCATTTTTTCCGTTCTTGCCATCAACTCCAGAGCACCCTGAACGGTTTCAGCCGGCTGAAGCGGATGAATGTTGGAAAAGCCGGACATCCTGGCTGCTTCTTCATTGATCCTGGGATTATATTTCATGGTGCAGGAACCAAGCGGATACATGCCGATATCCACCGCATAATTTTTCCGGGAAAGATTTGTATAATGCCGAATCACATCCACTTCACTGACTTCCGGCAGTTCCGGCTCCCTTTCCCGGAGCAGGCCGTCCGGAAGGGGAAACTCAGGTACATCGGATTCCGGCAGGCGGTAAGCTGTTCTGCCGGGCCTGGAACATTCAAGAATCAGTTTATTGTATTCCTTCATTCTATCCCCTCCAATATCCGCTGCAGGTTATGAATTTCCTGCTTTGTCCGCTTTTCGGTAACACAATACAGAATCCCGTGTCCGAGCTGTGGGTAATCTTTTTGGATCGCATATCCGCCCAGGATTCCTTCCTGAAGCAGAGCTTTCTGTATTTTTCCATCGGAAGGCGTCCCGACAACAGGAAACTCCATAAAAAACGGATGATTGTACAGCAGACGGTATTTGCCGGAAGCCGTGAGAACCGATGCGGCATAGTGGGCCTTGTCATAGCATTGCCTGGCAACCTCCTTCAGACCTTCCTTGCCCATGGTGGCAAGATAGACACTGGCAGCCAGGGCGTTCAGGGATTCATTGGAACAAATGTTGGATGTCGCTTTTTCCCGTCGGATATGCTGTTCCCTGGTCTGCAGAGTGGAAACAAACCCTCTTTTCCCTTCTGTGTCCCGGGTTTGCCCAACGATCCTGCCGGGCATTTTTCTCATAAGGAATTTTGTACAGGCCAGGAACCCAAGATATGGTCCGCCAAAGGACATGGGATTCCCAAGGCTCTGCCCTTCACCAATGGCAATATCCGCTCCCCACTCCCCGGGTGTTTTGAACAATCCCAATGAAATGGGGTCGACAGACAAAATCAGCAGCCCTTTTTGATTATGTATCATCTTTTCCGCATCTCCGACGTCCTCGAAGAAGCCAAAAAAATTGGGATTCTGGAGGATCACTCCTGCCGTCTCCCGGCTCACTTTTTCCTCCAGCGCCTCCATATCGGTCACTCCGTTTTTCATCGGAAGAACTTCACATGCAATCCCGCGACAACTCAGGAATGTGGACAATACTTTCCTGGTCTCCGGATGAACGGTTTCCGAAACAAGGATCTGCCTTCTCCGGGTACGACTCGTTGCCATCAGTGCTGCCTCGGCTGCAGCGCTGGCACCATCATACAGGGACGCATTGGACACATCCATCCCGGTAATGGCACAAATCATGGATTGATACTCAAATATGGCCTGAAGGGTCCCCTGACTGATTTCCGGCTGATACGGAGTATAGGATGTGGAGAACCCGGACTTTCCGGTGACATACCGGACCGTGGATGGAATATAGTGGTCATAAGACCCGGCACCCAGAAATATCACAGCCTTTTCTGCATCCAGATTCCGGCTGCACAGATCTTTCAGGATCCGTTCCACTTCCAGCTCCGATTTGGGTTTCTCCAGATCCAGATCCTTCTGTAACCGAATGGATGGCGGGATATCTTCGAATACTTCCTCTGCTGAATGCAGTCCCAGTTTTTCGAGTATTTTCGTTTCATCCTCCGGTGTGGCAGGAAGATAGGGAAACATCATTCCTCCTCCTCAAGACACCATGTCTTATATTCTTCAGGGGACAGCAAGCTCCCCTCCCTGTCTGCATCTGCTGTTTCCAGTTCGATCAGCCAGCTGCCATATGGATCCTGATTGATAC
>DAINCI010000181.1:0-3629 GCA_036732425.1 Bacillota bacterium
TTTGCAGCCAGCAGTTCCTCATGATTGCCGCGTTCCAGTACGGTTCCATGCTCCAGTACCAGGATGGCTTTTGCATTCCGTACGGTGGAAAGCCGGTGAGCGATCACGAACACGGTACGGCCGGCCATCAGACGATCCATTCCGGATTCAATCAGTTTCTCCGTATGGGCGTCCACGGAGCTGGTGGCTTCGTCCAGAATGAGAACCGGCGGGTCTGCTGCGGCTGCACGTGCTATGGACAGCAGCTGTCTCTGCCCCTGGCTCAGATTGGTCCCGTCATTGGTCAGGATGGTGTCGTATCCTTTCGGAAGGCGGCGAATGAAAGAATGGGCGTTGGAGAGCTTTGCGGCTTCCACTGCCTGCTCCCGGGTGGCTTCCGGATTTCCGAAGCGGATGTTGTCCAGAATGGATCCGGAAAACAGATGGGTATCCTGCAGGACGACTGCAATGGAGCGCCGCAGATCCTCCTTGCGGATATCCCGTACATCGATCCCGTCGTAGGTGATGGAACCGGATACCACTTCATAAAACCGGTTGATCAGGCTGGCGATGGTTGTTTTGCCTGCTCCGGTTGAACCGACAAAAGCAATTTTCTGACCCGGCTTTGCATACAGGCTGATTTGATTTAAAACGGGTCTGCCCACTTCATATCCGAAAGCCACATCATGGAAGCGGACATCCCCCTTCAGGGGAATAAGCTGTCCGTCGGGTTTACACCATTCCCAGCTTTTTGCGGTGCCTTCCTCCGCAGGTTTGCGCAGCAGGGTTATTTTGCCGTTATCCACTTCCGGCTTCTGGTCCATGACTTCCTGAATCCGCTCTGCTCCGGACAGGGCAGCCAAGAGGAAGTTCAGCTGCTGGGAGAAATGATTGATCGGCATCGCTGTCTGGCGCACGTATACGAGATAGGCGGAGAGACTGCCCAGATCCATATGTCCGTTCATGACCAGGAATGCGCCGAGGCAGGCAGTGATGGCATAGTTGAAATAGGAAAGACTGACCACTACGGGTACGGTGACTCCGGAGTACGTGATGGCATTGGTTGCGACATCCCGAAGCATTTCGTTCCGATGGGAGAATCCCTTCATATTGCTCTCTTCATGGTTAAATACCTTTACAACCTTCTGACCAGTCGTCATTTCTTCGATGAACCCGTTCAGACTTCCCAGGTATTTTTGCTGACGGGTGAAAAAGGAATGGCTCTTTTTCCCACTGTAGCGGATGAACAGAAACATGCAGAGAAAAGTCGTCAGAACAATGAGGGAAAGCTTTGGACTCAGGACCACCAACATGGTGAAGGTGCCGACAAGAATCACAAAATTCCGGATCAATACGGTAAAGCTGTTGTTCAGGGCATTGGACAGGGTGTCGATATCGTTTGTAAACCGACTCATGAGCTCCCCGTGGGTGTTCGCATCAAAGAAGGAAAGCGGCAGGGTCTGCAGTTTCCGAAACAGATCATTGCGAATCTCCAGAATCAGCTGCTGTGCGGTTTTGACCATAAGCTGGGTGTATCCGTAAGTGGAAACCACACCGGCAAGATAAATGGCTCCCAGAAGCAGGAGTGTTCGGGCCAGCCCGCCCAGGTCCCCGGGAAGGATATATTGGTTGATGATGGGTTTGATCAAATACACTCCGTATACATTGGCTCCGGCACTGATGATGGCCATCAGCGAGACAAGAACAAGCGCAGCAGTGTGCTGTTTCAAATAACCTCCGATAAACGCAAGCGTCTGCCGAATATTTCTTGGTTTATTGCGTCTTATCTGATTTGCCATTATTCCAAAACTCCTTTTTGCTGGAATTCATAAATATCCCGGTAAATTTCGCTGTTTTTCATCAGCTCATCATGTGTGCCAACAGCACTGACCGTTCCGTTGTCCAATACCACGATCTGATCGGCATCTGCAATGGACCGGATCCGCTGGGTAATGAAGATCTTTGTCGTATCTTTCAGCTCCGAAGCCAGTCTGTGACGAATCCTTGCTTCCGTTGCCGTGTCCACGGCACTGGTGGAATCGTCGAAGATCAGCACGCAGGGCTGCTTCAGAATGGCTCTGGCAATGCAGAGACGCTGTTTCTGCCCGCCGGAAACATTTACGCCGCCCTGCCCCAGGTCCGTGTCATATCCTTCCGGCATCCGGGAAAGGAATTCGTCTGCGCAGGCAATCCGGCATGCCCGGTCCAGATCTTCATCCGCTGCGCTTTCGTTGCCCCACTTCAGGTTTTCACGGATGGTTCCGGAAAACAGGGTATTGTTCTGCAGTACCATGCCGACGGCATCCCGCAGATGAACCAGAGAATATTCCCGGACATTGTGCCCGTCAATTTTCAGGGCTCCTCCGGAAACGTCGTACAGTCTTGGAATCAGCTGCACCAGGGAGGATTTGGCCGATCCGGTTCCTCCGATGATTCCGATGGTCTGTCCGGCACCGAAGTGAAGGCTGATATGGGAAAGCACAAACTCCTCTGCATTTTCCTGATATTTAAAGGAGACATCTTCAAAGTCGATTTCTCCGTGATGCACGGTATAGGAGCCGGGGCCATCCTGGATGGCGGCAGGCTCGTCCAGTACCTCAAAAATACGCTGTGCGGAGGTCATGGACCGGCTGAGCAGAAGAAAAACGTTGGAAATCATCATCAGGGAATTCAGGATCTGCAGCACATAGCTCAGAAAGCCAGTCAGCACGCCGACCTTCATGGCTCCCTGATGAATGAGGTTCCCGCCCACCCACAGAATGCAGAGAATCGTTGCATACATGACAGCCTGGAAGCAGGGCCCGTTGAGGACAGCATAGTGGAAGGAACGTTCTGCCTTCTGTCGGTATGCTTCGTTTCCTTCGCTGAATTTCTGATACTCGCTGTCGCCCTTTACATAGGCTTTTACGGTGCGGATGGCTCTGAGGTTTTCCTCCACGATGGCATTTACTTCATCCAGTGCCCTCTGCATTCCGGCATACAGGGGACTCAGCTTTTTGAGAATCAGAATCAGGCAGCCAGCCAGAACGGGCATGGCCACAAGGAATACGAGGGCAAGCTGCGGACTCATGGTGATGGACATGGCAAGGGCCATGACCATCATGACAGGTCCGCGTACCATCGGGCGCAGGCCGGCGCAGGCCGCATGCTGCAGTATGGTGATATCGTTGGTCAGACGGGTGATCAGCGAAGGCACGCTGAAGTGGTCCATGTTGGAAAAGGAGAATCCCTGCAGTTTCCGGTATTCCGCTTTTCTCAGCTCCGCGCCGAATCCCTGTCCGGCCCTTGCGGAAAGACGGGCATACAGCGCCCCAAGGGCCAGGGCCACCAGTGCACAGACTGCCATGGCAGCACCTCTTCCCAGGATATAGCTTTTATCCCGGCTTGGGATGCCGACATCGATGATATCTGCCATGAGAATGGGAATCACAAGTTCAAAAACGGCTTCCATTGCGACGCAGAGGACGCTTCCAGCCAGATCCCAGCGGTAATTGTGAAAATAAGCGGCCAATCGTTTCAGCAAAATATTTCTCCCCCATGCTGTCTCTGTGATAGATGATTCTTAAACGGTTTCCATTTTAATTAATCGGAATATGCCCTTCATTATATAATAAGGAAAGGCAGGATGCAAATAAGGGAAAGCCGGGTCA
>DAINCI010000182.1:0-3614 GCA_036732425.1 Bacillota bacterium
GCTGGAGATACAAAAGCATATGCATTCACTGCAGGGAGGGATATTATGGAAGGCAATGCCCGGGTCCGGAAAACCAGCCCGCTTCGTTATGCGATTGGTATGTTCGGGACTTCTATTCCCATTAACATGTTCAAGACTTACGCAGCAATCTATTATGTTGACAGGCTTGGACTGAGCATGGCAGATTATTCACTGGTTCTTTTCATCTATACCTTTGTGGATGCCATTGACAATCCGGTATACGGATACTTATCGGATCGGACCCGGACCCGCTGGGGCCGGCGAAGACCATGGCTGGTTATTGGATCGATTTTGCTGGGGATCAGTTTTGTTGCATTCTACTGGCCTCCCGCCGTCTTTACAGGCAATCTTCTGTTTATCTATTTTCTGATCACCTATATCCTGACCGGTACGTTGGATTCCCTGGTCAATGCCAATTATGCCGCCCTGTTCCCGGATCTCTTTTCCGGTGACGCGCTCCGCGCCAAAACCAACGCTTTCCGTCAGGCTTTTCAACTGGTCGCCATGATCATCAGCGTTGCATTGACGCCCATGGTTACATCCAAATTGGATTATCCCCTGACAGCTCTGATTTATGCCTTCCTTGGCATTTCGGCCATTCTGTTTTGCACCTTTGGATGCCATGAAAATCCGGAATATGAACAAAGTGAAAAGCCAATGTTCCGGAGTACCATTTCTGCTTTGCTCCGAAATAAAAAATTCTGGATTTTTGGGCTGGCCAATGCTTTTTACAGCGCGACATTTTCATTGATTCTGTCCGCTGTTCCTTTTTACGTGAAATATGCTCTTGGTTTGCCGGAAGGGCAGAATACTTTTTTGCTGGCTGCCGTATTGCTGGTTGCCATTGCTGCCGTATTCCTCTGGGCAAAGATGGTCCGGAAGTTCACTTTGATGCCGGTTTGGAGGATGGCACTTCTTATCCTGGGCATCAGTCTGATTCCTCTTTATTTCGCGAATTCCCTTCCTTCCGCTGTATTGTCCAGTGTACTGGTGGGACTTGGCTTTTCAGGCGTCATCTCCACCATGGATTTGATCGGAGCCCGGATTATTGACGAGGATTCCGGGAAGTATCATTTGCACAGGGAGGGCTTTTACAGCAGTGCCATGGGCTTTATGAGCCGGTTAAGCGGGTTGTTTACCAGCTTTGCCTTTTACTGCGTACATGCTTTTTATCAGTTTGAAAGCGGTGATGCCCCCGGTCCCAATCCCGGTGCGGCAGCAAAATTTCTATTGGTAATTTTCCCCTTTATACTGATGATGATCAGTTTCCTGTTTTCCATATTTCTGAAGTTTCCCGATAAGACAGCAGATTCGTCCGGGGCAGAGTCCCCTGCGCCGGACAATCGGAAAGGAATGTGAATGCCGTGTCAAAAAAGCCAGGAAAGCCAAACAAACTGCTTGTTCTGTCGGCAGATGGACTGGTGAAGGAGGATGTGGATACCCTGCGCTCCATGCCGAACTTCCGTAAATACTTTGCCAGGGCCAGCGGCGTCGAACGCGTGCGCTCGGTCTATCCGACGATTACCTATCCCTGCCACACCACCATGTGTACCGGAGTCTGGCCGGAGAAGCATGGTGTCTGCGGCAACTATCAACTGACGCCGGGTAAGAAGGAAAAGCCCTGGAAATGGTTTCGGACCGACAACCACTGGCCGGATGATATTTTCTATGCTGCAAAGCGAATGGGCCTTTCCACCGGAGCGGTATTCTGGCCTGTGACCGGCAATCACCCGGCGATTGATTACCTCATTGATGAATACTGGCCCCAATTCAAAGACGATCCGCTGCCGGATGTCTTCAGGCGTTCCGGATCATCAGAAGAGGTACTGCGCGCCATCGGTCACAGCTATCAGGATGTGCATCTGCGCATTCACCCGGAGAGCTCCGAGTTCATTATACGCTGTGCAGTGGATTTGATTGATACCTTCCAGCCCGATGTTCTTTTCCTGCATCCTGCGGATATCGATGCCGCCCGGCACAGGTACGGGGTATTCAACGACCGCGTGGATAAAGCGATTGCCGCCACGGATGCCTATATCGGCATGATTATGGAGGCACTGGACCGGAATGGCCTGCTTTCCGGAACGGATGTGGTTCTGACCAGTGACCATGGGCTCATTGATGTGACCCGGATTGTCAATGTAAATGTAAGACTTGCCGAGGCAGGGCTCCTGGATGTCAGCGGGGAAGGGAGCCTGATGGACTGGCGCGCCTGCTGTCAATCCGGTGGCACCAGTGCCCTTGTTTATCTGGCAGAGAATGCCGGGAAAGAAATATACGATGAGACGTTTTCCATTTTGAACCGGATGGCAGAGGATCCGGTCTGCGGGATTTCACGCGTTTTTACAGAAGAGGAATGCCGGGCACAGCAGCATTTTGGCGGAGAGTTTGCCTTTGTGCTGGAGACCGACGGCACGACGTCATTTGGCGATGGATTCTGCGGGCCGCTGATCAGTTCGTATGACATTACCGATTATCGCTATGGGCGTGCGACTCATGGACATTTGCCGGAAAAGGGGCCGCAGCCGGTGTTTTGGTGTATTGGCCCCGATTTTCGTGAGGAAGTGGTACTGCCGGAAGGCCGGCTGATTGATGAAGCACCGACTTATGCGCAAATTCTCGGAACAGAGCTTCCGGACTGCGACGGTCGTGCCTTGACGGAGCTTCTGCGGGAGTAAACTTATGACGTTTTCCTGCTGGATTGTTTGTTCCGGAAAGGAGCATCGGTCCAGCCCACCAGCCGGATTCCTTCGGATTCAATGGTTTTGAAGACTGTGTCATCCAGCATGAGGCGGTATTCCCATACCCGTTTTTGCCAGCTGCCGCAGATGGCTTTCAGTTCCTCTGTTTCCCTGGCCGGGTGCAGAAACATTTCCGTAATCCCGGGGTCGATACTGCGGATCCGGTTCAGATAATAATCCCGGACGGTTTCGTAGGTATCATTGGGCGTCAGGGCATTCGGATGGGAAAAAAGATCGTCCAGGATACCGATCCCAAGCCGATCCGCTTCTGCCTCAATGTCGGAAACCGCATTCTTCCGTTCTTCAGGCAGCCCGGCAAAGTTTTTTGCGGACCGCGGCAGGCGGAAATTGAGATGGTGTTTCGCGCAGAATGCGAAGGCCTCTTTCAGAAAAGGCCTGCCGTTTAATCCATATACACTGCCCATGTGATTGTCCATATGGGTCGGGAGGATACCCCGTTCTGTCATGAATTCATATTGTGCTTCCATCTCTGTCGTGATATCCTCCGGCTTTGCAGTCTGCAGCAGCGGTGGCACCGTATCATAAAAAAATCCATTCTCATCCAGCAGGGAATCAACCGTTCGGTTCCGGCAAACCGGTCCCCATTTGTACAGTGGATATTCTGCATTGAAGGTCAGATGCAGTCCCACCCGCATTTTCTTGTTGCTTTTTGCCCGGTGCAAAGCTTCCGTTGCCCATGGGCAGGGTGTCATCAGGGTGGTGGAGGTAAGAAACCCCTCGTTGAACAGATGCTCCACTGCCTGATTTGCCGACAGGCTGACCCCATAATCATCCGCATTGATGATAAGATAGCGTTCCATACCGGTACCTCCTGTGGAAAAGTATTTGCAG
>DAINCI010000183.1:0-3609 GCA_036732425.1 Bacillota bacterium
AAAGAAAGAGGAAAGAAAGAGGAAAGAAAGAGGAAAGAAAGAGGAAAGAAAGAGGAAAGAAAGAAAAGGAGGAGCTGTATGGAGGATTGTTTGTTTTGCAGAATTGTAAATCGGGAGATTCCGTCCCGGATCGTATATGAGGATGAGGATGTACTGGGGTTTTATGATATTGAGCCAATCGCGCCGGTTCATGTGTTGCTGATCCCGAAAATACATATAGCCTCTCTGAATGAACTGACCGACGAACACAGCGATCTGATCGCCCATCTGACCCGTGTCATACCGGAAGTGGCGGAGAAACTGGGTATCCGGGAAAGTGGCTATCGCGTGGTTGTCAACTGTGGAAAGGATTCCGGCCAGGCAGTGCCCCACCTGCATTATCATATCCTGGGAGGCAAAGCGCTGAAGAACAATTTTGGCTCGTAAAATTACGGCAGGAACGGTTGACATGGCAAATTGCAATGAGGTATAATATATTATGTTGTAGTTTCTATATATTTCCCATAGTTTACCGCCCGATTGAGGGGTAATTGTGCTAGCGGAGGGAGGGAAAGCAAGATGTCTGAGATCAGAGTAGGGGAAAACGAATCATTGGAGAGCGCTTTGAAACGATTTAAGAAAAAATGCTCCAAAGCTGGCGTCATGGCGGAAGTGCGCAGAAGAGAACACTATGAAAAGCCCAGTGTCCGGAGGAAGAAGAAATCAGAGGCTGCTCGCAAGAGAAAGTATTAGGAAGTGTTGGAAATGTCCCTTAAAGACCGATTGCTGGAAGATATGAAATCTGCCATGAAAGAGAAGGATACCATCCGAAAGTCGACCATTACCATGGTTCGTGCCTCCATCCTTCAAAAGGAAAAGGACGAAAAAGTCAAACTGGACGATGCGGGGGTGGTTGGGATCATTGCGAAGGAAGTCAAACAGCGCAGGGATTCCATTCCGGAGTTTGAGAGGGGGAATCGCCCCGATTTGGTTGACAAGCTCAACACGGAAATCAACATATTGATGGAGTACCTTCCTCAACAGCTGACAGAGAAGGAAATTGAGAAAATTGTCGTGCAGACGATTTCCGAGGTCGGCGCCACAGGCATGAAAGATATGGGAAAGGTTATGGGAGCTCTGATGCCCAGGCTGAAAGGCAGGGCGGATGGCAAGCTGATCAACGGAATGGCAAGAAAACATTTGCAATAATAAAAAGCCCGGTGTTAGACCGGGCTTTTTTGGTACAAACACGGGAACGGGGTGATGGAATGAAACAGAGGACATGTATTGTTTTTATCCTGGCAGGACTGTTGCTTTGGATGAGCCTGTCGGGTCCTGCTTCTGCCGCAAACAGCCGACAAACCGGATCTGTTGTTTTTCTGAAAGTTGGGGCGGATCCGGATGCTTCCACCCGGATTGTTGAGTTTCTGACACGTCCTGAAATATCCACTGCTTTGCTGATTCTTGCCATTCTCGCCATGGTGACGGAGATATTTGTCCAGGGCTTTGGACTTCCCGGCCTGATCAGCATTGTTGCCTTTGCCCTGTACTTTGGCGGAGGATTTCTGACCGGCAACGCGCAATGGTGGCCCGTCTTGTTGTTTCTCATCGGGACGGTATTGCTCGTGATTGAAATGGCGGTACCGGGATTTGGAATTTTTGGCGTCAGTGGCATTGCAGCACTGCTTGTCGGTGTTGTGTTTGCTGCTCCCACTCCCGGGCAGGGGATCGTCAGTCTGTGCATCGCTCTTGCTGCTGCAGCCGTGTTGATTCCCATCCTTTATAAACTGCTGGGAGGGCCCGCGTTTTCCAGGCACTTTGTTCTTCACGAAGCGGAAACAGCGGACAAAGGATATATCAGTAAAAGGCCGGACACCCGGCTGGTAGGTAAAATCGGAGAGGTTCTGGCTCCTCTGCGGCCTTCCGGTGCAATCCGGATTGACGGAAGAAATATGGATGCCCAGTCCGATGGCGAGTACCTTCCGACAGGCACCCGGATCCGGGTTGTCCGGGTGGAAGGAGCGAAAATTGTTGTTGAGCCGGTGGCAGAACAGAAGGATTGTAAAAACTGAGCCGGTATCCTATAAGAAAAAAGGGGGAGAAAATCTATGCCGGAAATATTGATTCCAATTATCGTGATTATTGTTGTCTTTGTCGTGGCACTCATTCTGGCTTTTGTACCGCTTGGCCTGTGGATATCTGCCCGTGCAGCTGATGTCCGGATCGGTATTTTCAATCTCATTGGCATGCGTCTGCGCCGTGTGGTTCCGGCCAGGATTGTCAATCCGTTGATCAAGGCCACCAAGGCAGGAATTGCAGTCAGTGTGGACAAACTGGAAGCGCATTATCTGGCAGGCGGGAATGTGGACCGCGTAGTCAATGCGTTGATTGCGGCACAAAGAGCTGATATTCCGCTGGAATTTCAGCGGGCAGCCGCTATCGACCTGGCCGGAAGAGATGTTCTGGAGGCCGTACAGATGAGCGTCAATCCAAGGGTCCTGGAAACGCCGAAGGTGGCAGCAATGGCGAAGGACGGCATCGAAGTCATCGTCAAGGCAAGAGTGACGGTCCGGGCCAATATTGACCGTCTGGTGGGCGGTGCCGGGGAAGAGACGATCCTGGCCCGTGTCGGGGAAGGCATTGTCACCACCGTTGGTTCTTCCGTATCGCATAAGGCAGTATTGGAAAATCCCGACAGCATTTCCCAGACAGTCCTGAACAAGAGCCTCCATTCCGGAACAGCATTTGAGATTTTGTCCATTGATATAGCCGATGTGGATGTGGGCAGGAATATCGGTGCCCAGCTTCAGACGGATCAGGCGGAAGCAGATAAGCGGATTGCCCAGGCCAGGGCGGAGGAAAGAAGAGCCATGGCGGTCGCCAAAGAGCAGGAGATGAAGGCAGCCGTTCAGGAGATGAAGGCCAAGGTCGTGGAAGCGGAAGCGGAAGTACCCAAAGCAATGGCTTCTGCCCTTCGGGAAGGAAAACTGGGCGTGATGGACTATTACAATATGAAAAATGTGATGGCGGATACCGGGATGCGGGATTCCATATCCAGAATGGGCAAGGAGGAAACTCCGCCGGACATTAAGAAAAAATAAACCGCATTCAAAGGGGGACCATGTATGGCGACCATTCTGATGTTTGTTATATTTGGAATTATAATCCTGCGTTCGGTGAAGCGGACGCGTTCCTCCTCTCCGCCTCCGAACCGGTCGGCATCCCCGTCCGGACATCCGTTGACGGCAAAAGCTCCTATCGATTCGGAGTATCGATACCGACGGGCTTCTTCCTCCCGGCGGAACGGAACCACAGGGACTCATGCCACTGCAGGGACTGCTGCCACTGCAGAGCCCCATACCATCGCAGGGACTACTGCCACAAAGACTTATGACGGGGACTCGTCCTCCCGCCGGCAGATCGCTGCAGAGGAAGCTTCGGAGCCTTTCTTCGGAGACGAGGCGTTTTCCCTGGAGTCTGAGAATGTGGAGGAAATCCCCATCCAGATCATTTCCCTTGATGAGGGAGAAAAGAAGCACCACGGGCTGGACCTTACGGAAGGCGGAATTCTGAATGGCATCATTCTTTCGGAAATCCTGGGCCCGCCCATGGCACGGAGAAACCGGATCC
>DAINCI010000184.1:0-3602 GCA_036732425.1 Bacillota bacterium
GCTGGAACAACCTCCTTGCCTGTTTTGTAAGTAATCATGACATCCACCTGTCCGGCACCCTGAATCGCCGACAGAACGTCCTTCAGCCGCTTTTCCCGGTCCGTGCTGCTTTTTTCCTTCGATGCCTCCTGGCTGGACTCAGACAGAGCTTCGTCGGAGCGGACCTTTTTCTCTTCACCCTTTCCCTTTGATTGTGGCTGAAGCAAATTGCCTGCCAGACTTATTATTATTGCTATGGCCAGGATAAAAATAAAATACTCAATATTTTTCACTTTTTTCAGCCGGTCGAACAGGGCATGGAAGCGTGACTCCTTTTCCATAAAAAGCTCTCCTTTGTTTTTTAATTCCTGTTTACATAAATCCTGTCCTTTTCGATTCCATAACGTTCCGACAGGAACTGCTTTATCTCTGACACTCCTTCTGCATCCATCTGCGGATTCCCGGATTCCTCATCGGTTCCGATGACGACAGGGTCGACGGAAACGGTTTGCCCTTTTTGTACGGCAGAAACATCAATTCGATCCAGCTGCGATAAATCGGTTTCCCCATTATTACTGGAAAAAGTTATCTGAACCGATACCGGCTCCCAATCCGTTTCGTTTTCCAATTGAACCGCCAAATCCTTTTCCAGGTTTTTTTGAACCACCTTTTCCAGTTGCTGCTTCTGTCCCTTTTCCAGTTGACTGCTTTGAAAGGAAACCGTCTCCGCATTCTGTGTCGCTGTCTTTTGGTATATGGATGCATCAAAATCCTGTGTTTGCCCCATAAGCTTCAGAACAGGCTGTAGAAACAGAATCAGGATCACAAGCCCGAAAAGGAAACTGCTGTACTTTCGGAAACTGCTGTTGGGCAAAAGGATATCCACCAAAGCTCCCAGTATGGCAATCACGGTAAGATTGGTGATCCATTCGCCGACTGCAGCCTTCATACCATCACCTCATTTCACCATCAAAGACGCATTTCCGGTACCAATGATCAGAGCCACGGTGAGAAAAAACATCAGTGCAATGCCCACGACAGTAATAAACAATACATTGAGCACACTGCCGATTCCGTCCAGACAATCCACAATACGTTGATCCGTTATCGGTTCCAGCAATGCACTGGAAAGTTTATACAGTAGCATAAGCGTCAATATTTTCATTCCCGGCGCAAGGCACAACATGCCAATGATGATCAGACCTGTCACACCTGCTGCATTCTTCAGAAGGATCGAGCATCCGATAATGGTATCCATGGATTGGGAGAGCATCTTTCCAACAACCGGGACAAACTGATCCAGTGCAAATTTGGCAGTCCGTACGGAAAGCCCGTCAAAGGAAGATGTCATGGCTCCCTGTACGGTGAGAACGCCGACAAATATCGTGAAGACAAAGCTCAGGATCCAGACGCCTATTTGGTTCAACAGCTTCCCCAACTTTTTGATCTGCACCCTTTCACTGATATAGCTGATCAGGTGGACGACGGCGGACAAGGTAATCAGTGGTATCATAACATCCTTCAGCAACGTTCCCACGATTCCGACCAATACTCCAACAGCAGGCTGCAGCACCGATGAAGTAGTAACATTGCCTACAGCGGTCAGCATAGCCAGCAATATCGGATAAAGCACCTGCATGAACCCCGTCATTTGCTCGATGCCGGTCTTTCCGATCTCCAGCGCGGACATCAGGCTTTGGAGAATCAGAATGACGATAATACTGTAACAGGCAAAATAACCGATTTCGCCAACGGAGGGGTTCCGGAAGGAATCGTTCATATTTTTGAATACACCGCAAAGGGTTGCTATGACAATAATTTTCGCCATAAGCATGAGATTCGGCCGAAACTCCCGGAAGAAGACATCGATGATCCTGTCCAGAATGTCCTTCCACTCAAAGGAAAATTGACCGTTTACCAGCTTTCGGATCAGGTCTTTGACCGACTTTCCTTCCGTAATATCCTGGTCCTGCATAATTTCCCAGTACGGCTCCCAATCCGCCGTGTTCAGTTCATCAATCTGATCGGAAAGAATATCTTCCGGATTTACCTCCCTGTTTTCACTTTCTGCGGGAGCTGCATTTGCCGGTGAAACAAAGAAAATCAGCACAAGCAGCATCGTCAGGATCATTTTTTTCATAAGTACTCTCCTTTTATGGGAGCAGTTTTAAAATGGTTTCCAGCAGTGCGGACAGTATGGGAACCGCCAGCATCATGATCAGGACTTTCCCCCCCAACTCAATTTTGGAGGCAATGGCGCTTTCCCCCGCATCCCTGCAGATCTGTGCTCCAAACTCAGCGATATAGGAAATTCCGATTACCTTCAGGACGGTGGAAAGGTAAATGGAATCCAGGTTTGCTTTGTGGGACAGCTGATTCACAACCGTAACCACGGACTTCAGGTTTCCCAGAATCATCAGAAACAGAATCGTTCCGGCAGCCAGGGAAATCATCATTGCAATATCCGGCCTTTGCTGCCGGACAATCAGGGCAAGTATGGCAGCCGTCAGACCTATGGCTACAATCTGCATAATATTCATTGCAGGGGACCTCCTTCGGAACCTTCAGTATAAATGGAAGATGGACTTCACACTGTTGAACAGCCGGCTGATCAGATCCACTATCATAAGAAGAACGATTATCACACCGGCCAGGGAAGTCATCATAGCCATATCTTCCCTTCCTGCCTTGGTCAAAACCTGATTGATGACAGCGATCAGGATTCCTATGGCAGCAATCTTAAAAATGAGGTCTACATCCATTTCCTTCCCTCCAGTCAGAACAGAATGATCGCTAATGCGATACCGCCAAGCAATCCCAGACTTTTATACATTCGCTCATATTTCTCCCGAATGACCCGTGCCTTTTCTTCTTCCTCATGCAGCTGCATCAAAGTCAGCCTGATATATTTTACCTGCCCGTCCTTATCACTGCCTCCCAGCTGTTCTCCGAACCGTCTTAAAATTTCCATATCCTCCTTTTCAAGAAACAATTCCGTCTTCAGATACTGCAGGGAAGAACTCCAGGCTTCGGAAACAGAATAGTTCTTTTTGCCTGCCAGGAGTTTTCCGGTCCGGATGAAAACTTTCCCGGTTCCTCCTCCGATGGAACCACCGATCTGCAGCATCGCTTCCGGTAAGAGGGAGGAATAATGAAGAATTTCCGTTTCCAGCCGGGACAGTGCACTTTGAAATGCACGAAGCTCCCTTGTTCTCATTACATAACGCTTTGCTGCTTCAAATCCGATCAATGTGGAAGTCAGAACGATCACGCAGCTGTCGACTAATTTAAGGATCATTTGGAGCCTCCTTTCTGTCACCGGACCGGTTTGTGCAGGATCTGTGTAAAATCATCCCCGGTATAGACCTTTTCCAGCGTCCCGACTCCCAGAGACCCCCCCAGCACAGCGATTCGCTGGAAGATCCGGCAGTCCAGAAGCTGGGACAGCACCGGCCTCACCCTGGCATCCTGCAGATCCGTCGCATGAGCGGAAGTAATCACCCGGATACCGGCATTCAATGCTTCCCGGATGGCCACCACATCCTCGGACCGCCCGATTTCATCCGTTATAATCACATTGGGAGACATGGATCGGATCAGCATCATCATTCCCTCCGCCTTGG
>DAINCI010000185.1:0-3558 GCA_036732425.1 Bacillota bacterium
CTTTCATGATTTTGTTTTTACTTATTGTATTGTGGCTGGTGTTTGGAGTAATGACAGCGTCGTTCTTGCTTCTCAGGGAGTATCAGAATCATCAGATTCTTGGGGTGACACTGAGCAAGGCGCATTCCCGGCATCCGGAAACAAAGGAGGCGATCGCTTCTTTTACAAAAGCCTGCTACGTAGTTCTGATGGTTTCTGTCGGATGCAGCTTTCTCCTTTTGATTCCGGTGATTGGTCGTTTTGCAGAATTTGTCATGCTTGTTCTGGTTGCACTGAATCTTTTTGCCAATTGGATCGTAATCGGACACTTTCAAAGGGCGCTGGTACAGATCAAAGAGAAGAATAACTGGATTTATCAGAAGACCGGGGAGGAGAATATTATAACGGCAGACCTGGATATCGCAAGGGAAGCGGGAAAATCCGGTATTTCTTCTGTCTGGGTGTGGCTGTTTTTGCTGTTGAGCTCTATACCGACACTGTTTTTGTTGCTTCATCCCAATAAAAGGGAGCTTTATCCGATTGGACTGAGTTTGATCGGCCCGCTTTGTCAGGCTTTGATGGTTTTTCTGTATTATCAGATGAGAAGTCTGCACTCCCGGATGACAAATGGGAATGCAGGGATCCATCCATCGTTTGCACGGCAGGAGGAGCGGATCAACAGCATATCCGCTACCTTTTCTTCGCTTGCGATGCTTGTATTCTGGCTTTTGTTCCATTTCTCCGTGTTATATATGAAGAATGGCTTATTTGTCCTTGCTCCGGTGATTTTGCTGATTGGCACTTTGCTGGGCATCGCACGATGGCAGCAGGGTAAGATGCGCCGTCTGGAAGAGACCTGTTCCGACGATTCGTCCGATGGGGAGGAATCGATTCAGGAGCAGCAAAACAGATGGAAGTGGGGCGTCTATCACAATCCCAACGATCCCCGTATCTTTGTCCCCAAACGTGTTACAGGTATGGGATGGACGATCAATGCCGGACGTCCGGCTGGAAAGCTTCTTTATTTTGGCACAGGGATACTGATTCTGCTGGTCATCGGGCTTGTCGCCTTTGGGGGAATCAGGGATTATCAGGTTATTGTGCAGGATTCAAACATCCATATAGATGCCGCAATGTATGACATGACGATAGGAAGGGATCAGGTTGTTTCGATATCCATGACGGATCAGCTTCCGGGTGGAACACGTACCAATGGGTATGGCGGTGCAAATAAAAGCTTCGGGCATTTTGCACTGGAAGGATACGGAAAGTGTATGATGTATATTTACAACCATGTGGATTCGTATATTGTCGTTCGGCTGAAAGGCAGGGATCCCGGTTATGTTATCCTGAATGACAAAACCCCGGGAAAAACGGAAGCCCTGCATCGGAAAATCGATCGTTGGATATCGAAGAAATAGCGGATTCCCTTTTTACTCTTTCTCACTCTTTCCTTGACTTCCGGACCATATATGCTATAGTTTTCAGTGTGGCAACTTCAGCAATGCTCCAATATTTATCGATGGTTCACTGAAGCACGAAACTTCCTGATTTTCATTTGTCATGGAAGGAAAACAGTGAAAAAGACAGTTCAGGACAACAAAAGCAGAACAATGGAACAAGGAGAGTGGAAAACTTGAGCAAAGCATTTCGTATCCCCGCAGTACCGCTGATTACCTGTGATCCCTATTTTTCGATATGGTCCTTTGCGGATCATCTGTATGACGAGGATACCCGTCATTGGACAGGGCACAGAAAATCCATGAGGGGTTTTCTACGGATTGACGGCAAAACTTATCGGTTTATGGGATCCGGTGACGGCGAAACCGCAAAACAGAAATCCGTTGAAGTAACCCCTGTTTCTTCGATCTATACCTTTGAAGCCGGAGGAATGGAACTGGTGGTAAAGTTTATCACTCCGCTTCTGCTGAACGATTTGGATCTTACTTCCCGGCCCTGCTCTTATGCTTTCATATCCTTACGTTCCGTGGACGGAAGGACACATCAGGCATCCCTTTTGTGGGAAGTGGACGCAGAACTCTGTTATCATACAGATGAGGACGAAACGACAGGAATGCAGGATAACCCCGGAAGCGGATGCGGGAAAGAGTTTTCGAATGAGCCTGCCGTCTGCGGAGGGGTCCACCATATGAGAGGATTCGAGGCAGCCTGGATGGGCCGCACCCGGCAGGGCATCCTCTGTCACAGCGGGGATGATATTACCATCGATTGGGGCTATGCATATCTGGCTGTTCCGTATCAGGAAGGAAGCCGGGTATTCTACACCCATGACGGAGATTCCGAAGAGATGGGGACAAACCGTCCTGCCATTGCAGCCAGCCTGTCCTTTGGCGAGGTGGGCACGGAAAAGGCAGACCGTCTGATTACCATGGCTTACGATGATGTGGCTTCCATTATGTATTTTGGCCATCCTCTGAGAGGTTATTGGGCAAAAGATGGAAAGAGCATACTGGAAATGTTGGAGGACAGCATTCGTTCTTTTGATGATATTGTACAGAAATGTGACACAATGGACAGGGATCTGATGTCTGCTGCCGGAAAACTCGGCGGAGAGGAATACGCCTCCATTGTATCTCTGGCTTATCGGCAGAGCATTGCAGCACACAAGCTTGTTGAGGGGCCGAAGGGAGAGATATTGTTCCTGTCCAAGGAGTGCTTTTCCAACGGCTGTATTGGTACGGTGGACATCAGCTATCCTTCTGTCCCCCTGTATTTGCTTTACAATACTGAGCTGATAAAGGGTATGCTTCGACCGATTTTCCGTTTTGCGGGAATGCCGGTATGGGAGTACGATTTTGCCCCGCATGATGTGGGCCGGTATCCTTATGCCAATGGGCAGGTATATGGTCTTTCCGATACATCAGGGAACGAGGGAAGAAAACAGTGGAGAGCCGGGAACGGGGAAGTTTATCCGCCCTATTGGATGTACCCCGGGGAATCCGGCATTTATTCCCTGAGGCAGCAGATGCCGGTGGAGGAATGTGCCAATATGCTGATTATGACAGCGGCAGTTGCAATTGTGGATGGAGACGCAGCCTTTGCGGAGAAGCATTCCGATTTGCTTCAGAAATGGGTGCAGTATCTGGTGAAATATGGGCAGGATCCTGGCGAACAGCTTTGTACAGATGATTTTGCGGGACACCTGGCTCACAATGTCAATCTGTCTGCAAAGGCGATTATGGGAGTGGCATCCTGGTCCATCTTATGCCGTATGATGGGAAGGAAGGAAGAAGCGGAGCAGTTTATGCAGCGCGCCGGAGAAATGGCCCGCACCTGGGAGACCTCCGCTGTGGCAGGAGATCATACTCTTCTGGCCTTTGACAGAAAAGACAGCTGGAGCATGAAATACAATCTGGTGTGGGATATCCTGTTTGGCACAGAACTGTTTGACAAAGATATGATGGAAAGGGAGATCCAATGGTATCGGAAAAAGCAGAACCGATACGGCCTGCCGCTGGATTCCAGAATGAGCGACAGCAAAACAGACTGGACTCTGTGGTGTGCCGCCATGGCGGATTCGGAAGAGGATCTGAAGGAGCTGATCCGTCCTGTTTATCT
>DAINCI010000186.1:0-3543 GCA_036732425.1 Bacillota bacterium
TCACAGCCGGATACTGAAGATGGTAAAATTCTTTTCAAAGGACAGTTGAACCCTGCCGCCGTAGGATTCAACTGTTTTTTTTACATTATACAGCCCATATCCCCGGTTCTCTCCGGCTTTTGTCGTATATCCTGCTTCAAAAATCCTGCAGATATCACGGAACTGGATTCGATCCCCGGAATTCCCCACCTCCATGACACAGCCGTCTTCCAGACACCCCACATTGAGAAACGCCTTTCTGTTTTCCGTTTCCTGGTCCAGTACCGCATCAAAAGCATTGTCGAGAAGATTGTTCAGGATCTCCGAAAACTCGTGCTCCCTGTACGGCAGCTTACAATCCTTTTGAATATGGTAGCGGAAGTCAATCCCTTTTTCCTGCGCTTCACTCAATTTGTTATAGAGAATTGCCGTGACAACCACGTTGTCGATATTCAGGATCTTTTCCATGTCCTCCATGGAATGGTTGATGGAATCCATATACTGCAGGATGGTATCCTTCATGTTCTTTTCATCGGACACCAGCATCAGGCTGTAAATTGTATTCAGGTGGTTTTTGAACTCATGCTGTCTCCTGCGGACATCTTCCAGAAGGCCAAGGATAACCGGGGAATACTTCCGATAATCCTCCAGTGCCTTTTCCCGTTCGCGTCGCTTTGTCTGGTATACCAGACAGAACAGGTTGACCAGAATAAACAGGATGGGAATCGTAAGATACAAATAAACGTTTTCCAGAAAATCAGTTATTTTGAAATTCCAAATCCATTTTACAACGATAATATAGATGATCAGATTGATGGACAGACAGTACATCCCGGCACTTGCCTGCCTGTGAAAAACAAGCATCCTCCTATATGGCGCATATCGGTAAAGGAGAAGGCTGAGTACGACGCAGACAGAATCTGCAAGCAGCAGAAAGGGAAATTCATCTTTCTCCCAGGAACCGGGGAAAACAAACCTCAGGATCAGGAGCACCACCAGCTGCAATACAGATAAAATCGCCATGGTCAGCCCGAATTCCAGCATATGGACATTGATATCCTTCTGAAACACCAGCCAAAGCATCAGGAACAAAACCAGGTAATTGATCAGAAACTGCATTGGAGGAACAATATAGTTTGTCAAAATTGTAACAATGGAAGTGCATGCAACCACCAGGACACTGCGAAGGAATCGATTCTTCTGCCTCCTGTTGAATATATTCCACAGGATCGTAAAGCTTCCCACTTCCAGAACCATCAGGATAAAAACCTTCGAATTATTCATCTTCTTCCCACCCGCATAACTTATGAAATTGATCCATCACATTTTTTCTGTAATTATACCCCACCAAAGCCGTCTTCTCTGTCTGATAAAAATAGATCCTATAGGAAGTTCGGTCGTTGCTCTTTTCTATCTTGCTGATATAGGTTATATTTACCAAATAAGATCTGTGGCTCTGCAGGATATTCTTATCGGTTATCATGGATTTCAGCTTTTTCAGGGACAAGTAGTCAATCGCAAAGGAATCATTGATGGTATGAATCACGGAAGTCCGAAGGAAAACTTCCACAAAAATAATTTCATCCGTAAAAATTTTTACCTGAATGTTTTTTACAGGTACAATGATAAACTCCCTCCGTGTTCTCGCAGCATTGCCTTCTTCCCGGTTCTCAGACAGCAAAAGCCCGGTCATCTTTCGGATTTCAGCCTTATCATACGGCTTCACAATATAGTCATAGCAATGAATCTTCCGAAAGGCAGGAAGCATATATTCCTTATGAATCGTCACAAACACGATCCAGGTCAGCCGATAATTTTCCATTTTACGGATTTCCTCCGCAAATCTCAGGCCGGACTCGCCTTTCGAATGATTCAGGCCGATATCTACAAAAAAAAGATCAATCTGTACTCTTCGCGCAATGGAAACCGCCTCTGCAACATGGTCCGCCTCATATACCCGGTATAAGCTGCTGCACTGTCTTATGATATCAGAAAGTGCTTTTCGCTGAATTCTGTCGTCTTCCAAAATCAAAACCCTGCGCATTACGTCTCAGCCCCTTATTGGGTGGTTCTATACAATAATTCTATATCTGTATAAAAATACCTTCTCCGAAAATTTCAAAAGCTTGGTGGATTAATTACAAATAAAGGAACATTGGTGCATTTACCCATTTACTTATGCAAATCCATGATAAAATAGAAGAGCAGAAATGACCATGGCATCAGGTGAGCAGCTTGCGTTTGCCATTCCCCACCTACCGTTGGACAAAGGAGAGTGATCCCGTGAATCTGAATTTCATTTTTGCCGTTGTGTGTATTACTGTGATTGGGAGTATTGCCATGCTGCTTGGTTTCTGCTATCGGCAGGAAATCCTGAAGACACTGTTTCATTCCAAAACAAAGATAAAGGACAAAGAGATTTCCTCTGAAGTTACATTGGACATTGACAAAAAAGATATGCAATAAAAGACTCCGCCAAGCCCTTCCTTGCATATCGAGGTAATCTTTCTCCGTTGCTGTAAGCTGTTGCTTTATCTGCAATCTGCTCACTTGCAATATTATATCAGAAATTTCTTATTATGCAATACCTTCCGGAAAAATAGGGACACTTCATTCCGGCTTTTTTTTTGCAAATTTATAAATTGCGGACATTCAGAGCCCTCAGGGAATTCAGCACAGCCAGGACTGCCACGCCAACATCCGCAAATATGGCCGCCCACATGGTTGTGATCCCAAAAGCGCTGAGGAACAGAACCAATATTTTAATCCCTATGGCAAAGACAATGTTCTGATTTGCTATTTTCAATGTCTTCTTTGAAATGTTCATCGCCGTAACAATCCGGGAAGGCTCATCCGTCATAATCACCACATCCGCTGCCTCAATGGCCGCATCCGAGCCCAGGCCTCCCATGGCAATCCCAATATCCGCCCGCGCCAGGACAGGTGCATCATTGATGCCGTCGCCGACAAAGGCCAGCTTGCCCTTCGGGGATTTTTCAGCAAACAGCTCTTCCAGCTTCTCCACTTTATCGGCAGGCAGGAGTTCAGAGTACACCTCATCCACCCCAAGCTCCTCTGCGACACTGGAACCGATCTGTGCATTGTCCCCCGTCAGCATGACTATCCGCCGGATATTGGCGGCCGCCTTCAATTTCTTTATGGCCCTGGCGGAATCTTCCTTCACCTCATCCGCAATCCGGATGCAGCCGATATAGGTCTGATCCACCGCAGCATGGACCACCGTGCCGGCCATCCCGGCATCCGGACATGGGATGCCTTCCTGTTCCATCAGCTTTTGATTGCCGGCCAGGACCTTTTTCCCATCCACTGTCGCACGGACTCCATGCCCGGAAATCTCCTCCGCGTCCGAAATGCGCGAATTGTCAATCTCCTTTCCATATGCCTGTTTCAGGGAAAGGGAAATGGGGTGACTGGAATAGCTTTCCGTATAGGCGGCCAGCTCCAGCAGTTCCTGTCTGGAAACGCCTTCCGGATGAATCTCCTGGACGTGAAATACGCCTTTTGTCAGGGTGCCGGTTTTATCAAAAACCATGATCTCCGTCC
>DAINCI010000187.1:0-3526 GCA_036732425.1 Bacillota bacterium
GTTTCGCCTGCGACTGGCATCGATTTTCAACCACAGACCTAAGAAAAGAACTCTGGTTTCATTATAACCCTATAATTGCCAAATAGCAATAGTTATAGCACAAATAACAAAATTAAATTGCATTTTAATTTATATATACCAACGGATTGGACAGAGCTGCCAGCCGGCAATGGCAATACGGCTGTATTCATACATTTCGTCCCGTGGCAATGGTGAGCAGGTAAATTCCTTTGGCTCCGGCCCGCCGCAGTACACGGCTGCAGCTGTCCGCCGTGGCTCCCGTGGTGTACACATCGTCGATCAGCAGGATGCTTTTGCCCCGGATGGATCCCGGGTTCTTCACGATAAAGGCATCCTTCAGGTTTTCCGCCCTTTGCTGCCGGTTGAATCCGGTCTGGGTTTTTGTATCAACATTTCGGATCAGCACCTGGTCCATGCAGGGAATGCCAAAATGTCCGGAAATGGAGTCCCCCAACAGAGCCGCTTGATTGAAGCCCCGGGATCGCAGTCTGTTCCTGTGCAGAGGTACCGGGACGATCCCGTCGGCCTGCCAGCCGGACTCCTGCAGCAACTCCGACAGAAAGAAACCAAAAGTCCGGCTCAGACTGAACTCTTTTCCATATTTATATCGATGAATCAGTTCCCTTACCGACAGGGAAAATTCAAATACCGAGAGTGCCTGATCAAAATCATGAGAAACCCTCCGACAGTCCGGACAATATCTCCGCTCCGTCTCCTCCGCCCCTTCCGTCTCCTCCAGGGGCTTCCCGCAGACCGAACACCTCGGTTCCCGGATGAAGGGCAGGAATTCCAGGCAGTTGCTGCAGATCCCCTGGACGGCATCCTTCTCCAGAGGCTGCCCGCAGAGAACGCAGTCCATGCGGGGATAGATCATATCCAGCACAGCATCCAGCAGCGGCCTCCAGTTCATGCACTTCCGCATCTGCTTTGCAGGCAGGGCAGATGCCTTTCCCCTCCTTTTTTGTGAAATAAAAATACACGCAAAGTACCCTTATCAAAGGGTCGTCATTCCGTATGCCACCTTCAGACGTTCCGCCAGACCGGAGTACCTCCTGGCAATGTGATTGTTTGCCACCATCCGCCCGATAATTTTCTCCTTTCCAACCAGCACAACCATCTTCCTGGCCCGCGTCACTCCGGTATAAAGAAGATTGCGGGTCATCAGCATGGGCGGGCCGGATACAAGGGGAATCACAATAACGGGAAATTCGCTTCCCTGACTCTTGTGAATGGTAATGGCATAAGCCGGCTCCAGCTCATCCAGCTGGGAAAAGTCATACACCACGGTTTTTTCATCATCAAAGAGAACGGTCAGGGTCTGTTCCTCCCCGTCAATATCCTGAACAAAACCCATATCTCCGTTGAACACGCCCTCCCCTTCCGCAGTGTCTTCCTTCCCCACCGGTCTGGACCAGGAAAGCTGATAATTGTTTTTGATCTGCATGACCTTGTCTCCCTGACGGAATATCGTTTCCCGGTAACGTTTCTCTTTCCTGAAGGATGCAGGAGGATTCAATACGCTCTGCAGTTCCGTATTGAGATGATTCACACCGACCATTCCCTTCCGCATGGGCGCCAGGATCTGGATATCCTTCAGCGGATCATAATCCCCATACCCGGGCAGTCTGCGGGTCAGCAAGTCGATCAGGGTCTTCAGGACATCTTCCGCCTTCTCCCTGCGGTCCAGAAAGAAGTCCTTGTTTTTTACATTGAGAATCGGCAGTTCTCCGTGATTGATCCGATGGGCATTCAGAACGATCATGCTTTCCCGCGCCTGGCGAAAGATCTCGGTCAGCTGGACGACACAGACGATTCTGCTCTGGATGATATCCTTCAGAACGTTGCCGGGTCCCACCGAAGGGAGCTGGTCCACATCGCCGACCAGGACCAGGCGGGTCCCCGAACGAAGGGCTTTCAGAAAATGATAAAACAACAGGATATCCACCATGGACATCTCATCAATAATCACTGCATCGGTTTTCAGAGGGTTGTCCTCATTCCGCTGAAAGCGATCCCCTTCCTTATCCCGGGAACCGTATTCCAATAGCCGGTGCAGGGTCCTGGCCTCCCGGCCGGTTGCTTCCGTCATTCTCTTTGCCGCCCGGCCGGTGGGAGCAGCCAGTTCCACCGAAAGGCCCTCCTGCCTCAGAAGTTCAATGATGCAGTTGATGGTGGTGGTTTTTCCGGTACCGGGCCCGCCGGTTATGACCACTACTCCGTTTTGCATTGCCTGGACAACCGCTTCCTTCTGCCGGCCAGCCAGACGGATATCCTGCTTCTTTTCAAAGCGGCCGATTTTTCCCTCCATGTTCCTCACCGGGCCGGAGATCTCCTCCGCGGATAAATCCCGGAGCATTTTGGCCGTTCCGGCTTCTGCCTGAAAGAAAGAGGAAAGGTAAACGGCAGTATGATCCTCCCTTTCTTCCATTACAATCCCCTGGGACAAAGCCAGGGACGTCAAGGCATTGTCCACAAGAGTCCCGTCCACGGACAGAAGCTGACACGCTTTTTCCATCAGCTCCGCCTTCGGCAGATAGGTATGCCCATTGGAAGCGGCCCGGGACAGGACATATTTTGTCCCGGCTGTAACGCGGTAGGGAGAATGCATATCGATCCCCATGCTCACAGCAATCCGGTCTGCCGTTTTAAAACCAATCCCCGTTACGTCCTCTGCCAGGCGATAGGGATTCTCCCGCACCAGGTTCATGGTTTTGGCGCCGTATGCCTTGTAGATCTTCATGGCATAGGTGGTGGTAATCCCATAGGACTGCAGAAAAATCATCACTTCACGGATTTCCTTCTGCTCCGAAAAAGAAGAAGCAATCATTTCCGCCCTGGTGCTGCCGATGCCCTCCACCTCTTTCAGCCGTCCGGGATTGAACTGAATGATATCCAGTACATCCAGGCCAAACGTCTCGACCAGCTTCCGGGCGGTGGAAGGCCCGACCCCTTTGATCAGACCGGAAGCCAGGTAATTTTCCATACCCACAAGATTGGAAGGCGCCACACTGCTGTAAGTCTCCATCTTCAGCTGCCGTCCGTAATCCGGATGAGTCGTCCATTCTCCCTCCAGACGAACCCGCTCCCCTGGATTGATAAAGGGAAAGTTTCCTACTGCAGTGACTTCCAGATTGGTGCTTTCTTCCCGCAACTCCACGACGGAAAAACCGTTGTCCTCATTGCGGAAGACAATATCTTCTATTATACCAATTACCTGTTCCATTCTTTTCACCTTGGTTTGCCGTTTGGGAACAACCCGATAACCATCACCGGGAACCCCGATTGTCTTCCCAATGAATATGGTACCGGAAAAGTAAGGAAATTACAAGCTTTTAAAGCAAACTCCGAAGATACCCGGGCAAATCCTCCGGTTTGATCAGTTTGACCACGGAATAATCCCGGCACAGGCTTTCCATGATCTTTGGCGTCCTGTCACCGGATCCCAGATCAATCAATACAATCTGCAGCAGCTTTTCCTCCGTGGAATCCAGTCCGGCGTTCAGAA
>DAINCI010000188.1:0-3481 GCA_036732425.1 Bacillota bacterium
TGTCCATCTGTGTCACGGTTCGATCGAGATTCTTTTTTCCTTCCCCTGCCAGCTCCACAGTGCTCTGTGCCTCGCCGGACGCCGATTTGGACCGCTCCGATATGGTCTGGATGGACTGCCTCGTCCCGTCCAGGGATTTCAGAATCCCACTTATGGATTGATTGACACTTTCCAGGTCCTCTGTATTGTCGCCGACTGCCTTCTCAATTCCTGTCATCGTTTGGGCCATGGCCTGAACATTTTGTGCCGTTGTCTGCATGTCCCCGTTTACCGTACTGATGTTGGCAGTTACTTCCTCCAGGGAACCGGAGATTTCCTCAGTATTGGAAGCCTGATTCTGGGCGGTGGTGGCGATTTCCTGAATGCTGGCGCTCAGCTGCTGGGAAGTCGCTCCCACCATCTCGGAAGAAGCCACGGCCTGCCTCAGCAGATCGCCAAACGCTTTCTGCATGGTGACAAGGGAGTTGGCAATTGTTCCGATCTCGTCCTTTCGTTTCAGATATTTTTCCGCCATGCCTTCGTCCAGGGTCAGGTCATAACCGGCAAACCGGTCGACAACCGCCGTCATGGCCACAATGGGATCCGCAAAGGTTTTTGCAATGAAGAGAGCACACACAACACCGATGACAACAGAGACAATTGCAAAGGAAAGAATCAGATTCCTCATTTTGTTGACGCTGCTCATGGCATCTGACAGGTCCGCTGTGACTCCTAGGGACCAGTTGGTTCCCGGAACCGGAGCAAAGGACATCATTTTTTTCTCACCCTTGTAGGAATACTGCCCCACTCCGGTTTTCAGCTTTTGCATCTGGCCTTCCAGCTTCGCCAGGCCCGCCAGGCCCTTATCCTTTTTTGCTTCCTTTGTGGTATTCTCATACTTCAGGCTTGCGGAACCGGTGGCATCCACCTTGCTGTCCCCCTGGCCTTTCCCCGAACTCCCGGAGGCAACAAAATCAGGATGGGCAATGGTTGTACCCTCCCGATTGATCATATAGGCATAGCCGCTTTTCCCTATGGTAATGCCCTCCAGAATATTGCTCAGTCCCCGGACATCGCGTACGCCGTACAGGACACCCACTGTCCTGCCGTTGTCCGGGACCGGTGCAGCATAAATCACAACCGGTTTGCCGGTCACCTTGTCAATGACAACATCCGATATGGCAGCTTTCCCTTTTTTTGCAGCAACAAAATAGTCCCGGTCTGCAACGTTCAGGACCGTACCGTCACTTCTGATTGCCTCCCCTTTTGCATTGGCGATTGCCAATGCCTCAAACCCCATTCTGTCCCGTTCCGCTTCCATATACTGAATATCCGCATCCTGAAGCTCATTGCCGGAGCCTGCGTAATCCATAAAGGGTTGGTACCGGGTGACCGCCTCCAAAAAGGTGGTCTGTGTTTCAATCCGGCTGTTGACCAGTTTCACCGCCTGACCGGACGCCAGTTTGAGCGCCTCGGTTACTTCATGGGTAACGGCATTCCTGGCATTGACATAGGAGAAAACCCCAATGAATCCGGTGATGCATGTCAAAAGCACCGCTATAATCAAAATCATCTTTGCCTTGAGACTTTTCATTCTTTTTCATCCTTTCTCTTTTCCATGACTTCCTTTAAAAGGGCCTGCACATCCAGGACATAGGCAAAATCCCCATCCCCGAGAATCACCGTACCCGATATTCCCTTCAGCTCGCCCAGGAGCTTTCCCTTTCCGGTAAACCGGTCCAGGGGCTTGATGACGACCTGCTGCTGCCCAATGATCTCCTCCACTGCCAGGATAATCTTATGGGTGGAAAGCCCCAGCACAATTCCGGCAAAGGACTTCTCCCTTTCCCCGCCGCTGTGAAACAAGTCGGACCCCCGCAGAACCGGGAGCACCTCGCCCCTCCAGTTCATAACTTCCTTTCCCTGAATAAACCGGATCTTTTTGTCGTAATCCGTGTCCCTGACCCGGATGATTTCCACAACGGAAAGCAGGGGCAGCACAAAGCGAAACGTATTGGTCCGGATGAGCAGGGACTGAATGATGGCAAGGGTCAGGGGCAGCTTCATGGTAACCGCCAGGCCCATGCCTTCTTCATTGTCCATGTCAATGATGCCATTGATCGCCTCGATATTCTCTTTTACCACATTCATTCCGACCCCCCGACCGGATACCTCCGTGACTTTGTCGGAAATGGAAAACCCGGGCAGAAAGATCAGTTCCAGGGCTTCCCTTTCCGTCATGGACCCCGCCTGAGCCTGCGTGATCAGGCCCCTGGAAATGGCTTTCTCTTTTATTTTCCGCAGATTGATTCCTCTTCCGTCATCCTCCAGTCTGATATAAATATGGCCCTGTTCCTGACCGGCAGACAGCTTAATGGTCCCTTTCCGGTTTTTCCCGCGTTTTTCCCTTTCCTCCGGGGATTCAATCCCATGATCCACCGAATTCCGTATCATGTGGTTCAGTGGGTCAATAATTTTTTCCATGATGCTGCGGTCCAGTTCCGTGCTCTCTCCTTCCACCTTCAAAGCGATTTCTTTCCCCTCTTTTTTGGACAAATCGCGAATCATTCTGGGGAAGCGGTTAAAGACACTGTCCAGGGTATACATCCTGGTGGACATCACGGATTCCTGCAGCTCCTTTCCGATAAAATCAATCTGATTGGTCAGAGCACTCAGGGACTTTACATCCTCATCCCCCCTGTATCTCTGATTGACCTTTTTCATCAGCTGTTTCAGCCTTTCCTTGTCCACAGACAGCTCTTCCACAATCCGCATCAGCTGATCCAGCTTGTTGATATTGACCCGGATCACGGACTGAAGTTCTTCCCTGCCTCCGGATTTCCCGGACCCTGCTGCCGGGACCGGTTTCCTGCCGCCGCATATTTCTGAAACATCTGTCTCTTCGATTTCCGATATGGTATGGATCCTGTCTTTGATTTCCTTTTTGGGCAGCTGACTGATAAAAAAAACCGAAAAACAATCCCCCTCTATTTTCTCAGGCTCCGTATCTTCCCAGCTGGTTTTCGTAATCCGGCCTGCCTGCTCCAGTTTGTCCGTCACAAGAAACAGTCTCGCACCCTTCATGGGCGTATCGTGGGTCAGACGAATCCGGACCTGAAAGGCCTTCTCCTCCGAACCCAGGGATTTCAGCATACTGTCTTTTTCCTTTTCTGAAAGAAGGGCTCCCGTGTTCCCTGGTTTCCCAACTGCTTTTTTGTCTGCCGGAACAGCAGCCCGGGATGGGCATGCATCCAGGCCGGCCGTGATGGCATCCACATCGATTTCGTATGCCTCATTTTCCTTATGCTTTGCCACACGTGCCTTCATTTCGTCCAGGCCCTGCAGGATCCAGTCAATCTGATCCCCGGTGAGCTCCAGCTTCTGGTCCCGGACCAACCCCAGAACATCTTCAATATGATGCGCCAGCTCCGCCATATCCTGGATCTCCATGGCAGCGGAAGAGCCTTTCAGAGTATGCATGTATCGGAACAGATTGTTGATC
>DAINCI010000189.1:0-3468 GCA_036732425.1 Bacillota bacterium
ACGGATACGCCTCCGATGTAGGAGGATGCGATGGCATCCATTTCAAAGCCCAGACCGGCCTGCGGGGCAGCCGATGCCAGTCGGGAGGTATACAGGATTCCCCCCAGTGCAGCCATCAGACTGACGGATGCAAAACAGAACAGGGTTACGTTCTGAACATTTACCCCGGAGAGTTCCGCTGCCTCCGCATTGCCGCCGATTCCGTAGATATACCGTCCCAGCCTGGTCTTGTTCAGCAGATAGTAATAAAGGAAAAGCACGACGCTTACAATCAGGATGGTCCAGGGGATTCCCTTGTACTTTGCGAGAACAAAGGCAACTCCGAGAATGGCAATCGAGAGGATAAGATTTTTGAGGATGAAAAGGGTGGAGGAGGACACTTCAAACTGATAGGATATTGCTGTTTTCCGGGACCGGAACTGACTTGTCACCATAAGAACTGCCAACAGGGCGCCGATGATCATGGTAAGAAGGTGGATCCCGGATGAATTCGGAATATCGGGAATAAATCCGTTGGAGACTGCTTTAAACGCTTCGTTCCGGACAATGATCGTACCGGATCCCGCTGTGATCAGGGACAAAAGTCCCCTGAACATAAACATCCCGGCCAGGGTGGTGACAAATGCCGGGACACCCACCTTTGCCACCAGAAAGCCCTGATACAGTCCAATGGCCATTCCCAGGAGAAGCACCACCGGGATCACGGAATAAACCGGCCATCCGTCCCGTAGCAGGATGGCCGCCACTGCGCCGAGAAATCCTGCCACATATCCCACGGAGAGATCAATATGCCGGATAATCAGGATCAGGGTCATGCCCATGGCCAGGACGGCGACATACCCGGTCTGATTCACCAAATCACTGATGTTCCGGGGAGACAGAAACAGCCCATTTGTCCGGATTCCGAAAAAAAGAAAGATTCCGATCAGGGCGATAAACATGGCATAGGAACGGATGTTGTTTCGGATAGGATTCCATAATTCCCTGCCAGGGGATTTCCGCTTTTTCGAGGCTTTCACAGGTGGTTTCCTGTCCCCCCTGTCTGCCTGTATCTGTGTACTCATTTGATTGCTTCCTCCTCTCCCATGGTGGAAAGTGCCATCACCCGCTGCTCTGTTGCTTCTTCCGCTTTCAATTCCCCTGTGATGACCCCGTCCGCCATGATGTAGATCCGATCGCTCATTCCCAGCACCTCCGGCAGTTCGGAGGAGATCATGATGATACTCATTCCCTGCTCCACCAAATCGTTCATGATGGTATGAATCTCCGTCTTTGCTCCCACATCAATTCCCCGGGTCGGCTCATCCAGAATCAGGATGTCCGGCTCGACAAACAGGCATTTGGCGACAGAAACCTTCTGCTGATTTCCCCCGCTCAAATGATTCGTGGCCTGCAGAAGGGAAGGTGTCTTGATTCGCAGGGATTCCTGATAATCCCTGGCGGTACGGACCTCTTCGCTTTGGTTAATGGTAATACCCCTGATTAATTTATCAAGATTCGACAGGGTGATATTGTACTTTACGTCCTGGATCAGGATCAGGCCGTTGCGCTTTCGGTCTTCGGTTACATAGGCCATTCCGGCTTTCAGTGCATCCCGTGGATGCTTGAAATGCACCGGCTTTCCATTCAGCAGCATGACACCGCTGGTCCGTTTGTACCCTGGCGTGTTGCCGAAAATACTGAGCGCCAGCTCGGTACGGCCGGCTCCCATCAGTCCAGCCAGACCGACGATTTCTCCCTTTCTTACATGGAAATTTACATGGTGGAGGATTTCCCTCCGGGAAGCCGGATCGAAAACCGTCCAGTTTTTGACTTCCAGGCATACGTCTCCGATGCTCTTTCTTTTTCGTTCCGGGAAGATATTTTTAATTTCCCTTCCCACCATATTCCGGATCATCTCCTGCTCGGAGATCTGTCCTGCTGCAGCCTCCAGGGTGCAGATCGTTCGGCCGTCCCGCAGGATGGTGACGGTATCTGCCACGGATTGGATTTCCTTTAGTTTGTGGGAAATGAGGATGGAGGTAATGCCCTGCTTCTTCAGCTGCCGGAGAAGATTCAGCAGGTTCCTGCTGTCGTCTTCATTGAGTGCCGCAGTCGGTTCATCGAGGACCAGAAGCCGGACATTCTTACTCAATGCCTTTGCGATTTCAATCAATTGCTGTTTGCCTACGGACAGGTCCCGGACCCTGGCTGACGGATTCACATCCAGGCGGACCTTTTTCAGCATTTTGACTGCCTGCACGATGGTTTGCTCCCAGTCCACCTTTCGGCCTTTCATAATCTCATGGCCAAAATAGATGTTTTCATAAACGCTCAATTCGGGAATCAGTGCCAGCTCCTGATAGATGATGGCGATACCGGCGGCTTCGCTGTCCGCTATGGAACGGAACTGCCGCTTCCTGCCGTCAAGGAAAATCGTTCCGTCGTAGGTACCGTAAGGATAGACACCGGATAAAACCTTCATCAGCGTGGATTTGCCGGCGCCGTTTTCTCCCACCAGACAGTGGATTTCTCCGGGCTTCACCTGGATGTTTACCTGATCCAATGCCTTTACGCCCGGAAATTCCTTCGTTATGTTTTCCATTTCAAGGAGATAGTCGCTCATGGGAAACCTCCTTTCTGTTCCATTCCGGGGGCCAGTCCGGCCGGTATAGCCGCTCCCGGCCGGTACGACCCGTTTCCTTCGGATCTAATCCAGTCCTGTGAATTCCGATGCTTTATAATATCCGGAATCGATCAACTCTTTTTTCACATTATCCCTGGTCACGACAATGACCGGAGTCTGCTTGGACGGGACTTCCCCGGATCCATTGTCATAGGTGGCATCCGTTTCCGGGGTCTTGTCTTCAATAATTTCAATGGCCATATCCATGGCATCGGCTGCCAGGGTGCGGGTGTCCTTGAACACAGTCATGGATTGCTTGCCGTCAATGATATACTGAATGGAAGCAACTTCGGAGTCCTGTCCGGTGATGTAGTAGTCTTTTACATCCCCGTCGGAAGCAAATACATCGGCAATGGACCGGGAGGTACCGTCGTTGGGAGCCAGAATATAGCAGGTCCCCTTATCCTCCTTTGAGGCTGCCGTCAGGTGGGATTCTGCCTTGGACTTTGCTTCGTTGAAATCCCAGTTTGTCGTGATCTGTCCTATGATTTCGGACATTTCATCCCGGGACAGTTTCGCTTTGTCCTGAAGAGCTTCGGCTTTTGAGGAATTCTTTATGGCAAAGGTCCCGTCGGCGATTTTCGGCTGCAGGATGTTCCATGCCCCTTCAAAGAACAGGAAAGAGTTGTTGTCCGTTGCAGCGCCTGCATAAAGATAAAGGGGGTTTCCCGTACCGGAGGCCTTGTCGGCCAGGTATTGACCCATTGCTTCCCCTACGGAAACCGAGTCAAAGGTTACATAATAATCGATGGCATCGGTATCGGTGATCAGGCGGTCATAGGAAATCACGGTAACGCCTGCCT
>DAINCI010000190.1:0-3430 GCA_036732425.1 Bacillota bacterium
TATGCGGAATAAGAAGCGCATTCTCCATTTTCCGGAGAGGGCTGTCCTCCGGCAGCGGCTCTTTTTCATATACATCCAGCACAGCCTGGAACCGGTTTTGTTTCAGTTCCGCAATCAGGGCTTTCTCATCGATGACCCTCCCCCGTGAAGTATTCACCAATACAGCGTGATCCTGAATCCGCTCCAGCAAAGACCGGTCAATCCTATGGTACGTTTCCTCCGTCGCTGACAGATGAATGGAAATAAGGGGACAGGAAGAAAAAAGCTCCTCCAGCTCCACTTTTTCCACGCCATATTCCGCCATGGTCTGTGCATCCACATATTTATCGAAAGCCTTGACGGTAACGCGAAACGGCTTCAGCATGGAAACCAGATACCTGGGAATTTCCCCAAAGCCGACCAGACCGATGGTTTGATCCAACAGTCCCCTGTTCCAATAGTCTGCGGATTTCCAACCGCCTGATTTCATATGGTTGACATAATACGGGATATCCCGAAGAGCCGCAAGCAGGTAGCCGATTACGCTTTCCGCCACGGACTCGGCGAACACTTTATTGGCGCTGATCACCCGAATCCCCCTTGCATAAAGTTCATCAGAAACGAGATTTGCCACCGACCCTGCTGTATGGGCAACCAGTTTCAAACAGCCGGCATTTTCCAAAACCCGCGGAGTGAACCTGGGGATCCCCCAGCCTGTCATACAGATATCCATATCCCGGAGCTTCTCACTCAGTTCCGCCTCTGTATAGTTTGCATCTTTGTCATTCCAGGTAACGTTGCCCATCTGCTCGATCCTCCGGGCCACTTCCTCCGGAATAAATGTTTTTCTCACATTTTCCGGCAATGTCACAAGTATATTCATCCGAATACTTTCCTCCTTTCAGGCCATCAGACTTTCCGTCATTAAAATAAATTGCGGATGGTCCTTACTGTTCCCACCCTCGTATAGGCATCCCTGAAACCAAATCGTTCCCCGTTTCTGTCAAAAAGTTTGGCACTGTCTGCTGCGTCCAGCCTTTTATATCGGATTTCCACGTTCAGTGGCTCAGCAAAGGTATAGGACTGCATTTCCTCCAAACGCGCAGCAGCCTGTTTTACACCGTCATATATTTCCCGGCATACTGTTTTTGGATGCTTGCTGATCACCGAGTTCCAGGATAAACTTTGCTTGGTCACAACCGTCTCGACCCAGGGAAAAGACTCCTTTGCCTGAGCAATGCACTTGTCATCGGAAGATGCGAAAATAACCGGAACATTTACCAACCCCGCAAAGGCCGCATCAATCTCCATCTCGCCAACCTCTTTCCCGTTTATTTTATAATACTGATAGGAAAGGGAGCTATAGGTATGGGCCAGCGCAGCTTCCCGGACATTATCCCGGCTGTGATAGCCTATAAATAAAACACCGCCGAAGGACTCATCGATGGTCGGAAACCTGCCACGGTGTCCGCTGCCCAACAGGATGCTACATCTGGAATCAAGCTCATCATAATGCAGATTCACCCCGGAATGGTGATTGTCCCAGACAATCACTTCCTCCGCTCCCATGTCAAACAGTGCGGTAGCTGCCGCGTTGGCTTCGGCAGTCGCCTGTTTCTGTGCCCAGGCAAAGTTCTCACTGTCGCTCAGGCTGCCTCCCGGCCTGCCGACAACGCAGGATACACCTTCACAGTCCACGCCGATATAAAACTTTTTCCGTTGCATTTATTTGATGCCTCCTTTGAAACAGCTGATTTCAATGAGTTTAAGAGTAATCGATTACTTATTTAATTCTACAAACTTCGCCGAACTCCTCCCTATCAGCAAAACGAATTGTCGTGATCCCCCGACAGAGACCACGACTTATATAAAATTCGTTAATCTTTTATTTCGCAGCTTTCGCCCATCTGTCGTATGCTTTCTGTTTCAAATCCAGTAATTCGGGCAACCCTATTTCATCCAATGTCTTAGTATATTTATCAAAATTCTCAAGCGGTTCTTCGCCGTTTATAAATTTGGATACGATTTCTTCCATATAATTTTTAATGTCGGTTTCCAATAGCGATATCCGCTCCGTTTCTTCCGCAGTATATCTCACTGTCAATGGGAATTTGTCTGTCAGATACGGCTCCTGCCTGGTCTGAGTCGCTTTTACTTTCATCTCCATGAGTGGAAAGTCCGCCGGATATGGCATGAAATTCAAATATTGCGGCAATCCGGTATTCACCGTAATCCTGGCGTCTTCCCGAAGACTCTGAAAATCTTTTACCGGTTCAATCCAACGGTAAGTCTCTTTTTTGTCATCCGCATATTCCCACTGCTCTCCTTCAAATCCGAGAAACTGAGTGACGCCATTCAGATCTTTTGCTTCTCCCTCTCCTTCATCCAAATCAGCATACCACATATCAAACCAACGCATGACAGCTTCCGGGCATTTGCACTTATCCGTAATCACAGCTTTTCCCGTACTGATCGGCTGGTAGGCAGGAGCCACTTTCTTATCGTTGAATTCCGATGTCAGGGGCTCCAGGGAATCCTGGGGTGTTTTGATATCTGAAGGCAAGTTGGTAGGAGAGATGTTATAGATCCCAACAATCCCACTTCTTACTTTTGCAATATGCTGTTGACTGGTCTGAACAAACAGCTCCGGATCAATCAGGCCTTCCGAATATAACTTATGTGCATATTTCAGAAACTCCTCAAATACCGGCAGCGATGGAGTATATACCACCGTTCCGCCTTCCTGGACATCAAAGTCCATTCCTCCGGCTAATCCGGTAAAGGCGGCACAGATGAAATCAAGGGTATGCAGGCCGGCACCGCCCCACGGAATCTCATCGTTGGGATCCCCATTTCCATTGGGATCCCCTTCTTTATAAGCTTTCAGCAGCTCATACAGATCCTCAACAGTTTGCGGCATTTCTTTTCCGACGGCTTTCATCCATCCAGCATCCATAAAGGAAATCCACGGATTTTGTGTACTGGTTCTTATATAGTTCGGCAAGCCATAGATGCTGCCATTCAGGGAAGTGATGGCAGACTTGATATCCGGATATTCCTCCATCCGCTTCTTAAGATTCGGCGCATAATTGTCAATGAGCGAAGTCAGGTCAACAAATATTCCTTGAGACCCGTATTTTTCTTCGTCATTTATATTCATATCCCTCATGAATACGTCGGGATATTCCCCGCCGTTTAAAGCAAGGTTCTTTTTTTCCTGATAGGTGGATTCTTCTGCCAGTTGAAACTCAAAATGAATGTTGGTAACTTTCTCGGCCCTCTGTATAATCTCCAGGTCCTTCCACTCCACTCCACCAGGATCCTTCATGCCCATGGCGGTAATCGTCAGCTTTTTCTTCGCAATGGGATAGCCCACAGGATTCAGATAATCCGGTACATCGGGCTTGCCGCCTTCCGCCGTTTCTGTATGCTTTCCGCCGGATGAATCTGT
>DAINCI010000191.1:0-3260 GCA_036732425.1 Bacillota bacterium
TCACCGCTTAAAAGCTTGGAGGCAATTATTTTTTTCAGGTGTTCCCTGTTTGCCGCCACATTCTGTTCCAGCTCCTTATTTTTGCTGTAAATGTGGGTAATGGCATTGTCAATTGCCCATAAACCGTTACGGATGGCTGAATTCTGCGGAAAAGGCAACAGAGAGGGATCCATTTCAGGAATCCGGTTTACAATTTTACGGAGAGGGCGTTGATTATAGTAATAAAGGAAGACAGAAATAATGATTCCTGCCAGAAACAATGCGGCAAGCACCAGAATGACGACCTTCAGCACCTCGTTTGCCTGCTGATTGAATACCCTTTCAGGGATAGCGCCTACCAGGGTAATGCCATGATCCCCTATGGGATATTGATACATAACAAAGCCATTATACTGCAGGGCATGGGAAGAGCCGGCACTTTCAAGGGCATTTTTAAAGTCTTCCGAAATCCCGCTGCCATCATGCTGAACGAGTTCCTTATCCTTTTTCAGAGAGCAAAGAGAAACCCCATCCTGATTCAGTATCCAGACATTGGATGCCCCTGTGGAAAAAATGGGAGAAAGAAGCTTTTTTATTCCACTTTCGCCGATAAAAAATACGATTTCTCCCAATTCCTCCGTACTTTTTGGGTCCAGGTAAGGAATGCGATATATCAGCGAATAATCCTGCTTCGACCCCAAGACAACCCATTCGGAAGGCAAAACCTGCTTCCGGTAACTTACGGGGAAAACAGTCTTTATCCAATCTTCAAAATCAGCATCTCCATATTGAAAATAGCTTCCATAGTAGAGCTGTAGCTTGAAAAACGCTTTGTTATGGGAAAGTATCAAATGATTGAACCGGCTGTATACCATGTAGTCCTCAATCAGCCCATTGGTATCGGTAGCCCTGGAAAGGGACAGCTCTGCAATATCGGGAACCACTCCGGATATATCGGTCAGGGGCCTCATGCAGGAATTCACCGTTTCCACCATATTCAGGGTATCGGCAAAATCGTCCGCTGCGCAAAGGCTCCGTTCCAGATCTTCGGATGCCGTCCTGATCATCTGATAATTATACTCATCCAGTTGCCTGGAGTTATTTTCAAGAACCAACAGGTAGATGCTGATCCCCATGACTGCGGGAATCAGCAGCATGGAAAACCAGGAGACAGTAAATTTCAGCAAGGAAGGATTTTTCAGATGAAAGTTTTTTTTAATATGATGCCTCATAGGTTCCCCCTCTTTCATCATAACAGGATAGACCATTTTCATGCAATGGTCTATCCTTTTGAACCTTTCAAAATAAATTATTTTGCTCCGTAATATTTTCTCAGCACCGTCAGATAGCCTTCAAGATCCATATCCTTCAATTCTTTCAGGTACGCATCCCAGTCCTTGTCCAGGCTGCGGGTTCCCAGAATAAATTCCGTGTATGCCCTCTTGATATAGTCGTTGAACAGCCCGGAGTCTTCCGTCATCTTCGAGATCGTTTCCTTATCGCTCCAGACAATGGAGGGAATATTCAGGGACTGATAATAAGGCTCATACATTTTGGCCGCCTGCATCAGAACAAAGGTGTTGTTGGTGTTATAGGTGGACTTGTCGTCCGTTACCGCATAACGGATCTCTTCATTGTCCACTTTCGGAACCATGTTTTCCCCAAATCGGAAATTATCGCTGTAGGAATTCTGAAGGACCTTGACGGACTGATCCGCTCCGGAAAATGCGGGTTCATCCACCATCTCATAGTTCACGCCTTTTTTCATTCCATATACATTATCAAAGGTCCCTTCTTCTCCCGTCCAATAATCCAGCCATTTCATGGCCACTTCCGGGTATTTGCACTGAGAGGAAATGGCAGAACAGAGCCGGAACACGATTCCGTTGTCCGGCACGGCCTGATGACCGGATGGTCCCTTCAGCGGACCAATGGGAACATAATCCGTCCAATTCAGAACGCCTGAGTCAATAAATCTGCCCTGGAAGAAGGAAGGCACGGCTCCCACCAGAAAATCGTCTTCCTTTTTCTTATTGACAAGAGCTTTCAGGGAATCGCCATCCTGGGTATAGGTCTCTTCTGCGTAGAACAATCCTTCCTTATATAAACCATTCAGATAACGGAGTCCTTCCTTCCAGTCATCGGTGATGGGGGCAAATACCAGCTTGCCACTGTCATCAATATAGTAATAATTATCTCCGGTCATCTGGAAGCTGTCCATGATATACGGAACAGGATCCCCTTCTGCGCCAAAGGAGATCATGGGGATTTCATCCTTCTTTCCATTGCCGTTCAAATCCTTGTCCTGGATCTGGATCAGATAATCCTTAAATTCCTCTGTCGTTTCGGGAACCTTGCCGCCAAGTTTCTGAAGCCAGTCATTATAAAGAAACATTTTATGGGTGTTCCTCATATGAACGCCGACATCCGTTTCCATCAGGGTGTAGATATTCCCGTCATTGGAAGTCAAATATTTCTTATACTCCGGGTTTTCCTCCAGTACCTTTTTGGTATTGGTTCCCTGGGATTCGATCAGATCGTCAAGCGGCAGTAAAATTTTGCTTTCCGTTGCCGTCTGAACCTGTTCCGGGGTTAAATTGGTCAGATACATATCAGGATATTCCCCACCGGCAAAGGAAAGATTCAGCTGGGTGGAATATTCTTCACCAGGCACAAAGGTCCATTTGATATGTACTCCGGTTTTCTTCTCATACTCTCTTATCATGGTGTTTTTCTTCGGATCGGAAATGTGCTCCCTTTTCCCTGCCCATGCGGTAAGTGTGACCGGTTTGGTGACAATGGGAAATTCATTGGGATCGGAGACCTTGATTTCTTTTCCGGATGAAGCCTTGCTGCCGGAAGCTGAATCCGCGGCAGAACTGGACTTGCCATTGGAATCCGAGGACTTTTGTGATTTACTGCCGGAACAGCCTGTGACCAGAATGGCGAGACACAGAGCTGAAATAATAGCGACTGCTTTTTTCTTATTCATGACTTACCTCCTCTTTTTTTCATATGCTTTTTTGCTTTTGCACTCCGTACATACCCCTGCGCGACGGCGTGTCGCCGTGTCGGGTAAGCGGGCTCCGTCACCGGAGCCAACTCCCCTAAGAACGGAACGTGCGACTTTCACCGCATTCCGCTCAAGCAACTCAAAGCTGATTCTCCGTTTGGAATCAACCGGTACAGCTAACGTACAGGAACAGAATGAATCCTATTATGACAGCCCGGATGTACAAATACCTTGCTGCCATCTTCAGCGGTGTGAATCTTCCAACCAC
>DAINCI010000192.1:0-3260 GCA_036732425.1 Bacillota bacterium
ATGCCTGCCACGGTACTGGTCTGAAAATAAAGCTCCGATATGGAAATGACATTCAATACCGAGGTGTCCTTGATATTGATGACAAATTCGTTTCCGACAGCCGGCAGTATATTTCGAATTGCCTGAGGCAGTACTACTTTGGACATGGTCTGAACCGGATTCATTCCCAATGCCTGAGCCGCTTCAAACTGCCCTCTGTCAATGGATTCAATGCCGCCCCGTATGATTTCCGCCATGTAGGCGCCTGTATTAATGGAAACAATCAGAATTCCGGCAGCCATCCGGTCCATCTCAAACCCTGCCTGGGCGGCTCCGTAATAAATCACCATAGCCTGTACGATCATGGGGGTACCACGGAAAATCTCGATATAAACACCCAGAATGGCGTTGACCACCTTCAGGAAGGTCCGTTTCCATCCGTTTTCCGGAATAGGTATGGTTCGTATGATTCCAGCCAGCAGCCCGATCATAAATCCAAATACGGTGCCCAGAATGGACAGATACAATGTGACGCCGGCACCCCGGAGATACATCGGCCAGTATTTTACAACGATTCTCCAGACTTGTTCCATGATTTTTCCAAACTCCCTTCAACCAAAATCAGAAAAATTATTTCTCTTTTCCCGCTTATTCTGCAGATGGTTGATTTTGAATTGCATCATTCATGATTTCCTTGCGCTCCTCCCCGGATAGTTTCGCCAGTATCTCATCGATCTCTTCTTTCAGGGAACTGTTTTTCATAAGCCCCACAGCGATTGCCGTGTCATCCTCCGATGTGGTAAATCCATCCTCGAACTCAACCATTTTCAGGTTGGGATCCGCTGATTGGGCACTGATTCCCTCCGGACGTTCGGAAACATATCCGTCCACGATGCCGGACTCCAGGGCCACACGCATGGTTGTAAATTTTTCCATGGCGGTCTGCTTCTGTGCCCCCTTGATTTGATCAATGACGGAATAATGGAATGTGCTCAACTGGGCGGTTATCTTTGCTCCCTTGAAATCCTGAATGGACGTTGCGTTTTCATAAGGGCCTCCCTTTTTCACCACCATCACCAGGTCCGAGTGATAATAATTGTCCGTGAAATCAACATTTTCCTTTCGCTCCGCCGTAGGCGACATGCCTGCTATGATGGCATCAATCTTACCCGAACTCAGGGCGGGCTCCAGGCCCTCCCACTTGGTCTTGACAATGACCAGCTTCCGATCCAAACCTTCTGCAATCCGTTTTGCAATCTCCACATCATATCCTCCGGCATATTCAGCATTGCCGTCAATTTTCACGCCGCCATTGGAATGATCCAGCTGCGTCCAGTTGAAAGGAGGATAATCGCATTCCATTCCAACCCGGAAGACAGCGTTTTCTCCCGAAGCGCCATTGTTTCCGGCACCTTTTCCCGTACAATCCGTCATACAAAACAGGGCTGCCATGGACAGAGCCACTAAAATGGTTATTTTCTTATACATTCAACATTTCCCCTTTATCATTCCATACTTTTATTCCATAAAATAAAAAGCCTGAGATGAACTCAGGCAGTGAATGCATTACTTGATCCCTCCTCTTTTCCCAAATGAGATAGCGCAACGCAGTAAACCGGGAAGTTCACTGAGACAGTCCTGCAGCTCTTAACTGCAGTCCCAGCATGCAATAGTCAGCCAATATTGCAGCTTCGGCGATATTTCCTTCTCCACGGCTTCCCTGCTCGGCTTACGCTCCGCCGGGGACTAATAAATACCGCGCCTCTACCCCACTTGCCAAGAAGTGAGGTCATATATTGATTTTCTTAAGTTTATACGAAAAAACAGAGCCTGTCAAATTTTTTTAAACGTTATCCAGTTGTTTTTCAATTTTCATAGTTTTCCTTTTTAAGGAAAACACAGATCTTGAAAACCAACATCAAATCCTATAAAATAAATTTATGTATTGGAATACTGAAATCATTCCTGAAGGAGGAAGATGCATGGAAAAGCTGGAGAGAGAATTTTATAGTCACAGCGCCATAGAGGTGGCAAAGAATCTTTTGGGAAAATATCTGGCGCATCGGATCAACGGACGGGAACGCCTGGGGAAAATCGTGGAAACGGAAGCCTATATGGGACCGGAGGACAAGGCTGCCCACTCCTGCAACAACCGGAGGACAAAACGGACCGAAGTCATGTTTGGCCCTCCCGGCTATGCATATGTCTACCGGATATATGGCATGTATTCCTGCATGAATGTCGTTGCATCGGAAAGGGAAAGCCCTCAGGCGGTTCTGATCCGGGCACTGGAGCCGGTAAAAGGACTGGAAGAAATGGCAGAGGCACGGTATGGAAAAAGTCTGTCAGACTGCGCCAAAAAGGATCGCCCTGGCCTCACCAACGGTCCCGGCAAGCTTTGTATGGCCATGGGCATCTCAGATCGGGACAGCGGGGAGAACCTGTGCGGAAACCGGATTTTTATCCTGAAAGAGGATCTGGAACCGGCGTTCAACATGGTGACCACGACCCGTATCCATATTGATTATGCGGAGGAAGCCGTCCATTATCCTTATCGATTCTATATCGACGGGAATCCCTATGTTTCGGTGCGGAACCGGAAGGCCGCCCGGAATGCTTCCCTTCAGCCCGGTCTCAGAGCGCCGCATACCGGCCCGCAAGAAACCCTGAGGACCAGGCCCACTGAAGATTGAATCCACCGCACCGTCCGTCCACATCCATAATCTCGCCTGCAAAATATAAACCCTTCACTCGTCTGGATTCCATGGTTTCCGGGTCAACCTCCCTGGTATCGACGCCTCCCGCCGTGACCTGTGCACTGGGCCAGCTTCTTGTTCCGCGGATCCGGAATCTCCAGTCCGTCAGGACTTCCGCAATTTTTTCCCGTTCTGCGGCAGACAGGCTGGAAGCTGGACGGTTTCTGTCATCCAGACCAGTCTCAAGAAGAACGACGGGAATCAAACGTTTGTTGATCAGCCCCACGAAGCTGAATTCAGCAGTTTTTTGGGGACCAGCCTGAATCCTCCTGTCGATGAGATCCCTGATTTCCCCTTTGTCCATCCGATCCAGAATACGAATTCTTAAAACCGGCTGCTTCCCCTGCTCCAGCAATTCCCCGGCTTTTCTGCTGATCTGAAGAACCGGCGGTCCGGATACTCCGTAGTTGGTAAACAGAATATCCCCCCTGTCTCCGGCAACGGACTTTCCTCTGTACAGTATCTCAGCCGTTCCAACGAATTTTACTCCGTTCAGCCGCTTGAACCAGGGCCCATCCAGCATCA
>DAINCI010000193.1:0-3243 GCA_036732425.1 Bacillota bacterium
CTGCGTATCTATATCGACAAACAACCCGATGGGGTAACAGTGGAGGATTGTCAGGAGTTAAGCGAACGGGTCGGGGAATTGCTGGACGAAAGCGATCCGATTCCTCACAGCTATTTTCTGGAGGTTTCTTCTCCGGGGTTGGACCGTATTCTGAAAAATGATTCGGATTTTGAACGATACAAAGGTTCCAAGGTGGATGTTTCCCTGTACCGGTCAAGAAAAGGCAAAAAAAAGTTTACAGGTGAACTGATTGGATGGAAGGACGATCAATTGGTAATCCGGGATCAGGAAGAAGTTTATTCCTTCCCGCGATCGGAGGTTGCTGTCGTCAGATTGTCGATAGAATTTTAAGCAGCTGTCAAGGAGGAGAAAAATGTCTGGGGAGTTTTTAGAAGCGATTGAGCAAATATGCCGGGAAAAGGGCGTTGACAAGGACGTCCTGCTGGAGGCCATCGAAGCGGCCCTGGTATCCGCATATAAAAAGAATTTTGGCTCTGCGCCCAATGTGAAGGTAATCATTGATCGTCAGGCCGGAGATGTCCGGGTGTTTTCCCAAAGGAAAGTCGTACCGGAAGTCCAGGATTCCCTGCTGGAGATTGACGAGGCAGAAGCCAGGAAACTAAGTCCCGGAGCCCAGCTGGATGACATCGTGGATGTAGAAGTGACTCCCAGAAACTTCGGCAGAATCGCGGCTCAGAATGCAAAGCAGGTTGTCGTGCAGCGTATCCGTGAAGCGGAAAGGGAACAAATTTTCAATAAATACAGTGAGCAGGAAAACGAGATTGTAACCGGATTGGTTCAACGAGTGGAGAAGCGGAACGTATACATTGACCTGGATAAAACGGAGGCCATCCTTCCTCCCGGTGAGCAAATGCCGGGAGAGAGATACCGGGTCAACAATCGCCTTAAGGTCTATATCACGGAGGTAAAGAAAACGACAAAGGGACCACAGATTACTGTTTCCCGGTCTCACCCCGGTCTGGTCAAGCGATTGTTTGAACTGGAGGTTCCGGAGATAGCGGAAGGGGAAGTATTAATCAAGAATATTTCACGGGAAGCAGGCTCCCGTACCAAAATCTCAGTTTATGCGGAAGATCCGAACATTGATCCGGTTGGGTCCTGTGTCGGTCACAGAGGAATCCGTGTCCAGAAAATTGTTGAGGAACTCCGGGGAGAAAAGATTGATATCATTAAGTGGAGCGAAGACCCTATGGAATATATATCCAGCGCTTTAAGCCCTGCCAGGGTTTTGAATGTTTTGTCTTCCTCATCGGAAAAATCCGCCATGGTCATTGTTCCGGACAATCAATTGTCACTTGCCATTGGGAAGGAAGGTCAAAACGCCAGACTGGCTGCCAAACTGACAGGCTGGAAGATTGACATAAAAAGCGAATCCCAGATCCGTCCATCCTATGAAGATCCGATGCCGGAAGAGCAGGAGGAGCAAATGGAAGAACAGGAGCAGACGGATCCGGAGGATGGTGAATTCGATTGAAAAAGCGAAAAATTCCCATGAGAATGTGCATTGGTTGTCGTCAAATGATGCCGAAAAAGGAATTGATTCGTATTGTGAAAAGTCCGGAAGGATCCATTGATCTGGACCTGAAGGGTAAGGCCCCCGGGCGGGGAGCCTATCTTTGCCGGAAAGAAGCCTGCATTGACAAGGCAGCAAAAAGCAGGTTACTGGAAAAGACTTTTCATCAGAAAATGGAGCAGAAAGTATATGATAAGCTGAAAACACAATTGAATGAAGGTGAATCCTATCGGTGAAAAGTTTTTTTCTCTGTTGGGACTATGTCAAAAAGCAGGAAAAGTGATTTCCGGAAGTATGCTGTGTGAAAAAAATATCCGATCCGGCAAAGCCCGGCTGGTTATCATCAGCAGCGAGGCTTCCGAAGCGACAATAAAAAATTTTTCCTCTCTGAGCCATGCCTGCCAGGTGCCTGTGATCATCGCAGGGACCAGGGAGCAGCTCGGCAGGGCGATTGGTAAATACAACAGAACAGTATTGGTCATATTGGACCGATCCTTTAAGGATATGCTATTGAAAGAACAGAATGAAATCCAGCACGGGGGTGATGAGAATGGCAAAAATCAAAGTGTATGATACAACAAAAAAGGTAAACAGAAATGCCAGAGAGCTTATCGGTAAGGTGGAGGAACTGAAGTCCGATGTGGACCAGTATATCCATTTACTGAATGAAGCAAAAGCAAAGACAGAGAGGGAAGCCCGCGAGTTGGAAGATAAAAAGCGGCAGCAGGAATTGGCTGCAGAACGAAAACGTCAGGAGGAGGAATCCCGACTGAAAGTCCAGAAACAGGAAGAGGAAAAGCAACGGGAAGAGCAGGCGAAAGCCCTGAAAGAGCAGGAGTCCAGGCAAAAGGATGCGGAGAAAAAGAAGGCTGCCGAGCAGCAAAAGCAAGAAAAGGCAGAGCAAAAAAAACAGGAACCTGTGAGCCGGAAGACATCACAGGAGCGAAACAGGAAGGATCAAAAGACGACAAAGCCGGAGGATCGCAGACATCGTGAAACGCAGGACACCAGAAATCATTCCGGTAAATCAAAACTTGATAGTCCCCGCAGGGAAGGTCGTGCAAAAAGAAACGGGAATCCGCGCAACGGGAATATCGTGGACCAGTTTTTGGCGCAGCCTCCTGTGACTGCAGACAAAGAAAAAAGCGACAGCGGAAAAGGATCCGCCCGGTATGGCGGGCAAGGCAAAGACAAAAACAAGAAAAGCAGAAAAGATTACTGGGAGGAGTCCAATTATCATAAATTAACCAAACGCAGCCGGAAGAGCAAAAAGGGGAAACAAAACAAATCCCGTTCCACCATGGTGATACCGGAACGGAAAAAAGCCATAACCATGGGGGACAGGATAACCGTAAAGGAACTCTCCGAAAAAATCGGGATACAGGTGGCGGAAATCATCAAGAAATTGATGGGCCTTGGTATTATGGCGACCATAAATATGGATCTGGATTACGATACAGCAAATCTGATTGCCTCCGAGTTTCATATTGAGCTGGAACGGAAAGCGGTAAAGACTTACGAAGAGCAGCTGAAGGAGGAAGACACCCAGGACACGGAGGAAAATCTTATCAAACGTTCTCCTGTTGTAACGGTAATGGGACATGTGGATCATGGCAAAACCTCCCTGTTGGATGCCATCCGTCATTCCCATGTAATTGAAGGGGAAGCCGGAGGGATTACACAGCACATCGGGGCCTATACGGTAAACG
>DAINCI010000194.1:0-3240 GCA_036732425.1 Bacillota bacterium
GCTGTGGTTGCGGCCCCGTACCAGCTTATTGTCATCCAGTTCCCGTACCATCTCCTTTTTCCCCCCTTCAAATGATACCAATCCATACTTGATCATATGCCTGCCATGCCGCCAATATGCGTACCCGCCCAATCCGGACTGCCGACGACAAAAAAAGGGACCGTTGGTTTCCCCTGCGATCCCTTTGCGCTTTCTGTCATTCTGTTCGTTTCACCTGCTTTACTTCCACATCTTTACCACATCGACGTTCCTGAAATAGTGATTGATGATATCCTGCGCCGACTTGCCCTGCTCCGCCATGGTGCGGGCGCCCCACTGGGACATTCCAACCCCGTGCCCGAAACCTTTCCCGGACATGACGACCTGATCCCCCTCCAGGGCGACCCGGTCCAGCAGATTGGAGCGCATTTTGGTCGGGTCCAGCGCCCGGCGAAGCTCCGGGGCAGATACCTCGGTGTCATCCAGTTTGATGGTCACCGCTCTTCCGGAAGGCCCCTTTTTCCCGATGGAAATGCTGTGGAAATCCCGGACAGGCTTTCCGGATTCCTTCGCCGCAGCAAGAACCTCGGTCTTTGGAAACTTTGCCGACCAGCTCTTCGCTTCATCTTCGACCTTGTCTCCCATATCGGGGGAATCAACGACCCGGATATAAGGCGGCTCCTTCTCCTCATAGTTCAGTCCTTCCATGGGAGTGGCCGTCCTGCCGCCGGCATTGGAGTGGAACCAGGCACGGGCAAATTTCCCGTCGTATACGATCACCTGTCCCCGGGTATCCCGGACTGCCTTGCGGACCCGGTCATTCACCTCTTCGGCATTCCATGCCTGGGCTTCCTCCACATCCGTTGATATATGGGCATTCCCATATCGGGACTTGCCCTTTTCATCGACGAACTGAAGCACAAAAGTTCTGGCAATGATGGCCTGGGCCTTGATGCTTTCCTCCGGCCAGTCGTTTTTCATTTCTCCGGCCACCACGCCGGCCACATAATCCTCAAACGGCATTTCCTGAATCTTTTTATCCTTCACGATATAAACCTTAAGGCGGGGTTCCTTGTTCCCTCCTGTGCGGATTGCCCTGGGAAGCCGGGGCTTTTTCACCTGCTTCTCCGTCTGTTTGGGCGTCTGTTTTTTGGGATTCGCCGGATTTTTCGGCCTTCTTTTTGCCGTACAGGAAACCGTCAGGAGAGAAGCCGCCAAAACCAGAAGGAGAAGGCGGATCCTCCAATTCCTTTTTCTTGCCATATTGATATGACTCCTCCATTCTATCCATTCCAGGGACTGTTTCCGAAGAAACAGCCTCCAGGGAACAACTTCATGATCCGTGAATAGTATTACCGGATGGAGGAAGACAATACCGTCGGTATTTCAGATTTCCCGGATCATCCGGGTCACATCTCCCCCGGGAACGGAATTGGCAACCAGCAGAACCTCATATTGATGAACCTGATCTCCGAACTGAATCCGGATCACATCCCCCGCCTGCACTTCATTGGCAGGTTTTGCCACATTGCCGTTGACCTGCACCCTTCCCCGGCTGCAGGCCTCATTAGCCAGAGTCCTGCGCTTTATAATCCTGGATATTTTAAGAAATTTGTCCAAACGCAAAGCATTCTCCCCCTCTTCTTCCCTTATAATAAAAAAAACCGGGAATCTCCCGGTCTTGACTTTATTGTACGGAATCCTTCAAGGCTTTTCCGGCCTTAAAGACAGGAGCCTTGGAAGCGGGAATGGTAATTTCCTCTTTGGTCTGAGGATTTCTGCCTTTCCTTTCTGCCCTCTCACGTACTTCAAAAGTACCGAACCCAACCATCTGCACTCTCTCATCGTTTGCCAGGGCATCGGAAACAACCGTTACAAAAGCATTGACAGCCTTCTCAGCATCCTTCTTTGTTAATTCGCTCTTTTCGGCAACAGCAGAGATCAAATCAGCTTTATTCACTCTACGAACCTCCTTAATGTTAATGTAGGAATCTTATAGCATATTCGCTATTATTCTTGAAATTCCTTCTTATCCCCAAAGAATTTCGTGGTTTTTTACCCATTCCATGGGAAAAGGGGATTTCCATCTATATACTTACCAGTTTTTACATGGCTTATACACCTATTTCGCTTTGCAATGCGCTTTTTGCCTGATTCCACAGGGAGTCCATTTCTTCCAGAGTCATATCCTTCAGTGGACGGTCTGCACTCCTTTCCATATACTCAAAACGGCGGATGAATTTCTCCGTTGCCGCCGTCAGTGTCATCTCCGGCTCCTGTCCCAGAAAGCGGCACAGATTCACAACGGCAAACTGCAGGTCCCCAAGCTCTTCCCGAATCCGGTCTTCCGGTCCATCCTGATACACTTCCTTCACTTCACGAAGCTCTTCCTCCACCTTGGCAAGCGCATCCTCCGTCCTGTCCCAGTCAAAGCCCACCAGCGCGGCCTTTTTTTGAACCTTGCAGCTCCGCATCAGGGCCGGAAGATTGGAAGGCACATGCCGAAGCACCTGGGTCTGGCTCTGATAGCCGTTTTCCCGCTTTTTGATCGCCTCCCAGCTGTTCACAACCTCTTCGGAAGTATCCGCCTTTCCATTTCCGAATACGTGGGGATGACGATCAATCATTTTCCTGCAGATGTGACCGGTCACATCATCTATGTCAAACTCCCCCTGCTCCTCCGCAATCTGCGCATGAAAAACCACCTGCAGCAGGACATCCCCAAGCTCCTCCGCCAGCTTGTCCCTGTCCTCCAGGTCAATGGCCTCCAATACTTCATAGGTTTCCTCAATCAGATATTGCTTCAGGGACATATGGTCCTGCTCCCGGTCCCAGGGACAGCCACCCGGACTCCGCAGCTTTTTCATGATCTCCAGCAAATCCGAAAACCGGTATTTCGTTTTTTCCTTCATTTCTTTTCCTCCTGTATCCTGCTCCTGTGTTTCTGCTATTCTGCATTTTCCTTTCCTGTTGCAGTCCGGCAGGACGCGCCTGTCCCAAAAACAATTCTTCTCAGCAGAACAGCTTTTCAGCGGATCAGCTTCAACCGGGTCAGTATCCTGCCTATTTTCCTTCCTCCCGGCAGCATTTCAAAATCCTGCCTGGTCAGACCTCCAACGGCCAGCAAAACAGCGGCATAGACCACAACCCCCACCAGAACGGCCAGCAGTGTCACCTTGTTGCCGCCCAATCCGGACACCAGCCCATGATAGGTGCCGTATACCGCCAGGGACATGGCGGCAACCGCCACCAGCGGCTTTC
>DAINCI010000195.1:0-3204 GCA_036732425.1 Bacillota bacterium
AATCCAGGGAATTGTAGTCCCGGAAGGAAAGATCTCCGGAGGTATAGCTGGCGGACTCCATGGCTTGCTGGTATGACTTCCAGATATTTTCCAGTATGCGGTCCCGGGTCCCCATGCCGGCCATGGTCCAGGTTTCATGTTCTGTAAGCATTTCCTCATGAAAGGCGGCAAAGGTTCCGGAGATGGATGCCACCACTTCTTCCTGTGTCCGGTCCTCTTTTTCACGGAGAAGAACGGCATAATTGTGCTTCTTGGGAAGATAGAGGTAAAGAGGCCCGCTGAAATACTTTTTCATGCAGGAAAGCACCTGGGTATCGTATGCGGAGTCCGGAGGGGAGAATGATTCTCCGGCAGCCGGGTTCCCTTCGGTATTTTCTGCTTCCGGCTCCGGATCGTTGGGATAAGCGACAATATACAGGACAAAGTAGACAATGTCCGTTCGGGTCAGGTTCAGGTATCTTTTGATATAGTCCATTTCGTCCGGTGAGGAGATACGATTCAGCAGGATATTGCGGATGTAGGAATTCCGTATCACCGGTTCCTGCCTTTCCAGTGTGGACTCCAGCTGCCGGGACCGGGAAAGACTGCTGTCCAGTTCATCCCCCATCCGGATATAGGGCCGGGTGTTGCGGATACTGAGAAAGTAAATCAACAGAAAACATACCAGCAGGGTCACTCCGGTAATCAGCAGATACATATTCTGATAGGGGCGCAGGGAATCCTGCATATGAGAGACCGGAATCACGTAATAATATTCCCATTTGTTGTTTTTTGAGATAAAGCGGACCACAGTTTGCTTCGCGCCGGACAGGTTCAGGGACGAAACGGCATTTTGATAGGAAAGGGCTGCCAGCTTCTCCGGATTGAAATTTTCAGAAGGCAATTCCCCCTTTTGATACTGCAGGATATGGTCAGAGTCCAGGACAGCAAGGAAACCATCTTCCTGTGAGAACAGCACGGAGAAATTCTGTTCCATTTTATTTTTGTCTATTATGAAGCCAAGCCTTGCGGGAGTGCGGTAAAAAAGATAATTATCCAGGGAGAGCAGGTACAGATAATCCGGATTAAAAGGATTGTAATCGGATAAAGGAAGCAGGGACGCGTAATTTTCTTCATTGAGGATCATATCATGCCATTTGCCGTAATGGCCTTTGCGCAGACCTTTCCGGATATAAAACAGATTCATTTCGGAAAAACTTCCGGTGGTCAGGACCGAATCGCTTTCCGGAAGATAAATAAAATAGGAGCGGATGGGCAGCAGACGTTCCACAGGCACATAGGAAATGAGCTTCTGCTGCATTTTATAGGACTTTACATAAAAGTCGTCTGAACGGTCCGGGTTTGCCCGGGCCAGGGAACCGAGCTCCATATCATGGGCAAAGGACAGGGCAAAGCCCTGCATTGCGGAAAGATCCCGATCCGTCACGTCGACGGCATTGGAAAGCTGGGCTTTGGTACGGCTTTCCACCGTCTGCTGCAGATTGGTTTTGCTGACCTGATAGAAATAAGTGCTGATAAACAGGATCAGAAGAAGAAGGAAACTGTAGGAAACGGTTAATTGAAGGGCCAGGCTGTGGTGTGACCGCGATCGTTTCCCAAGACCAATCATTGAAATCGTCTCCCTGCACCATTTATTTACAGAATGAGAATATCACAATTTCGTAAAATTTGCAAGATGAAAGTGCTTACATCATGGCACTTTCTGCCGCATTTTACAGCTCTCCGGGCGAATTCAGGAAAAGATGGGCATGGTGCAATCCCAAAAACTGCACGCTGATTTTGGCACAGCAGACAAAATGATTCCCGCCCTTTCAAATAATGTTTCTTGTGAACCCATGGGATGTATGCTACGTTATTCGTATCATAACAATTTGGGAGGGATATATTTCATGAAAAGGGTATGGGGTGTGGCACTGGCACTGATTCTTTGCATTTCGGCAGTTTCCGGCTGTGGGTCCGGGAAAAAGACGGAGGCTCCGGGCCCGTCGGCAGACGGTACTTCCAATCTGTCTGAAAAGGAGACGGAGAAGGAAGAAAAGGATAACCCGGTGGAAAAGCCGGAGAAGATCACCATGATGGTGGACGGCACCGTTTTTACAAAGGAGAATGCACAGGAAAAGTTTGTTGAGAGCTGGGAAAAGGAAACGGGAATCAAACTCGAAATCATTCAGCCGGATCACGATGCCTATTATGATGTATTGGGGCAGACGTTTGCCAGCGGCGCCAAGAACTGGCCGGATGTGGTGATTCTCGCTCCTGATTATTATTCCGGCTATGCGCAGGAAGGTGCCCTGTGGGATATGACGAAGGCCTGGGAGTCCTCCGAATTGAAGGCTTCGGGGCGGATCAACAATGAGGAATTGATGGATCAGCTTTATCTGAACGGCAAGCTGTACGGATTTGCTCCGGCGCGCGGAAACGGATGCCTTACCTATGTCAAGAAAAAATGGCTGGACAACTGTGACCTGCCGGTTCCCGCCAATTACGGGGAATATCTGAATATGCTGAAAGCATTTACGGAAGGGGATCCGGATGGAAACGGGACCAAGGGGGATACTTACGGTGTTTCGGCAGCGGGTTTGATCGGAGAGGAACCTCCCTACGTAAACTATCTGCCGGAATTCTATCAGGATGCGTACCCTTCGTTCTATCAGAAAGAAGACGGGAAATGGGCGGACGGATTCACGGAAGATGCCATGAAGCCGGCGATGACCCGTTTGCAGGAGGCATATAAGGCAGGGTACATAGACAAGGAGACGCTTACCAACGGGACAAAGGACTGCCGCAACAAATTCTACGAGGAGAAGTTCGGTGCATTTACCTATTGGGCGGGGACCTGGGCGACCAATATGAAATCCAACCTGATCACCAACGGGCATGACAGTGAACTGATCCCCCTTCCTCCCATCAAAGAGGCGGGCAAATATCTGGAACGTCGTCCGCCGGTGTGGTCCATCACCACATCCTGTGAGAACCCGGAAGGCGTGTTTCAATATTTCGTGGAAACCATGCTGGACGGCGGCCCGGTGCAGAAGCTGTGGTCTTACGGAGTGGAAGGAACCCATTGGTCGACGAAGGCGGAAACGATCTGCGGGAACACGTATGAAGACGGCCAGTTTCATATGCTGGAAAGCCTCGAAATCCCGGGGACCCAATATACCAAGAATCACATTGATCCCATGCTGTCCAACGGCGAATTCATTG
>DAINCI010000196.1:0-3186 GCA_036732425.1 Bacillota bacterium
CGGAAGATACGTCAAAGCTTTTCAAATGGCCGTAGCAGGTTATCAGGCCGCTGCTGCCATGTTCAATCTGAATGAAGTTTCCATAGCCACGGCTGGTACCGGCAAAAATGACCTTGCCGGAATCTGCTGCATAAATGGGAGTACCGATGGAGTTTGCTATGTCAATGCCTTTATGCAGTCTGCCCCATCTCTGTCCAAAACCAGAGGTAAGCCTGCCACTGGTCGGCTGGAATAAGGAGCCTCCGCCCCCGCGGGAGGATGTGACGGAAAGCTCCGCTTTCCCGGACCCTTTGGCAATGATTTTCTTTACCGGCTCCGAAAGAACCTGTTCGGAAAGGACCGCCCTGTTCTTTTCCTTCCCGTTTATCTTTTCCACCCGGAATTCTGTTTTCTTTTTTCCTTCCCTGCCTTTCTGAAGGATTTTGGTCCGGTCCCTGTCCAGGGATTCGTCCTCCCGGACCTCGGTTTCAAAGGGAACCGCTTCCTCCTGGGGAATCACTTCGGTGGTTACCACATTCAGAGGACTCACGTTGCAGGACAGACGAAGCTTCTGGCCGGGCTTCAGATGGTCCGGATCCGGGACATGGGAATTTTCCGCAACGAGCCTGTCCAAATCCATATCATGGGATTCCGCTACGGTGGTGAGGGTATCTCCATCCGCTACAGTATATTCCTGAACGGCTTCCCTGCCCTTTGCCGTTTCCGCCAATACCGTGTCCACATCCTGGACCTGATCCGGCGGGACGGATATCGGCACAATCCTGATTTCCTCCTGAAAGGTTACGCTTTCCGGTTCTGTTCCGTTCTCAACATATCGGGATTTGACCCGATCCAGAAATTCGTTCGCTTCCTTTTCGTTCTTTACCGTCCCGATCCGTACGTCGTCTGCATAAACGGCAGAAGCATTGCATTGGACTGTTGCTTCCCTTCGGATCACGTTTTCCGTGTCCGGCGGCAGGCAAACCCGTTTGGGGGAAACCAGTTTTTTCTCAAATGTAATCTCCTGATTCAGGGAAACATCCATGTCATACTGCCGCTTTGCCCCTTCGATCTTCTGGGCAAGGGCAGATTTCACCGGACCCGGATTGGATACATAAGCCAGCTCCGCCCCATCCACGGATACCTGATAGGCCGGCACCAGGCCGGAGAGAGTCTGCCCGTCATCCGGACGCACGGTTGCCCCGTCTGCCCCCGGAATCCCGGCCGCCAGAAAAATCATCAGCGTCAGCAGAATGGACAGCTGATGCTGATAGATCCGAAGAAACTTATCGTCAGCCATGCCGGAAATCCTGTTTTTTATCCCGGCCAGACCTTTTTTTGCTTTGGTAAGAAAAGAATTCATTGTCGTTGCTCCTTTCAAACGGAGTATATTTTACATTAAAGTTAAGATTATTTCAATAATATTACGAAATTATTTCAATATTGTTTATTTATGACCTCATTCTTCCGGTTCATGTCTTAATACAAACTTAATATATATTAATATTTACCGTTCCTGAAAAATTATTCATGTTCTTTGTCATAGAGCCATTGGTCCAAATCCCTTTTCCAATTCTTACCCGTTACACGATGGAACGTATGAATCATATCTTCCTTGTCCGCATTCCGGAACTGAAACTCCCTGCAGTATTCCTGAAGCGTTTGAAGAAAGGTCTCCCTTCCCATCTTCTTTTGAAGATCATGAAACATCATTGCCCCTTTGCCATATACCAGCAGGTCATAAAGCGTCCCGTCGGAAAATTCATAGGTAGGACGGTGAATGGTTTCATCCACCTCCGTTGATTTTATGTAATAGGGAAGATAGCTGTACTTCCCTTCCCCCATTGTGCTGTAATAGACCTTTTTCTCCTGATTTGCCCCATAGCGGTTCCCATAATACAGCACGGTGGAATACTCTGTCAGCCCCTCATCCATCCAGGCATCCCTGACCTCATTGTTCCCGACCAGGCCGTACCACCACTGGTGGGCGGTCTCATGAGCGGTAACCAGTTCCAGAGAATCCGTTTCTCCGGCAGCATACAAACTGTGATCCATCATAATCAGATTCGGGTATTCCATTCCGCCGATAAAAAAATCCGCCTCCACTACGGAAAAATGACGGTAAGGGTATTTTCCAAAGGATTGATTATAGAATTTCATGGCAGACGCCGCATAATCCAGAGCCCTTTCGCCGGTTTCCTCCGTGTAATAATAGGAAGTCACAGTGGCAGAACCTACCCTGCGCGATGCCGCCTGAAAATCCTTGCTGGCGATCCACGCAAAGTCCCGGACGGCCGGCGCATGAAACTGCCAGACCGTATTTCCGTCTTTTCCGCTTTTCTTTTTGCAGTCGCCGGTGGCAGCAAGAACATAATCCGACGGCGCTTTTATGATAACCTCATAATTGGCGGCATCGCTGTAGAAGGGATCCCCTATGGCATAATACCGGTCAAGGTTCCATCCGTTTTCATCATGAACACAGGCAATGGGATACCAGTTTGCCGCCTTCCAGGTATGATCCCCATACCCAAACCGCCCGAAACAGTTTGGCATCCGGACCATATAATGCATCTCAATGGATAGGGTTCCTCCCGGCTTCAGACCTTTTTCCGGAATCAGCATCAACAGATCCTCACTGGTTCCGCCAATGACAAAATCCGCTTCCTTCCCGTTGATCCGAACGGTTTCCATATCCAGGGAACCGGGAGAAAAGCCATTGGGATAGGCACGCATCATGTCCCTTTCCTCAAAGACCGGTTTCTCCTCACTGCGGTAAGCATTGGGATAAAGATGGAAATAAAGCCGTGTCAGCTCCTGACCGGAACGGTTCCGATATTCCACCTTTTGCTTACACGCAAGGGTTTTCCGTGCCGGATCAAAGGCAGCCGATATCTCATATTGACTCAAATCCCTGGATGCCTTGGCAAGCACTGAATTTGCCTCCAGCCGGCTTTTCCATCCTGTCGCATCGGTAAAGAACAGCCCTGCGAGCAGACAAATCGCAGTCAACAGGCCAATGAACAAATATCTCCATTTCCGGTTTTTCCAGATCTTCATAAAACGATCCCGCCTTCCTCTTTCCACTGAAATCCCGTCGGTATCCATTTATATGCGGCCGTCTTCTGCGATTATGAAAAAAAAGACCCCCCTGAGGGGATCTTTCATTGCTGAGGAGAGACTTTCCAGCCTATCTGTCCAAATACTATT
>DAINCI010000197.1:0-3178 GCA_036732425.1 Bacillota bacterium
TCCGGACGGAGGGGATGGAAGCCGATAATGTATATCATATGTTATTGAAAGCTTTCCCGAGAAATCATGGGGATATCCTTGTCCTTGTGGACGGCATGACCGTCAGCCTGGTAAAAGCCGTGCCAAAGGAAATGGATGAGGATGATCTGATGCAGCTGGCGGCAGCCATGGACGAAAGCATCCAAAATGAGACATCCAACAAGCCTTATATTGGGATCGGCAAGGTCAAGGAGAATCTTTTCCAGCTACAGGAATCCTACGACGAAGCAACAAAGGCCATAGAGGTCGGCAAAATTTACAACACCAGCAATCGCGTTTACATGTACAATACATTGCTGCTTGAGAGATTTCTCTATGAGGTTCCTGTAAATCTGTGTGAGACTTACAGTAAAATTCTGTTTACCAAGGAATACAAGAAGTTATTGAGCGATGAAATGATTCGGACGATCAATAAATTTTTTGAAAACAGTCTGAACCTGAGTGAAACTGCAAGGCAATTGTTTATTCATCGCAATACTCTGGTCTACCGGCTGGATAAGGTTCAGAGAATCATGGGCCTGGATTTGCGGAACTTTCATGATGCCGTTACGTTCAAAATCATGATGATGTTGATGGATAGGTATACATGGGAGGCATAGCTTTGATACAGTTTAAAAATGTGACAAAAGCATACGACAATGGGATTCATGCGCTGCAGAATGTAAACCTGAAGGTGGAGAAGGGGGAGTTTCTGTTTATCGTCGGGGCCAGCGGCGCCGGAAAATCAACTGTGATCAAGCTTTTGCTGAAAGAGATTGAACCAACCCAGGGTGATGTCATCGTAGACGGTGTAAATTTATCCCATTTGAAGCGGAGGGAAGTACCTCATTATCGAAGAAAACTGGGTGTCGTCTTTCAGGACTTTCGTCTGTTGGAGGATAAGACCATTTATGAAAATGTAGCCTTTGCCATGGAAATCACAGAGGTTCCCCGGGCGGAAATTCAAAGACGGGTGCCTGAGGTTCTTAATATGGTGGGGCTGGGCAGAAAAGCGGACGATTATCCCGGACAGCTGTCCGGAGGAGAGCAGCAGAGAGCAGCGTTGGCCAGGGCTTTGGTCAACCGGCCTACCCTGCTGATAGCGGATGAGCCTACGGGGAACCTGGATCCGGAAACGGCAGACGAGATTATGAGAATACTTGTTACGGTAAATCGGAGAGGAACTACAGTCCTTATGGCGACTCATGCCAAAGACATTGTGAATTCCATGGAAAAGCGGGTTGTTACCTTTCAAAATGGCAGGATTGTATCGGACAAATGGAAAGGGGAATACTTCGATGAAGTTAAGAACATGGAGTGATATGCTGAGGCAGGGTTTTCGGAATGTATTCCGCAACCGGGTTATGTCCCTGGCGTCTGTCAGTGCCACTACAGCAGCTTTGTTTGTGTTGGGACTGATATTGGCAGTGATCATGAATCTCAACAACATGGTTGCAGGACTGGAGTCCAAGGTGGAAGTAACGGCGTTTCTGAAGAAGGGCATTCAGGAAAAAGATGTTCAGGCCATGGAAAAGCAGATAGAGAAATGGGATGGAATTGAACACTGGAAATTCGTTTCAAGGGCAGACGCCCTGGAGACATGGAGAGACGAGTGGGGAGACAAGAAATATCTTTTGGAAGGTTATAATGCGGAAAACAATCCGCTGCCGGATTCCTTTGAAATTCAGGTAAAGAAGCCGGAATATGTGGAGCGGGTGGTGAAATCCGTTGAGGACTTCCATGCTGCGGAAAAGATTCAGTACAGCAAGGATGTGGTGGATTCCATCACCAGTATCGCCAATACGACCCGGATGATCGGAATAATTATTGTGGTTCTCCTCTGTGTCATGGCAATGGTTATTATCCACAATACCATCCGGATATCGGTTTTTTCCAGACATCGGGAAATCAATATAATGAAATATATCGGTGCGACGGACTGGTATATCCGCTGGCCTTTCCTGATTGAAGGCCTGACGCTGGGGCTGTTGGGTGCCTTGGTTTCCGGCGGCCTGACAGCGGGAGTTTACAATGTACTCATGAGCCGTTTGGGGGACCGCGGGATGCAGAATGGCCTTTTCTCCATGTTCCGGATGCTTCCGCTGCGCAGTATTCTGCCCTGGATTCTTGGCTTGTTTATTCTGGTGGGCAGTATTGTTGGAATCGCGGCCAGTATGTTGTCCCTCCGGAAGCATCTGCGGGTGTGATTGTTCATGGCTTTCCGGAAAGGACAGCAAAGTGGGATGGGAGGAAATCAAATGCCTGAGTTGGTAATGGTAAGACACGGAGAGAGTGAATGGAATCGGGAAAACCGGTTTACGGGATGGACCGATGTGGACCTTTCGGAAAAGGGGATCCGGGAAGCCACTCATGCCGGAGCTCTGCTGAAGGAGAACGGTTTTTCCTTTGACATTGCCTATACCTCGGTTTTGAAGAGAGCCATCAAAACCCTGTGGTATATCCTGGATGCCCTTGATCTGCAGTGGATTCCGGTTCAAAAATCCTGGCGCCTGAATGAGAGACATTACGGAGCACTTCAGGGGCTGAACAAATCGGAGACAGCCGGGAAATACGGAGAAGAGCAGGTTCATATCTGGAGGAGAAGCTATGATGTCCTGCCGCCTTCCCTTACAATGGAGGATGAAAGGTATCCCGGAAAGGATATCCGATATTCCGGTATCAGAAGGGATCATCTTCCCTTGTCCGAATCCCTGAAATCGACAGTGGAGCGATTCCTTCCCTATTGGGAGAATACCATTGCGCCGCAGATCCGTCAGGGGAAAAGAGTACTCATTGCAGCACACGGCAACAGCCTGAGAGCATTGGTCAAGCATCTGGAACAGATATCCGACCGGGATATCGTGGGGCTGAACATTCCCACCGGAGTTCCGCTTGTTTATGAATTGGATGACAGCCTTCAGCCAATCCGGAAGTTTTACCTGGGGGATGAGGAAGAGATCCGAAAATCCATGGAGAACGTTGCCAACCAGGGAAAGGCAAAGGAATAAAAAAAGCTGGAAACCCTGCCGGAAGATCAGACAGGGAAAGATACCAGGCCGGATAAACGGCCTGGTTTTTTGTTGCGCCTTTCCAGGTTTTTTCTGAAAATGTTCTGGATTGTATTGACAATTTATTTAAACTTCTATATCATACTATAGGG
>DAINCI010000198.1:0-3161 GCA_036732425.1 Bacillota bacterium
TCATTGGCTGGGGGATGTGGAACATATCTATCGATGGCACGAAATGTACAATCTGACTGTCGTGGAGCTGGCAGCTGCAAAACAGGTCCCCCTCATCGATATCCGCCAGGCTTTTCTGGAAGCAAGAAACTATCCCAGTCTGTTCTGTGAGGATGGCATCCATCCCAATGAAGCGGGCCATTCCCTGATCACAGGCACAATCACTAGCTTTGTTGCTGAAACGCTTCCGACTCCGGCCGCTTTTTCGGTTTGATGCAGCCAACGGTCACAGCGATCAGAATAATCAGCCCGCCTAAAACGGAAAGAATTCCGGGAAATTCTCCAACGGTAAGAAAAACCCAGACAGGATTCAACAAGGGCTCAATCAGGCAGATAAATGCAGACTGCAAAGCGGATATCTTCCGGATTGCCTTTGCGTAAAGCACATAGGAAAAGCCCAGTTGAAAGATACCCAGAAGGATCAGACCAATCCAGCTGGTTTCATTTGGCACGGAACGGACCATGGAGGGCAACGTGATGAGGACGGTCAGGATACATCCCCAGAAGACATTCTCCAGCGGATCTGCATCCTTTTCCCTTCTCATGAATATAGTATTCATTGCCATGGCCACCCCGCTCAAGGCTCCCATCAGATTCCCCTTCAGGCTGCCGGTGCTTCTGTCATCCAGGAAGAGCAAAGCCATGCCTGCCAAAACAAACAGGATCACGAACCAATCCTTCGATTCCGCTTTTTCCTTCAGGAGCCGGCCTCCAAGAATGGCAATATAGATGGGCGCAGTATATTGGAGCAGTATGGCGCTGGCAGCTGTCGTCTTTTTTGTGGCGGATACACATAAAATCATCATGGAAGCATAGGAAATCGCACCCAGTAATTTATTCCATGAAAAATGAAACGTCGGTTTTTGAAGAAACAAAGACACGACGATGGCAGCAATGAGACTTCGATAACCTGCTATGACCAGGGGATTCAGGTTCAACTGCTTGATCATCATCCCTCCGGTGCTCCAGAGAACCGCTGCAGACAGCATCATGACAACAGGCAGGAATCCGGCCTGCTTTTTTGTTTTTTTCTCTTCTATGTACATTTCTATTTCTCCTGTTTCTATAGCTTTTCAGGGCCTGTCCCATATCCGTTCACGGGACAATCGGCAATCTTCTCATAGTGTTTATACAGGGAATGGAATTTCCCTCCGTAATTCTTGCACCACGGTTTCTTTTTTCCACAAAAATGCAAAAAAACGGTATTGCTTATGATATAATCCATGTCGCACATGCCATTTGTCATTATTTTATAATAATAGTAGTATCTGGCATCGTAATTGTACCGTTTCTCATCCAAAGTTTTGATTTTACTTGCATAAAGGGCATTGATGATATCCTGGTCCGGCATAATCAGTTTGACCCGATTCTTTTCCACAAAATCAAAAACCATCTGTTCACTGATTTCTTTTCTTTGCAGATCCAGATTCATCATTAATACGCCTGAATTATAGTAGGCTTTCATTTCCGGGGATTTCAGCCTTATTTTGTTGAGCTCCCGATTGGGAAGGACATCATGATAGGCTGCGGCAAACAGATATCCTTCCAGATCTGTTTCGTAGAGCTCCCTCACCGGATTGATGGCCAGGATATCCGGGTCCAGATACAGGACGCGGGTGATGTCGGCAGGCAGGATCTTATAGGCCAGCAAACGATAATACATCTCCCTGGTATAGTGCAGGATGACAGGAGCATCCTGAAACAAATCCTGCTCCATTCCCACGATTTCAAGCTCCTGTCCGTCTTTCGCAACAAAGCGGCTGAGATCCTTCAGCTGCCATTCCGGTATCGCGGATTGCATCAGATAAATATGAAAATGCTCGCCCGGATTGTTCAAAAACAGGGATTTCAGCATAACCTTCAGCGGATGGATATAGTTGGAGTCCAACGCAACCAGTATGTTCATGAATGTCTCCCTCCTTACATATCAATCAAATTCTGCCCGCCCTGACAGGAATGCAAATTTTACAAACACTCGTAGAAATATAATACCACGCCCCGGGGAAAAAGCAAGGAAAAAAACTACCCTGCGAACTGAGCCGCCACCAGACAGGCGGCACCGTATTTCTTCCGCAGGCGCATCTTCTCAATCTTTCCGGTCGGATTACGGGGGACCTTGTCAAAAATGATTTTTTTGGGCCGTTTGTAACGGGGCAGGGAACCGCAATACTCCATGATCTCCCGTTCCGTGCCATTCCAGGAAGGTTTTCGCTCAATCACGGCAACAGCAATCTCTCCCAGCCTGGAATCCGGCAGCCCGATGACAGCCACATCCCGAATTCCTTTATGGGAACGGAGAAAATTTTCAATCTGTATCGGATACAGGTTTTCTCCCCCGCTGATAATCACATCTTTTTTGCGGTCGACCAGATAGATAAACCCGTCTTCATCCCTCCTGGCCATATCTCCTGTCCGGAGCCATCCGTCCCGGAGAACCGCAGCAGTTGCTTCCGGGTCCTTATAATAGCATTTCATGACGCCTGGCCCTTTCACCTCCAACTCGCCTACTTCCCCGTCTGCAACCGAATCCCCATTTTCATCAATAATCCTTGCATCCCAACGGTATCCCGGCTTTCCAATGGCACCGACCTTCTTTATGTTTTCCACACCGAGATGAATGCATCCGGGTCCGACGGATTCGCTCAGACCATAATTGGTGTCATATTGATGATTTGGAAAATATTTTTTCCAGCGGCGAATCAGACTGGGGGGAACCGGTTGTGCACCGATATGCATCAAACGCCAATGGGAAAGATCATAATCCGGAAGGTTTACTTCTCCCTGCTCTATGGCATCCAGAATATCCTGTGCCCAGGGAACCAGCAGCCAGACAATCGTGATTTCTTCTTCTGAAATGGTTTTCAGAATCCATTCCGGTTTCAGTCCGCGCAGCAATACCGCCCTGCCTCCCGTCAGAAGGCTTCCAAACCAGTGCATTTTGGCACCGGTATGATACAGTGGTGGAATGCATAAAAAGTTATCGCCATGGGTCTGCCCATGATGCTTTTGTTCCGTATAGCAAGCCGTCAGCAGATTCCCATGAGTATGAAGAATCGCTTTGGGAAAGCCGGTGGTGCCGGATGAAAAATAGATGGCAGCTTCCTCTTCGTCCGCAATGGGAA
>DAINCI010000199.1:0-3112 GCA_036732425.1 Bacillota bacterium
GGCCTTCCGGCAGCCGATGCTGCAAAGCTGCCTGGGCAAGCATCTGAAAGGCTCCGAAACGATAGCAGATGGATCGTCCGAGGACCGGCCAGGTTCCGTCCGGTGCAATCATTCTCTCCAGAATGGCTGCATACCGGGCCGCCCTTTTCAGCACCTTTGGTTTCAGCATCCGGAACTCATCTGACATGTCCCCGAATAAGTTCATAAGATCCACGTACATGGGCTGAATCACAAAACTGTTGTAATAATCCCAGTGAAATGCCGCCCCGTCTCCATAGACACCGTCCCCTTTATACCAGTCATTATAGGTACGCAGTGCGTATACGATGCACATTTTATCAAAATCCGCCTCGCCCAGCACATACAGTCCTGCTTCCACCATGGCAGAAAAGAAGATCCAGTTGGATTCCCCGGGAATAAAGTCCCTCGTGCTTTTCAACGCCCGGATCAGGTTGTTCCTTGCCGCACCCGGCAGCGCACCCGCCAGATGCCTGGGCGCACGCACCAGGGCATGGGACAGGAAAGCCGCATCCACCAGATTCTGTTCCCCTTTTGTAAATCCCATATAATCCGGGGAACCGGGATCGACTGCCCTGTCCATGCAGCGAATGGCAAGCCCTCGGTATTTTTCCTGCAGCCCTTTCTCTTTCCCGAAGACTCCTTCCGCCTCCAGCCACGGCGCAAGGCCCAGCATGCTTCTTCCGAAGGCCTCCAGCGGAGCGTACTCTTTCCGATCTTCATGAAAGTCCAGCGGCATCTGCTTTTTCAGTTCTCCCCTGCCCAGAGATTCCATCACCGGAGCAACAATGCGCAGCAAGGCATTCAGCCATTCCTCCCTGACCCTGTTTCCGGTTTTGCTCTCGGACTCCTTCCCGATCCTGTTTCCCATCTTTGTGATATCCCCCATGTCCAATGAATTCCTGTCAGTTATACTTTATCCTTTTATGCCGGTACTCGCAATCCCTTCCACAAAATATTTCTGGAGAATCAAAAACACAATCAAAACAGGAATCAAAACCACTACAGAGCCGGCCATGATCAGGCCATATTCTGCTGTATACTGTCCCATAAACATCTTTAATCCAATCTGTACTGTCTTTTTGGTTTCGGTCTTCAAATAAATCAGGGGGCCCAAATAATCGTTCCAGGTGGCTACGAAGGTAAAGATGGTAAGGGTCGAAAGCGCCGGCTTGGACAGCGGAATCATGATCCTCGCCCAGATCCGGTATTCGCTCATTCCGTCAATTCTGGCGGCTTCGCAAAGGGAGTCCGGTATGCCCTCATAAAACTGTTTCATCATGAATACCCCAAAAGCTGAGAATGCCTGCAGGCATACCATAGCCAGCAGTTTATCGTTCAGCCCCATTCTCCGCATCATGATGAACTGTGGGACCATATAAACCTGCCATGGCAAGGCGATCGTCGCTACGTACCCCATAAACAGGGCGTTTTTGAACCGAAACTCCAGCTTGGCAAACGCATAGGCCGCGAAACTGCTGGTGAGCAGCTGCAAAAACGTGACCACAACTGTGAGTATCGTTGTGTTTTCAATAAACTTCAATAAGGGGATGCGTGTCCATATCTCCTTATAGTTGCTCCACCTCGGCACTTCCGGAATTAATCGGAACGGCTCCATGATGAAAACTTCATCACTGGTCTTGATGGAAGCGGACAACATCCATATAAACGGTATCATCATAAGCAAAGTCATGAGAACCAGTATCAGATACAAAAAGAATCTGCCTGTTTTTCGCTTTTTTGCGGCACTCAATTTATCTTTCCCCCTATTTTTCCTTCCCTTGTACTCTCTCACCTTTGAACTGAACGAGCGTCACAGTCAGAACCAGTGCAAACAGAACCATAGCCACCGCGCTGGCGTAGCCAAGATCCCAGTTGATAAACGCTTTCTGGTATATATAGTAGACAAGTACCGTAGACGATGTCCCCAGTCTGCCGTCCCCGCCTCCGGCAATCATGATAGCAATGTCATATACCTTGAAACAGGTAATGGTAAGCATGATCACAACAAAGAATGTGGTGGAATGAAGCTGCGGCCAGGTGATATATCGAAACTTCTGCCAGGTGCCGGCTCCGTCCAGGCTCCCCGCATCGTACAGCTCTCCTGAGATTCCCTGCAGTCCGGCAAGATAGATTACCATATAATATCCCGTATATTTCCATACACTGAACAGGATCATCGTCAGCAAAATCAGATCCTTGCCGAACCAGTTGGGCGGATTCGCCACCTGAAACACATTCTGAAGGATCCAGTTCACCGGCCCTCTTGTAGGGTGAAACAGCATATTCCACACGGAAGTCACCGCCACAAGGGATGCCACATAGGGAAAAAAGGAAACCGTTCGAAAAAAGCCCCTGAATTTTACCTTCTGATTCAGAACAACCGCCAGTACCAGAGACGCAACCATCGTCAGGGGAACCGTCCCAATACAGTACATAATGGTGTTCTTCAGGGCAGCCAGAAACATCCTGTCCTGAAATAATTTTATGAAATTTTGAAAGCCCACAAATTCCATCGGATTATTCCCATCCCATTTGGTAAATCCCAATACGAAAGCATATATTACAGGGATCAGAGTAAACACTGCAAATCCGATGAAATTGGGGGCAATGAAAGAATAAGCGATCAAATCTCGCTTTCTCTCTTTCCGACGCATCCTTTTTTTAAGTGTCATTTCAGCCATGTTCATCCTCCCGGAACTCTTTTCTATAAAAAGGCCGGAATTTCACCGGCCCCTGATGTCCTTGCCTAAAGCAAACCAGGCTAATCCAAAGCGGAAACCTCTTCATCCATTTGATTGATTCCCTCATTAACAGAGATGTCCCCGTTCATGATGTCCTTATGATACGTATCCAGAATGGCATTGATATCTGCCACATTCCCGGCATAAGGTGCCTCAAGGTAAATTTTATTTGTCTTCAATGCTTCTTTGGAAGCCTCATCCTGAGGGAATCCTTCCACAGACGTAATAATATCAAGTGCATCATCATTCATGGCTGCGGGGAAATTCCCCAATTCCGCCAGAATCTTTGCCCCTTCTTCTCCGCTGACAAACTTGATAAAGTCCCAGGCTATATCCTTATTCTTTCCGCT
>DAINCI010000200.1:0-3099 GCA_036732425.1 Bacillota bacterium
CCGCTGCCTGTTTCCTTTTCCAATCTTTATATTACTTACGATGGACGGCAGAAGGTGGCTTTCTAATTCTTTATGTATGGTGAACGGCAGAAGGGGTTTGGAATCTGTACCGTACCCATTTTTATATCCGATGGGCGGACAGCAGAAAGTATTTATAATCTGTACCGCCCCTGCTCCCATGTGCTGCAGAGAGCGAAGAACGCCTTAGCCTTAGTTGCAGAATCAGCCGACGACAGTGAGCCTTTTTGAGGTGAAAATGGTGCAGCCATTTTCAGCATCTCAAGCAGAATGCTTGCATAAGATGCGGCCGAAAAAAGGCGAGATGAGTCGATGCTGATTCGCAACATGGCTCGGCGGTCTGAGCCGATGCAGCACTGCAGGTGGTCTGAGCCGATGCAGCACTGACCCGATGCAGTACTGCCACTATTTCCCAAAAATATGTGTCAGCACATGGTTCATTAGTTTCCCTTCATCCTGCTCCTTGTTGCGCAGACATACACTGCAGTTCCCGCAGCGCTCCCTGGCAGGCTTCTCATTGAAATAGCGCAGGATATAGGCGCGGAGACATACTTTCTCTGCCAGATACCGCTGCATGGCATCCAGCTTTTCCATCTCCACGTCCTTATGAAGGTCAATCTCCTTCTGCGTCAGCGTGAAATGCTTCTTTTCCGTTGCGTACACAACGCCGCTGCGGATCTCCGCATAACCGTATTCCACAATCTTTCTCAGGGCACTTTCCCGCATGGAGGCGCCGCCCATCCTCCTGCTGATCAGCATTTCCGCGGGAATCCCCTTTGTCTGCCTTTTCCTGACCCGTCGAAACAGTGCCTCCGCCACCTTTACCGGCGGATAATTTCCATTGATCAGAAATTTATTCAGCTTATAGTCATCGGGATTCTTCAGCAGGATACAGACCGCTTTTTCCCCGTCCCTTCCCGCCCGACCGGCCTCCTGATAATAACTCTCCACGGAGATTGGCATATTGTAATGAATAATATAGCGGACATCACTTTTATCAATCCCCATGCCAAAGGCATTGGTAGCCACCATGACGGATATTTCCCCGTTCAGGAATCCATCCTGGTATCGGCTGCGCTGTTCCCCGGCAAGCCCGGCATGATACATCCCGGCCTGTATGCCATACTTTTTCAGATAAAAAAACAAATTCTCCACATTTCTCCGGGTTGCCGCATAGACAATCCCGGACTTTCCGGGATGAGTTTTGACATAATTCAGAGCATACAGGCTGGGGCTCGCAGGATCCTCCACACGAAACTCCAGATTGACCCGATCAAAGCTGCTTAAAAACAACCGGCATTGGGACAGCCCCAGCAGGTTCACAATATCCTGCTGGACCTTCCGGTTGGCTGTGGCGGTAAACGCCCCGGCGACGGGATCTCCGGCGGCCTGAATAAAATCCTTGATCTTCAGATAGGAAGGCCGGAAATTGTGTCCCCATTGGGAGATGCAATGCGCTTCATCAATGGCAATGAAGGGAATATGGACCTTTTTTAATGCAGAGAAAAAAGTCTCGGATTGAAACCGTTCCGGTGCAATATAGACAATCTTGTAGCGGCCATTTTCCATTTCGCGGATCCGGCGGGTCACCTCATGCTCCGACAGGGAACTGCTGAGAAAGGAAGCGGCAACCCCTTTTTTCACCAGGCTGTCCACCTGATCCTTCATCAGGGAAATCAACGGTGAAATCACAACCGTCGTGCCGGACATCATCATAGCGGGGATCTGAAAGCACAGGGACTTGCCGCCCCCTGTGGGAAAGATGGCAACGGTATTTCTTCTTTGCAAAATATTTTCAATGACCTCCCATTGTCCTTTTCGAAAATCGGCATAACCGAACGTATCGGTAAGAAGCCTCTTTGCATGCTCCCGCAAGCTGAAACTGTCTGGCATATTTTCCGCGATCCTTTCTCCTTCGGACTGTTTTTTGCTTTTTCGCCCCTGCTCCCCCTGACTTTCGCCATGGAAGCCCCTTTTTCCTGCCTCATCCGGTTTTTCTGTTCCGGGCGAATATCAGGCTGCGTCCACATGAAAGCAGAGTGTTCCTTACATTGCTATATCTCCGGCCCCCAAAGCAACTTCCACATGGGAGTAAGTGCCCTGCCACGCACAGGACTTAAAATCCTGTGGGCCCGGTATGTTTCCATGGACATAAAGCTCATCGTATCCATCATCCTGCCGGAGGCCGGATGTAATCCATTGCATGGAATGGAGTTTATACAGCTTCCAGAAAGCGGTATTGGGAAAGATAAAGTTCGTAATATTCCCCCTTTTGCTTCATTAATTCATCATGGCTGCCGCATTCCTTTATTTTCCCGTCATCAATCACCATGATACGGTTGGCGTTGCGTATGGTGGACAGCCGGTGTGCAATCACAAAGGAAGTCCGGCCTTTCAGAAGCTGTTCCAATCCCTTTTGTACCAGGATTTCCGTCTCGGTATCAATACTGGAGGTTGCCTCGTCCAGAATGAGTATCCTTGGATCCGCCAGAAGCGCCCGGGCAAAGGATATCAGCTGGCGCTGTCCCTGGGATAACCGGGATCCCCTCTCATTGACCTCTGTCTGATACCCCCTCTCCATTTCCCGTATAAACCCGTCGGCATGCACCACACGGGCTGCCTCCATTACTTCTTCATCCGAGGCATCCAGTCTGCCGTAACGGATGTTATCCATAATCGTACCCGAGAAAATAAAGGAATCCTGCATCATCACACCCATTTGCCTTCTCAGGGAATTCATGGACACGGTGTTGATGTCGACGCCGTCCACCAGGACCCTTCCCTTCACCGGTTCATAAAACCGGCTGATCAGGTTGACAATGGTACTTTTGCCGGCGCCGGTGGGACCCACCAGGGCAATGGTTTCCCCGGGCGCGACCCGGAAGTTGATATCCTTCAGAACCGGGTTTTCCGGTTCATAGCAGAAGGTCAGATTTTCAAAGGTGACTTCTCCCTGAATATCGGGCATTTCCCCTGCATTCTCATGATCATAGATATCTGCCGGCGTATCCAGCAGTTCGAAGATTCGTTCCGTGGAAGCCATAGCCATCAGAATGGAATTATAGAAATTGCAGATATTGT
>DAINCI010000201.1:0-3068 GCA_036732425.1 Bacillota bacterium
GATCGCAAAAGATGGAAGAATGCAGTCTGCCAGCCGGCATTTGCAGGAGTGTGCGGATTATGCCTACATGATTGGCAAAAAGTTTGAAGTGCCGGAAATATGCCGGTTAACAGCTTTATATCATGATATGGGAAAGCTCTCATCGGAATTCCAAAACTATCTGACAGCCAGTTACAGGAGCGGGAAAAGGAACAGTGCCAGAGGTTCTGTTATCCATGCAACCCAGGGAGCGAAGTTTCTCTATGAGTCCCAACAGGACACGGGGGACTGCCTTTCCATGCTGGTAAGTGAGATATCTGCCATTTGCATTGCAAATCATCATGGAAGCTTGATGGATGGAGTTTCTCCCGGCGGGGATACCCCGTTCCGCGACCGGATGATACAGGAGAAGTACAGCCTGCATTATAAGGAAGTCACTGCGGCGGCAGAAAAGGAGCCCGTTTTCCAACAGGATTTACCGGATGCCATGGGGAAATGCAAAAAAGAGCTTGCGGAGTTTCTGGAAAATTGCAGAAGAAATCATTTGAATATTGAGTTTATGCTGCATCTTCTGACCAAAAGTATTTTTTCGTGTCTGGTGGATTCGGATCGTTACAATGCTTATTGCTTTGAAATAAAAAAGAAGCCGGAAACAAAAGTGTCCATCCCTCCATGGGAAGATCTGATCCGTCGGCTGGAAAAGAAGATCACCGGATTCCGTACGGATTCCGGGATCAATGCCATTCGGCAGGAGATATCCCGGAAATGTCTGCTGGCATCCGATCGGCCCAAAGGCATTTATTTGCTGAATGCACCGACCGGCGGGGGAAAAACGTTATCCAGCCTGCGCTTCGCGTTAAGTCATGCAGAAGCACACAAAGCGGAGCATATCATCTATGTCATACCTTATCTGTCTGTACTGGAACAGACAGCAAAAGAGATCCGCGACGCACTGCAGATCCCGGCGGATGACAACTTTATTCTGGAGCATCACTCCAACAGAAGCATCAGGGAGGATCCGGCGGAAGCGCAGTCCTACCGGCTTCTTACCGATCGATGGGACAGTCCTGTTATTCTTACCACCATGGTGCAGTTTCTGGAAAGCATTTATTCCTGCAAGAGCAGCGATTTACGCAAGTTTCACAATATGGCAAACGCGGTGATTGTTTTTGATGAAGTACAGGCCCTGCCGATGAAATGCACTTATCTGTTCAATGAGGCAGTCAATTATCTGCATTACTGCGCAGGCTGTTCGATTTTGTTCTGCACGGCCACCCAGCCGCCGCTCCATGAAGTGGAAAGGCCTGTCCATCTTTCCAAAGCACCGGAGCTGATTTCCTGGGGGAAAGAGGATTTTGCCGGGCAGAACCGGACGCATATTCAAAACAGTACGATTCCCGGCGGTTATAACAGTTATGTTTCCACCACACCACATACTCCACCTTCATGCTGCCGGCCGGACGTGCCGACGATTCATCGTTCACAAACAGGGATTTCAATGCGGTCAGCAACTTTTCGGCGTCCTCATCGCTGAACCCGGTCTTTTCTGCCAGCTGGCAATTTATACTGCCATATGTCACGTACACCCCGTAGTCCACACGCGCTTTCTCTCTTTGTACGGGAGTTCTCCACCTTGTTGGCGGGACGTATGGGATAGTGCTTCCCATCGTAAAGGATACAGGCGTTTTTCATATCATCGGGAAGGAAGCGGATTTCCACTTTCATGCGAATAAACTGTATGGGAACATTGTAGAAAACCGAATCAATGGAGACCGTAGAATCATTGTTCACTTTTCGTATGATGCGATTCATAAAGCATTCGTCCAGCCATTCCCGGCCCCTGGGGAAGCGAATACGGTCCAGATGCCTTGCGTAACACTCCATGGGCGTTTCACTGATATCCCGGTTGACGGCATTATTACGCAGTCTGACATAGTCGGCCAGCAACCGGTTGAGTTGCTCCAGCGACTCCACCTCAGAGGGGTCAAAGCCGTTCAGCCAGGTATCTTTTACCGTACGAAATGATCTTTCAACCTTTGCCTTGACAGCCCCGTCCCTTACCGGGGCATGAATTTCCACAATGCTCAGGGAACCAAGGATCATCGTCAGCTGCCCATTGGAATAAGGTGACCCGTGAACGGTATACAGCTTAGTGCAAATACCATGGCTGGCGTGCAATAGCCTCATTCAGAACAGTTTGAAAGTTATACGCACTGTCATGGTAGAAAAACCGTGTGCCAACAATAAGTCTGGAGTGGTCATCCACAATGTGAAACAAATACGTTCTCCTCTTTACTCCGTTCTCTGTTATGTATATGCTGTAACAGGTATCCGCCTGATACTGCTGCAAGGGAACTCCTCTTCAAAGGCTTTGCGGTCCTTCCTGTTTGGGTTTCCTGCGGACTTCAGGTCGTTTTTCTTGATGAAACGCTGCACCGTGGAGAGGGATACTTCCGACTGCTTGATGAAGCCATCGGCAATAAGCCTGGTGTAGATCAGCGCTGCATTGATGCGGGGGAACTCCTGTTTCAGCCGAAATATCTCAGCAACGAGTGTATCCGGAAGAACACGGGACATACCGGAATCGGAACGGGGTCTTGGCATAAGACCGTCCATTCCATCCTTTTTGTATCGGGCTTCCCATTTTTCAAACGTATTGTAGTTCAAGCGTATTTCCTTGCCATCCGGCATTTTCAGCGGCTTTTCCGCCACCTTTTTGTAATAAGCACAAATCACCTCCTGCAGATATCATAACAAGGGCGGGAGCGGAAAAGAATTCCGCTGTTATGTGAATGGACAAATTCAAAAGCGCGGGTAAGTTACCCCGGAGCAGAATATGCCTTTCTTACGTGGGATGAGCCTTGCAGAAAAGAAATGTCCGCTACCCAAAAAAATTCTTTCAGGTCATACGAAAAGTTTCTGTCATAAAAGGAGTCCAGGAACTCCAGCGATAAGGTATATGCATCCACCAGGAGGTCCAGTCATATCAAGAATGTCAAACGCAGCCTGCGCCAATCCCTTGTGGGGAGTGTGAATTGGAAGAAATATGGAAAGTATGGACAAGCAGGTGGCAATGGTGCTACAATCTG
>DAINCI010000202.1:0-3020 GCA_036732425.1 Bacillota bacterium
CCATGTCCATCACCATGAGTCCGCAGCTTGCCCTCGTATTCCTTGTGGCCATGCCTGTTCTGGCCGCCTGTCTGGTTCTGATTCTCCGAAAGCTGGGTCCCATGTATGCCGGAATGCAGAAGGCCCTGGATGAAGTAAATGCCATCGTGGAGGAAAACCTCAGAGCCATCCGTACCGTGAAAGCCTATGTAAAGGGCGACAGTGAGTATCAGAAATTCAGCGAAGGCAACGAAGCGTACCGGCAGACAGCAGAACGGTCCTTCCACTATGCTGTCCTGAACCTTCCCTGTTTCCAGGCTGTTATGTATGCGACGATTCTCTGCATTCTGTGGCTGGGTGGAAATTATATTCATCAGGGGACCATGAAGGTCGGTGTGCTGACCGGCTTTTTAAGCTATGTACTGCAGATTTTGAATTCCCTGATGATGATTTCCAATGTTTTTCTCCTGCTCAGCCGGTCCATAACTTCCGCACAGCGTATTTTTGAAGTACTGGATGAGCCTGCCGCCATCCACGACGGCCCCGGTTCCTATACCGTGCATCACGGAGAAATTGATTTTGAAGATGTCTCCTTTAAATACCAGGAAACTGCAGAGGAATATGTGCTTTCCCATATCAACCTTCATTTCGGCGCCGGGCAGACCATCGGAATCATCGGAGGAACCGGATCTGCCAAGTCCTCCCTGGTGCAGCTGATTCCAAGACTGTACGATGTTTCCGAAGGGGTCCTGAAAATCGACGGGCACAATGTCCGGGAATATTCCCTGGTTCATCTGCGGGATGCCGTGGGCATGGTACTGCAGAACAACAACCTGTTCTCCGGGACCATCCGTGAAAACCTGAAATGGGGCGACGAAAACGCAACGGATGAAGATCTGGACTGGGCTTGCCGGATTGCTTGTGCAGATGAATTTCTTTCCCGCATGCCGGAAGGATATGACATGGATCTGGGACAGGGCGGAGTGAATGTTTCCGGCGGGCAGAAACAGCGCCTCTGCATTGCCAGAGCCATACTGAAGCAGCCCCGCGTGCTGATCTTCGATGATTCCACAAGCGCCGTGGACACGGCAACGGAAGCAAGGATCCGTCACAGACTCGCTTCGGAGCTGAAAAATACGACGAAGATCTTTATTACCCAGCGGATCCGATCCATTGAGGATGCCGATCAGATTGTGGTATTGGACAACGGAACGGTCAGCGCCGCCGGCACACATGATGAGCTGATGAAGGGCAGCGAAATTTACCGGGATATTTATGAATTCCAGCAAAAAGGAGTTTTGGAATAATGGCAAATCAGATAAGACGCAACAAACCAAGAAACATTCGCGGGACACTTGCGTTTATCGGAGGATATCTGAAACAGCACACTGCTGCGCTTGTTCTTGTCTCCCTGATGACCCTCATCAGCGCCGGAGCCAATGTATACGGAGTGTATTTGATCAAGCCCATCATCAACCAATATATCCTTCCCGGGAACCTTGCCGGGCTGGCGCGGATACTTGTTCTTCTGGGAGCGGTTTATCTTGCGGGAGTGGCTTCTTCCTACGGATACACCCAGCTTATGGTCAAAACCGCACAGCAGGTGATTTTGGAGATCCGGAACGATCTTTTCCGAAGACTGCAGACCCTGCCGCTTTCCTTTTTTGACGCGAATACCCATGGAGAGCTCATGAGCCGGTTTACAAACGATATCGACACCCTGTCCAATGCCCTGAACAACAGCTTTACCGTAGTGATCCAGAATTTTGTGATTCTCGTCGGTACCTTCACCATGCTGGCGATCCTGAGTCCAAGGCTTTCCCTCATTGTTCTGACAACTTTTTTCTGCATGTTCCTGTTCATCCGCTACAGCGGTAAAAAGAGCCATTCCTTTTTCACACGTCAGCAAAAATACCTGGGAAGCCTGAACGGGTTCATCGAAGAAATGACAGCGGGCCAGAAGGTTGTAAAGGTATTTAACCATGAAGAAAACAATATGAAGGAATTCTCCCATCGGAACGAAATGCTTCGGGATGCTGCAACCAATGCCGTCACGTATTCCGGAGTCACCGTACCCGTGGTGGTCAGCCTTTCCTATTTCAACTATGCCATCACTGCCTGCCTCGGTGCTTTTCTGGTCATGAACGGGAATATGGATCTGGGCAGCCTCTCCGCCTATCTCGTCTACGTACGCCAGACAGCGATGCCAATCAATCATTTCTCCCAGCAGCTCAACTTCCTTTTGGCTGCCCTGTCCGGAGCAGAGCGGATTCAGGAAGTCATGGAGCAGAAGCCGGAGGTAGATAACGGGAAAATAACCCTGCTGCGCAAACCCACTGAGGAAGGCGCCGCAAAAAGCTGGGAATGGTGCAAACCGGACGGACAGCGTATTCCCCTGAGAGGGGATGTCCGATTCCATGATGTGGCATTCGGATACGAAGTCGGCAGACCCATTTTAAATCAGATCAACCTGTATGCAAAGCCCGGTCAGAAAATTGCCTTTGTCGGATCCACCGGCGCAGGCAAAACAACCATCGCCAGCCTGATCAACCGATTTTATGAAGTGATATCGGGTTCCATCACCTACGACGGAATAGATGTACGGGATATCCGCAAGGAGGATCTGCGGCGCTCCATTGCCGTGGTCCTGCAGGACACTCATCTGTTTTCCGGAACCATTCTGGACAACATCCGCTTCGGAAACCCTGAAGCCACCCGGGAGCAGGCAGTGGCAGCCGCAAAGCTCTCCAACGCCCATTCGTTCATTCGTCGCCTCCCGAAGGGATACGACACCGTCCTGACCAATGACGGAACCAATCTGAGCCAGGGGCAGAGACAGCTCCTGTCCATAGCACGCGCAGCCGCAGCCGATCCGCCGGTTCTTATTCTGGATGAAGCCACCAGTTCCGTGGACGCCCATACGGAAAAACTGATCGAATCCGGAATGGATCGTTTGATGGCCGGACGTACCGTATTCGTGATCGCACACCGGCTTTCCACCGTACGGAATGCAAAAGCCATACTGGTGCTGGAGCATGGAA
>DAINCI010000203.1:0-3002 GCA_036732425.1 Bacillota bacterium
CCGGGCCCACCGGCGCAACTGGAGCAACCGGCGAAGCCGGGCCCACCGGCGCAACTGGAGCAACCGGCGAAGCCGGGCCCACCGGCGCAACTGGAGCAACCGGCGAAGCCGGGCCCACCGGCGCAACCGGAGCTACTGGCGCAACCGGACCGAATATAACGGCTACTGCCGCTTTTGCTGCAAATACCAGCGGCACAAATCTGTCTGTTATTATCGCCGGTACCCCCATACCGCTTCCGAACAGTCAGATCCTTTCTCCGGACATTATGGTAAATGCCTCGAATACGGTATTTACCGTCCAGACCGCAGGGCGCTATCGAATTTCCTATCATGTTAACACGACCGCTTCAGTGGCCTTAAGTACAAGACTTCTGATAGATGGAACTCCCAATACGGCTTCCACTATTACGCCGTTACTGAACCTGTCAAGTTTTTCCAATGAAATTCTGGTGGATTTGAACGCAGGATCGACTATAACCCTTCAATTGTTTGGCCTGTTGGGTTTGGTAGTTCTGCTGGGAGGGTCTGCAGGAGCTTCTCTTTCGATTATTCGGCTCAGTTGACTCGGCCGTAGGAGGGATTGAATATGTCCATGCCAAATATCCCCAATATTAAACCTGATATTGATATCAGCAGGGAAGATGCCCTGAATATGCTTCTGGCCTCCATTGCTCTGGAAGAGATGGGGTTGGCTCATATCATCAATGCAGAAGGCGAAAAAATCCAGTATGTGTTGAATTCCAAACTTCCCAAGTCTCCTTCTGTCGCTGAGGTCAGGGAAGTAAATGCGGGTGTTGAGAAAATCATACGGGAAGCCATGAAACTGCAGATGCTTCTGCAGGAAAAGCTTGAAAGCGTGTTGGACCGGATTCCCGTAGCTCCCGGTCCGCCGTGCCCCAGGCCGCCATGCACGCCTGAAAAGCCATGCCCCAGGCCGCCGTGCCCGCCTGAAAAGCCGTGCCCCAGGCCGCCGTGCCCGCCTCACAAGCCGTGCCCCAGGCCGCCGTGCCCGCCTCACAAGCCATGTCGGCCCGAAAAGCCATGCCCCCCGCCTCCCAAACCTGAATGCGGAACGGAGTGTACCCTAAAAGGGAGCGGAAAGGGAACGGTGAACAATGCATCGGATTGTTTCCATTGCGGCACTGCCTTCCTGGAGGCCGGTTCCTGCCCGCTGCAGGCCAAATGCGGCAAACTTACCCTGAAGTATACCCTACGAACAGAAAAAGATGATCACGCCATTCCAACGGTTTTCGTGTCTGTACCGGGAAACATCGAAGTCCATTGCCCAAAATTCATTCAACCTTGTCCGCTGCTTGAAAACCCCAATATGCTGACCGTCCGGGGACGAGGGCTAATAAAGCAAAAAGCAGGGCAATGCAGCGTCTCTTTCAGTCTTACCGCCTGGGATTTCGGATACACCATAAAGTTTCGCATGAAAATTGATTCATCGGATCCGGGATTCCATCATGACAGCGGAATTGTTGCTGTTTCCGCAGGGGATCTGGCGATTGTGAATTACTTCCATTAAAAAGGAGGATCCCTTCCTGTTAACAGGAAGGGATCCTCCTTTTCCATGACTTTGCTGTGAGTAACTGTTTGCTTCTTCCCTTATTCTGTTTCTTATTTGATATACTCGTCGCTGACCAATATCCTTGAAAGGATATCCGTCGGGATTTCAAATTCCACGGTACCCATATAACCGGGAGCAACTTCGTATTTGTCAAAGGAAATAATCAGCTTTCCTTCTGCAGTAATATAGAAGTTCTGATCTGCGGTAATGCTCTGGAAGCCTTCAAAGTCATTATTGATTCCTTCCACCCAATAAATCTTGTCCGGATCCTTCTTATTCTGCTCCGTCATCTGCTTTTTGATATTGTCGCTGATGACGCCCACATAACTGTCATCCCTGAACAGACTCGGCAAAGTGATCAGAATCTCCTTTTCCTTATCAATGGTATCATATTTCATCACAGTGGAGGAGGAACCGACCGTATTCACGACATACCGGGCAACCGAAAGAATTCTGTCGGTATCGGTCAAAATGGTATATCCACTGTCCACTCCCATATGTCCGTCCGTATTGCTTTTTTTCATCTCTTTCATATCTGCCATAAAGTCTTCATACAGGTTTTTGTTTTCTTTCAGGTACTTCTCGTTCAATGTATGCTCCAGATCCTTGTTTTTCAGGCCCTGAATGGAAGGAACCTTAATATCCGCATGATACTTGCCTTCGTCCACCGTATAGTTCCGGAAATTCAATACCTCCACGACACGATGGAGAGCCGGTACCCTGGACAATTTTGCTGCAAATGCCGGACTGCCATTGATCCCCGCTGTCAGAACGCCAACACAAATAATCAGGAAAGCAGCAGCAATGCCGATTTCTTTCCACATCCTTTTTCTCCTCACCTTACCTTTTCTCCTTTTCTCCAATGCAATTTTTACGCGTGCATCCAATTCCTTTGGAATTGGGATCTCCATATATTCCTTTTTCAAACGATCCAGGCTGTTTCGTTCCATAGGAAACCTCCTTATTCTTTTCATTAGACTTCCGTGCCATTATCCCTCAGAGTCAGACGGAGCCTATTCAGAGAAGTATACAAACGGGTCTTTATCGTATTGGCATTCTCATCAAGGACTTCTGCAATCTCCTCAATTTTCAGGTCTTCAAAAAACCTCAATACGATGACGGTACGATATTTTTCAGGCAATTGATCCAAGGCATTTTTCAAATCAAAATCTTCGTATCGGTCAGCTTCTCCTGAATCCAGTCTGGTCAGCACATCATCTTCCACCGGATAGGACCTTTTTCGCTTCCGCAAAAAATCCAGGGAAGCATTTACTACAATCCGGTAAAACCATGTCTTCATGGAATGCGGATCTTTCAGGGAACCCACGGATAAAAATGCCTTGTAAATGGATTCCTGTACAATGTCCAGGGCATCGTCCGCATTCCGGACATAGCTGTAGGCCAGCCGGTAGTAGCGCTCCTTGTATTGTGT
>DAINCI010000204.1:0-2998 GCA_036732425.1 Bacillota bacterium
TGACAATGATCCCTCTTGTATTTGCAGGCTGGCTCCGATACCTTCTGGGTGTGGATGATGAAGGAAATCGTATGGATCTGAGTCCGGATCCGCGGATGGAAGAGCTTGCCGGGCTGCTTGGAGGTATCCGTCTGGGGCAGCGCCCCATGGATGAGAAAGGAATCGATGCCATACTCCGTGATCAAAGTATCTTTTCAATTGATTTGTTTTCCTGCGGAATGGCCGCAAAAGTAAAGGAAATGTTCGCAGAGATGCTGGAAGGTCCCGGAGCAGTGCGCAGAGCACTGCAAAAGTATTGTGATTGAGGGAAAAGGCAAAGTTTGAGAGGACAATCATGAGAGTCAGGGAAGGAGCAAAATCATGGATCAAAGGGATGGAATGAACTATGCGCCAAAGGGGAAGCCAAACCCGGTGGTCAAGAAGGGTGAATTTGTCTTTGCAGCGATAGGACTGGATCATGGACATATCCGGGGAATGACCAATGGCCTGTTAGAAGCCGGGGCCACATTGAAGTGGGTTTATGATCCGGATCCGAAAAAGGCGGAATCTTTTCGGAAGGCCTATGACGCGACTGGTGTCCGGGTAGCAGAAAGGGAGGAGCAGGTGCTGGACGATCCGGAGGTTCGGCTGGTGGCAGCGGCTTGTGTGACTTCGGAGCGTGCGGCACTGGGCATCCGCATCATGAAATCCGGAAAAGACTATTTTGTGGACAAAGCGCCACTGACCACGCTGGAGCAGTTGGAAGCAGTAAAGGAAGCCGTTCGTGAAACCGGGAAAAAATATATGGTCAGCTACAGTGAACGTCTGCAATCGGAAAGTGCCGTTTATGCAGGAGAACTGATACATCAGGGAGCCATTGGCAAAGTGATTCAGGTGCTGGGGATGGGCCCTCACCGTTTGAACGCACCCTCCCGGCCGGACTGGTTTTTCCGGAAAAAATATTACGGAGGGATCCTGTGCGATATCGGGAGCCATCAGATTGAGCAGTTTTTGTACTATACAGGAGCCAGGGATGCCACCGTGATCAACAGTGAGATTGGGAACTACAATCATCCGGAATATCCGGAGCTGGATGATTTCGGTGATGCAACCCTGGTGGGAGACAACGGCGCCATGGGATATTTCCGGGTGGACTGGTTTACACCGGATGGGCTTTCCTCCTGGGGCGACGGACGAACTTTTATTCTGGGAACAGAAGGCTATATTGAATTGAGAAAGAATGTAAATGTAGCCAGGGAGAAGACCGGCAATCATGTGTTTCTCGTGGACAAAGACGGAGAGCACTATATCAATGCAACGGGAAAGACCGGGTTCCCTTACTTCGGTCAGCTGATTCTGGACTGCATCCACCGGACAGAGAATGCTATGACGCAGGAACATGCCCTAAAGGCAGCGGAGCTGTCCGTGAAGGCACAGATGCTGGCTAGAAAGGTGCAATAAGCAGGGGGGACTCCGTAAGTTTTACAGGTACGTAAGTAAGAACATAAAAAGAAGGCCTGTTTTGGGCCTTCTTTTATTCAGGGCTTTTCAGCGCTTCCACCATATCAATACGATTCAGCGTACGGTTGGTAAACCAATTGACCAATATGGCAAAAAAGAATGTGATTGCTGCTATGAGAAGGTAGCTGACAGGTTCAATATGCACGGCAAAATAGATGGATGGCATATTGAGTACGGTGGTCAGAAAGCTGCTGATGAAACGGCCCAGCGGCAGGCCGAAGAGAATCCCGGCCAGGGACAGGATCAGTGTTTCCCTGTTGACATACTGGTAGACTTCCTTGTCGTAAAAGCCGAGCACTTTTATGGTAGCCAGTTCTCTGACACGCTCTGAAATATTTGTATTGGACAGGGTAAACAGAACCACCAGGGCAAGGCCCCCTGCCATGACAATAAACAGAAGTACCACGGCATCAATCAGGTCAAAGCCGAATTCTTCCTTTAATTTGGCTGTGCTGACAGCGGAAAGAACGGCATCGTTGTCCTGGAGTTCCTCCGCATAGGTACCTGGATCGGTACAGGCATCCGTCAGGTGTGCCAGCACGCCGTTTGCCTCATAGTCTCCAAAAAGAGATTCATATTGTTTCTGTGTCATATAGACGTTGTTGCCCAGATAGTTTTTTACGATACCGGACACCCTGGTTTCCTGCTGTTCAAGTTCCATGTTCTGCAGGGAGACGGCATCCCCGGCTTTCAGGGCAAGGATTTTCTTTGCGCTTTGTGTAATCAGCACGCCATTGCCTTTCGGTTGCAGAATCTTTCCTTCCGGACTTTCCAGACGAATATAATCCTTTATGGAACTATCATCGGGAAGAACCATCAGCTGCACCTTTTCGGCTTCCCCTCCGGCATTGATGAGTTTCATGCTGTCAATCCGCAGTTCCATATAATCCCCGACATTTTTATCCGTTGTCAGATGGCGGACCATCTCATCATGTTCCTTTTCGTCAAAAACCGTCATCAGGTCATATTGATAAATCCGGTCGTATTGTTTTGAACCCAGATCGGCAATGGAATCCTTGATAGCGAAGCCGCATACCAGCAGGGCGGTACATCCCATGATTCCTCCCACTGTCATAAACAGGCGTTTTTTATACCGGAACAGATTGCGGAGGGTCACTTTGTTCAAAAATTTCAGACGGCTCCAGAAGGCGGGAATATACTCCAGGAATATGCGGGAACCTGCGCGGGGCGCCCTGGGGCGCAGAAGAGCCGCCGGCATATGCTTCAGCTCACTGTGGCAGGCCAGGGCAGTGGCGCCTACAATGGCTGCCGTAAACAGCAGAACCCCACCAACACCATAAAGAAGATCGAATTGCAGATAATACTGGGGGATCGTATATAGTTCCTTTAGAATAACGGCTATGAATTTGGGCAACAGGACAAATCCCCCGATATCTCCCACAATGCCGCCCAGCAGGCAGGCGCAAAAGGCAAACAAAAGATATTTCCGGTAAATGGCGCCTCCACCAAAGCCCAGTGCCTTGTAGGTTCCGATCAT
>DAINCI010000205.1:0-2932 GCA_036732425.1 Bacillota bacterium
TTTGGACCGGAACCCAACAATGGAATGAACCACGGCACCCTGCTCATGAAGCTTTTTCGCAACCGGCAGGGCAATGGCGCATCCTACGCCGCCTCCCACGACAGCAACCTTTTTCAGTCCTTTTGTCTCCGTTGCATTTCCCAGGGGCCCGACAAAGTCCGCCAGGGAATCTCCTTCCTTCTTTTGATCCAAAGCCTCGGTGGTGCCGCCAACGATCTGGTAAATTATAGTAATTGTTCCCTTTTCCCGGTCGTAACCGGCAATGGTGAGTGGAATCCGCTCACCGTCCTGATCCACCCGCAGAATGATGAACTGACCGGGCTGCGCCTTTTTCGCGATGAGCGGGGCTTCGATCTCCATCCTGCCGACTGTGGAGTTCAATTTTTCCTTTTTACGAATTTGGAACATCCATTTTCCTCTTTTCCAGATAATTTCAGATATAAAACAGAGAGCTGCTCCCCTCTGATCGAAAGCAGCCCTGACGTATTCCGGCTAAAAGCCAATTCTCCAAAGCTACAGGAGTCTGTCTTTTAAAAGTCAACCTTCCTGCCATAATAGATGCAACGGAACAGCTTTTCCATTTCAGCGGGAGTGACCGGCCTGGGATTGGAACCGGTACAGGCATCCCCGACAGCTGTTTCCGCAATCTTCGCAACTTTTTCGTTGAATTCCTTCTCGTCTATGCCAAATTCCTTCAGGGTCCCGGGAATGTTCAGCCTGGCATTGTATTCATTGATCCTGCCGCAGAGCTTCTCCGTCAGCTCCTGCTCATTTGCACCGGTGAGCCCTGCCGACCTGGCAATCTCCGCATAGCGTGCCAATGCCGTTTCTTCCCTGGCATTGTACTGAATTACATAAGGCAGGTAAATCGCATTTGCACAGCCGTGGGGAATATGGCCGGTCGAAAAAGCGGCGCCTGATTTATGTGCCATGGAATGAACGATACCCAGCAACGCATTGGAGAATGCCATTCCTGCCAGACATTGTGCATAGTGCATCTGCTCCCTGGCCTTTTTATCACCGCGGTAGGAATCCGGAAGATATTCCAATACCATATGAATCGCTTTCAGTGCCAGCGGATCCGTAAAGGGACTGTGCAGCGTTGAAACATATGCCTCAATGGCATGGGTCAGTGCATCCATGCCGGTATGCGCCGTCAGCCTGGGCGGCATGGTTTCTGCCAGCTGGGGGTCCACAATGGCGATGTCCGGGGTAATGTTGAAATCAGCCAGAGGATATTTTATCCCTGTGGAATAATCCGTAATGACGGAAAACGAAGTGACCTCCGTCGCTGTCCCGGAAGTCGACGGAATTGCCACGAATTTAGCCTTCTGCCGCAGCGTCGGAAAATGAAACGGCTTGCACAGGTCTTCGAACTTCGTATCCGGATACTCATAAAACGCCCACATGGCTTTCGCGGCATCAATGGGAGAACCGCCGCCCATCGAAATAATCCAGTCGGGTCCAAACTCCCGCATTTCCTTTGCACCGCGCATCACGGTTTCCACAGAAGGATCGGGCTCCACACCTTCAAACAGTTTCACCTCAATCCCTGCTTCCTTCAGGTAATCCAGTGCCTTGTCAAGGAAGCCGAAACGCTTCATGGATCCTCCGCCCAATACAAAAGTCGCCTTTTTCCCTTTCAGGGTTTTCAGGGTTTCCAGACTTCCCTTTCCATAATAAATATCTCTTGGTATTGTAAATCTTGCCATCGGTACTTCCCTCCTGATTAATTTAATGGTTTTGTTTATCTTTTGATGTCGCTTCTTCTGATGCCGTTCGACATTAAATATATATTTTCTACATGTTATAATTTTAACAATAGAAACCCGTTTTGTCAAATATAAAAGTACAGGAACCATATATTTTTCCGGCACTCTGCATGATCATGCGGACTCTTCCTTCTTCGCCTTTTTTGCCGAAGCCGGAATCACATACTTCTCCAGAGCCACGGCAACTCCCGCCTCCAACGCAGGGGCTGTCACATCATCACACAGTTCCTTGATCCGGTCCGGAGAATTGCCCATGGCAATGCTGATGCCGGCAAACTTCATCATATCGATATCATTTTTGCTGTCTCCCATGGCAATGGAGGCGCTTCTGCTCCACCCCAGCCGATCCAGCGCCACTTTCATCCCACTGGCCTTATTGCAGCCTTTTCGCGCAAACTCATAGTAATTCTCATGCTGCCAGCATACAAAATCGTCCGCCAGCATTTTCCTTTCTTCTGCGGTCATCCTTCCGTCCACCGAAAACTTGGAAATCCTGCTGTCCGGATAGCGCACGGAAAAATCATCGCTGCTCCGGATCATGGTCTTTCCCTTCGGATCGCGGGGATGGATATAAAACATCCTCGTTTCCCCTTCCACATGACATTGGCTTTCAGTGGTCAGATAATGTCCAACCAGCATCTTCAGCTGCTTTTCCGTGAAGGTGACGCTGCGCAAAATTTCGTTCCCGTAACGCACATAGGAACCAATTCCTGCAACAACCCCGTCAAACCGGATGCTCTCCATAATCTTTTCCGGAATAAAGGAATAAGCCCGTCCGGTATTGAGAAATACCTTGTTGCCCAGTTTCCTTGCCCGGGCGATGGCATCAATATTTTTTTGCGGCAGAACCCCCCTGCTCATCAACGTATCGTCAATATCAAGAAAAACTGCATATCTTCGGTTGCCCATTGTCCCATTCACTCCAAAATCTCCTGTCCCTTTGATCCGTTCCGATTCCATTTCCTTCGGTGAATCCGTTATCTGAATCTGCGAATCCGCCGGAAGGGAATTCAGCAAAAGCAGATCCTTACGAATCCGTTTCCTTACATATGATACTTGCATTCCGGCAATACGTCAAGTAAACTGGTATTATGCAGCATAATTGCTGCAAATACTTTTCCACAGGAGGTACCGGTATGGAACGCTATCTTATCATCAAT
>DAINCI010000206.1:0-2905 GCA_036732425.1 Bacillota bacterium
GTGAAAGCATTGAAGCACAAGGAAATATATGATATCTGCCGTCCCTTCTTAATCGGCGATGGGGCAGTATTTTCAGATGGAAGCGGCAGCACTCCGGCGTTTCACCCGGCAGACCGGGTGGAAGCCATGGAATTCCATCCCGGTATTCCCGACTTGCTGGATCTGAATTTACTTGACCGCAGGCCGCCGGTTGGCGTGGTCAATGAAAAATCAGGGAACGCTGCGTTTCAGTATGTCAAAAGGGCAATTGAACTGGCGATGGGTGGGCAGGCAGATGCTACCGTAACGGCTCCCATCAGCAAGGAAGCGATCAACCTGGCAGGTCATAAATTTGCCGGGCATACGGAAATATATGCCCATTACACCAATACGAAGGATTATGCCATGCTATTGGCTTATGGCCACTTTCGTGTGATTCATGTTTCCACCCATGTCCCGCTGAGGGATGCCTGTGACCTGGTGAAGAAAGACAGGGTATTTCAGGTCATCAAAATGGCAGACGAAGCCTGTAAGCGATTGGGAATTCCCAATCCCCGGATAGCAGTCGCCGGATTGAATCCCCATGCCGGGGAAAACGGCATGTTTGGCAGGGAAGAAACGGATGAGATCCTGCCGGCAGTCCGGGAGGCGAAACAAGCGGGAATTCATGCAGACGGCCCCATACCGGCGGATACGGTATTTTCCCGGCTCAGCGGGAAAATGTACGATATCTGCGTATGCATGTATCATGATCAGGGGCATATTCCGACGAAGCTGCTGGGGTTTCAATGGGATGAGACAAACCGGAAATGGCGTTCCGTGAGCGGTGTGAACATAACTGTGGGATTGCCGATTATCCGGGTGTCCGTTGACCACGGCACAGCTTTTGACATTGCCGGAAAAGGAATCGCCTCGGAGGAGTCCATGCTCAATGCGATTTCCTGTGCCGCGCAGTTTGCAAAAAATAAATAATGAAATAAGAAAAGAGGAGAGATCAAATGGAATTGGGTAAAGGCATCATTCCCGCCCTCCTGACACCCTTTACGGAGACGGAGGAAGTGGATTATGAAGCGCTTCGGGCTCATACCCGAAGGATGGTGCAGTCCGGGGTACAAGGCATCTTTTGTCTGGGTACCAATGGGGAATTCTATGCCCTGACAGAATCGGAAAAGCTGAAAATCACAGAGACCGTGGTGGATGAGGTAAACGGGAAAATACCCGTATATGCAGGCTCCGGAGAAATATCCACAAGAACCGTGATCCGCCTGACCAATGGGTTTCAAAAGCTTGGCGTGTCTGCCGTTTCTGTGATTACCCCCTATTTTATCCATCCTTCCCAGCATGAATTGTATGAGCATTATGGCAGAATTGCCGCGGAAACACAGCTCCCTGTCATTTTATATAATATTCCCATGCGCACCCATGTGAACTTGGAGCCGGAGACTGTGGCGGATCTGGCAAGGGATTTTCCAGGCATCATTGGGATGAAGGATTCCAGCGGGGATATTGAACGGATAAAAAGAATCATTGACATCACTCCGGAGTCTTTCAAAGTCCTGAGCGGCGATGATGGACTGATATTGGATACGCTGTTATTGGGAGGCACCGGAGCCATATCCGGAACGGCCAATGTGATTCCGGATATTCTGGTGAACCTGTATGGTGCTTTTCTGGAAGGCGACATCAAAAAAGCCAGGATGCTGCAGGACCGAATCGCGCCTCTTCGGGCGGACGGAAAGCTGGGTACGTCTCCGGGGGTGGTGAAATTACAGGCGAATCTGGCCGGCTGCCCTGCCGGCAAATGCAGAATGCCAATCCGCATGGACGATCCGGAAACCGTCGAAACCATAAGGAAAAATCTGAAGAGATATTATGGGATTCCGACGGGAAAGTAGGATATAATAAAAATACAAACAAGCATAAGATTATTCCATACCATATGAGATCCTTTTTCTATATAATGATACATATAAGAGCAGGGCAGTCATTTCTTTTCATAATTTGGGAGGGATTGTTATGCAAACGACAAAAAAAGTTTTGGCAGGGATCCTGACATTGGTATTTTTGCTTTCATTTGATCTGGCTTCCGCATCAAATGTTTTTGCTGTGCAGTCCATAGAGCCAGAGACCACCAATGAGGTCCGGATTGACTTTCAGACCAAGGGGTCCCGGACGGCGGAAGGTTATTTGCCCGACAACGGGGACGAGTACGGTGATCGGGGGAATGGCTTTACCTATGGGTGGACCCCGGGCAATATTGGAAACGCCAGAGATTACGGCTTACTTGAGCCGGACACCAAACTGGCTACCATAAACCAGTTTGGCGCAGGGGTGATCTGGGAAATCGCAGTTCCGAACGGGAAGTATGAAGTGACCGTCGGCATTGGCGATGCTCTCTATCCGGATCAAATCAAAGGGAAATTGATTCTCCTGGCAGAAGATACCGTACTCTTTGAAAACAGGCAGGTGGGCGGCGAATGGGAGCATGTAAAACCGGATGGGCAGACTTATGTTTCCAAAACGGCGACAGTGGATGTGAAGGATGGCAGGCTGACCCTGGATTCGCAAGACAGCGCCAAGAAAAACATTAAAATCAACTATATTGACATCAAATCGCTGGACATTCCAATTCCTGTAAATCCAATTGATCCCGGGGAGGACGAACCCATTCCAGAAATTGATAGAACTCCGGTCACCATTATCGTCCATGGGAAGGAGGCCGGGTCGGATATCCCCCCGGTTCGGGCAGATGGGCAGGTTATGGTGCCTGTGAGTATAATAGAGAAAGGACTTGGCGCAGATGTTGTCTGGAATGAGGAGAAGAATGCTGTTCTGATTAATTCCATGCCGGGTCAGGCAAGACTTCGGCAGAAGTTGATCCAGTTGATCGTGAACGGCCTGGAAATCAATCCAAAGGTCCGTCCCT
>DAINCI010000207.1:0-2836 GCA_036732425.1 Bacillota bacterium
TTTCCGGTCCAGTATTCCCAGAATGCCTGTGACATCATAGCCATGAATTACTTCAGGAAGGCGGGAGTTCCCAATGAGGCAGGCTATGAGCGGAGTATGCGGGAAGTGGCGGACCGCATGGTTTCCTTCTGGGTCCGTGCGTTGGAGGACGAAGGGCTGATCGATGAGGAGGAGCAGGGGAAGATTCTGTATGATGAGCTGGTGTATCTGCTGCTTTCCCAGGCATGGGCGCCCAATTCCCCCCAATGGTTCAATACCGGACTGAAGCTTTCCTACGGTATCAGCGGAGATCCCGACGGCCTGTATTATTATGATCCGGATCAAAAGAAGGTCGTGGAGAGTAAGGATCGTTATACCCGGACCCAGGCTTCCGCCTGCTTTATTCTTTCCATAAAGGACAAGCTGATGGGGGACCAGTCCATTACGGAACAATACGTTACCGAGACAAAGCTGTTCAAGGGAGGATCCGGTACCGGCACCAATTTCTCATCGATTCGCGGGGAAGGGGAGAAGCTGTCCAGCGGCGGCTATTCTTCCGGGCTTCTGAGCTTTCTGAAAGGCCTTGATAAAAACGCAGGGGCCATCAAATCCGGCGGCACGACGCGCCGTGCCGCCAAAATGGTTATTGTGGACGACGATCACCCGGATATCCTGAAGTTTGTGACCTGGAAGGCAAAGGAAGAGGATAAGGTCCGGGCATTGGGCAAGATGGGCTATGACGTGGATTTCAACGGAGATGCGTACAGTACCGTATCCGGCCAGAACGGGAACAATTCTGTCCGGCTGTCCGATGATACCATGAAAAAAATTCGGAACCTGGATCAGGATCCCGATGCGACCATTACCCTTCACGGCAGGGTGGACTCTGCGGTGGACCGGGAAATCCCTGTCCGGGAGCTGTGGGACGCGATCAACCAGTCTGCATACAGCTGTGCGGATCCGGGACTGCAGTTTCACGGCAGGTTCAATGAATGGCATACCTGTCCTGCAGGGGAAGACGGTCAGGTCTGGGCAAAGCATAATCAGATCAACGCAACCAACCCCTGCAGTGAATATGCTTTTCTGAACGATACGGCATGCAACCTGGCATCCATCAACCTGTACTTTTTTTACGATCCGGAGACGAAATCCTTCCGGGTGGAGGATTTCATGCATACGGTCGCTCTGGTTCAGATGGTCCTGGAGGCTTCCATTCACTGGGGACAGTTCCCTACCAAACAGATTGCGATGCGGTCCCATCTTTTCCGGACCACCGGTCTTGGACCTGCCAATCTGGCTTCCCTGCTGATGGCGGCAGGGTATCCGTATGATTCCGAAGAAGCCCGGGCATTGGCAGCCTCCATTCTGGGCATTCTGACCGGCTATTCCTATTATGTCTCTTCCCTGATGGCACAGAAGCTCAGCCCCTTTGAGAAATACAGCCTGAATGAGAAGTATATGCTGCGGGTGATCCGCAATCATTCCCGGGTTGCCGGGGCAAGATCCGATGGATATGAGAATTTGAGTTATGAACCCATGAAGGTGAATCATGAACTGCTGGACTCCATGGGATTTCAGGATGTCAGCTCTGCCTTGAAGCATTGCTGGGATTTTGCCTATGACAGCGGCACAAAGTTTGGATATCGGAATGCTCAGGTAGCGGTGGTTGCTCCCACCGGCACCATTTCCTTTGCCATGGACTGCGGGGCGACTTCCATTGAACCCTTTTATGCCCACGTGATCTATAAAAAAATGGTCAGCGGGAATTCCATGATCATGGTAAACCCGGTGATTGAGACGGCACTGAAGAACCTGAGATATCCGGAGGAACAGATCGATGCCATTGTCAGTTATATTCTGCGGAGGGATGCGGACGGAAACATCCTGGATGGCAAAATGGAAGGTGCTCCATATCTGAAGAAGGAGCATTATCCCATCTTTGATACGGCCGGCAGATGCGGTACCGGCAAGCGTTCCATTTCGCCGGAAGGGCATGTGCTGATGGTATCCGCCATCACCCCCATGATTTCCGGCTCGGTTTCCAAGACCGTAAACCTGCCTCATTCCGCTGCCGTGAAGGATATTGAACGAATCCATCTGCTGGCTTACACCACAGGCACCAAAGCCATTGCTGTTTATCGGGATGGTTCCAAGGCCAGCCAGCCCCTGACTTCCGGAATCTCTTCAAAGTCCGAAAAGGATCTGGAGGATATGACCTATCAGGAGCTGTTGGAAGTGGCCAGGGCAGGCAGACAAAATGTCCCTGTTCGGGAGAAAGCCAGGGGACGGAGGCCTGGGTTTACGCACAGCGCCAAAATCGGGGACATTGAACTGTACGTCACCGTCAATTTCTATCCCAACGGGAAGATCGCAGAGCTGTTTATTTCCACAGACAAGGAAGGAACCGTGGTAAAAGGCTTGCTGGCCTCCCTGTCCAAGGCGATTTCCAACATGCTGCAGTACCACATTCCGGCAGAGGAGATTTCCCGTACCCTGCGGGGACAGCAATATGAACCATCGGGTTTTGTCAGCCGGCATCCCTATATCAAGTCTGCCACTTCCATCTCGGATCTGGTCAGCAAGATCATTGACATTGAGCTGGGCGACTTCTCCCGATGTCAGGTGAAGCCCGGGGGACAAGGCGGCGAGCCGGTCCTCTCTGCCCACGACCTGGTGACGGTCACCTCAGAGGATGAGACCGAAGGCAGCACGGATGCTGCAGACAGGACAGAGGATTCTCCCGTTCCGGACGGGAAGGAAAAGAAAAATGACAAAGGTGACCGGATCTACGGAGAGGTCTGTGCCACCTGCGGCAGTACACGCCTGCGGAGGAACGGCACCTGCAAGGTCTGTGAGG
>DAINCI010000208.1:0-2811 GCA_036732425.1 Bacillota bacterium
GAAATGAAAAAGCAGAGAATGAACCTGAACGATCTTCTGGAGCAGCTGCGATCCAATAATATTCCCAATCCTGCCGATGTGGAGTATGCCATTCTGGAAACCGGAGGTCAATTGAATATTATTCCCAAAGCCGAAAAACGTCCGGCAACACCGGAGGATCTGAACATTGACGTGCCCAAAAACGGGATTCCCATTACCCTGATCCTGGACGGACATATTAACCATAAGAACCTGAAAGCAGCAAATCGGGATATCGCATGGCTGAACCAGCAACTGAAAGGCAGAAACCTCCGCGCTGAGGATGTATTCTTTGCCAGCCTGGATGCCGGGAACCGTCTGGATATCCAACCGCGGGAAAGGGGGGAAAGTCAATGAAACCTGTTCTGATGGTGATTCTTCCACTGGTCGTGATTATTGCACTGGGTGCATTCTGCCAGAACATTCTGCAGAACGATGCAGATAAAATGTCCCTTCAGCTTGAAAAACTGGAGACAAATGTCGAGCATAAAAACTGGGAAAAAGCGGAGTCCCATGTAAAGCAGATTGACAGAGCATGGAAACCCATCCGCTTTACATGGCAGATTCTGATCGACCATGCAGAAGTGGATCGGATCGACGAATCCCTCATCCGGACCAAAAAATGCATTTCCCTGAAAGAACAGTCAGACTCCCTTGTCGAAATATCGGTCCTTCGGCAAATGTTCCTTCACTTGCCGGAAAAAGAAAAGCCATATATCGAAAATATTTTCTGAGCCTAATTTCCTGCCAGCACTTTCTTCAAAAATTGGCCGGTGTAACTGGTTTCCTTCCCGGCCACCTCTTCCGGGGTCCCGGTGGCAATCACCTGCCCTCCGTTGTCCCCGCCCTCCGGGCCAAGGTCCAGGATATAATCCGCGGTTTTGATGACATCCAGATTGTGTTCGATGACCACAACGGTATTCCCCTCTTCTGTAAGCCTCTGGAGAATGGCAATCAGCTTCTGCACATCGGCAGTATGCAGTCCGGTGGTCGGTTCGTCCAGAATATACAGGGTCTTTCCCGTGCTGCGGCGGCCCAGCTCATTGGCCAGCTTTACCCGCTGAGCCTCCCCGCCGGACAGGGTGGTGGAGGACTGTCCAAGTTTGATATAGCCCAATCCCACATCATACAGGGTTTTCAGCTTTCTTTTCAGCCTGGGGATATTTTTGAAGAACTCCAGTGCCGTTTCCACTGTCATGTCCAGTACATCGGCAATGTTTTTCCCCTTATACTTTACCTCCAGCGTCTCCCGGTTGTATCTCTTTCCTTTGCAGATCTCACAGGGGACATATACATCCGGAAGGAAATGCATTTCAATTTTCAGGATACCGTCCCCATGGCAGGCTTCACAGCGGCCGCCCTTCACATTGAAACTGAACCGTCCGTTTTTATAGCCCCGGATTTTCGCCTCGTTGGTCATGGCAAATACCTGCCGTACCAGGTCAAACACGCCGGTATATGTGGCAGGATTGGACCTTGGCGTACGTCCGATGGGGGACTGATCAATATTGATGACCTTATCCAGATACTCCGTTCCCTGTATGGAGTCAAACTTGCCGGGCCGGGTTTTGGCCCGATTCAGATCCCTTGCCAGAAGCTTATAGAGAATCTCGTTCACCAAAGAACTCTTTCCGGATCCGGAAACACCGGTAACGCAGGTAAAGACACCCAATGGGAATTTTACCTGGATATTTTTCAGATTGTTTTCCCTCGCTCCGGTTATTTTCAGCCATTTCCCATTCGGCTTTCTTCTTTTGGAAGGCACTGCAATGCGTTTCCTCCCGCTTAAGTACTGACCGGTTATGGAATCCGGATTCTCCATCACCTCTTTGGGAGTACCCGCTGCAACAACATGGCCTCCGTGAACTCCGGGCCCCGGCCCGATATCGACCAGATAATCGGATTCCAGCATGGTCTCCTCGTCATGCTCCACGACAATCAGCGTATTGCCCAGATCCCGCAGATTCTTCAGTGTCCGGATCAGCCTTTTGTTATCTCTCTGATGAAGGCCGATGCTGGGTTCGTCCAGAATATATAGCACCCCCACCAGACCGGATCCAATCTGGGTGGCCAGACGAATTCTCTGGGACTCGCCTCCGGACAAAGTGGAGGCGGATCGGGACAGTGTCAGATAGTCCAGGCCCACATCCACCAGAAACTTCAGCCTGGCCTGCAGTTCTTTCCGAATCTGACGGGAAATCAGCTGATCCGTTTCCGACAGCTGCAAATTCTGTAAGAAGTCCAATGCTTTCCGGATCGGCATTCTGGTCACTTCGTCGATATTGACATCATTCACGGTGACCGCCAGGGACTCCGGACGCAAACGGGCGCCGCCGCATTTGGGACAGGGCTTTGTGCTCATCAGGGACTCGATCCCTTCCTTTACATACCGGGACTGACTCTCCCGGTAGCGTCGCTCCAGGTTGGGAATGATGCCCTCAAAAGGCGCGGTAAAGGACCCCGAACCATACCCACGGGCATAGTGGAACTTGATTTTTTCTCCTTTGGTTCCGTACAGGATCCGATCCACAAACTTTTCATCCAGTTTCCGGACAGTGGTCGTCAGGCGAAAGCCATCATGCTTTGCCAAACCTTTGAGATACATCTGCGCCACATTATCCCCGTTGGTCATATTCCAGCCGGGTGCCACAATGGCACCTTCCGCCAGGGACAAGCCCGTGTTGGGAAGGATAAGGGACGGATCAATGTCCATCATGACACCCAGCCCGTCGCAGGTGTCACAGGCCCCATAGGGAGTGTTGAAGGAAAACATCCTGGGATTCATTTCCTCAA
>DAINCI010000209.1:0-2788 GCA_036732425.1 Bacillota bacterium
TTTCCGGATGCTGGGGATCCGGGAAACCTGCGGCTATATGCTGATCCTGGACGTTCCTTCCCGGGACGGACAGACGGAAAACCGGAGCGAAGCAAAAAGTCAACAGGATAAAATATACGAAAAGTTGAGAAATCTGCTGCATTCCTGCTGTTCGTGCATTGTAGGAGCCCTGACAGCCCATCAGATCCCCGTCTATGTTCCGGACTGCGGTTCCGGACAAAGGGAGCGGTCCGTCCGTCTGGCCCGGCGGATCGTGAAAAAAGCTGCCGGGGAGTGTCCCAGCCTGCGTATCGGAATCGGAAGGTACCATAAGGAGATCCGGGACGCCGGGAAATCCTACCGGCAGGCATTTCATGCGCTGCTGGCAATGGACGGACCGGACGCAGCCGCCTCCCCCGTCCTGCACGTGGATGACAGAAAAGAAACGGAGGGAAACACCGATCCGAAATCCGGACAGCTTCTGGAAGAAGAGATTTTTTCAAAGATACCGGATGGGGATCCCGAAGTCCTTCAGGCGGCGTTTGACCGCCTGTACCGGAGGCTGGCAGCAGACGACTCCATAAACCTTGCTTCCCTGAAAAACCATATGATCACTTTTTTGTTCCGTTTTCCCAGCTACTGGAAGATCACAGCAGGAATGGATTATGAAACGGTGAACCAGGTGATCCGGGCAGAAACAAAAACAGGTCTGTATGAAACGATGAGACAGTTCCTGAACGACATTCTGCCATCGGTCTGCAGTGAAAAGCACGAAAAAGCCAAGGACATCATCAAAAAAGCGGACGATTATATCGAAGCCAACTATTCCCGCAATCTCAGCCTGGAGGAAGTCGCAGGGAAAGTAAACCTGAGCTCCTGGTATTTCAGCCGTTTTTACAAAGAGGAAACCGGCCGGAACTTCAGCGACAAGCTGACCCGGGTCCGGATCGAAAAAGCCAGGGAACTCCTGTCGGATCCGAATGCAACCGTGAAGGACGTTGCCTGGCGGGTTGGCTTTGCCGATCCGGGCTACTTTTCAAAAACATTCCGGAAAACAACAGGGATTACCGCCAGCGAGTATCGAAAGCAAGCGGAAGGAGGCAAATGTTGAAAAAAGGGATTCTGCTGCTTCTCCTGGCTTCCATTGTTCTGTCCGGAAGCTGCGCCAAGCAAAAACCAAAACCAGCCGATCATCCGAAAAACAGGATATTCGTGGGATTTTCCATGGGAACCCTGATGGAAGACCGATGGATCCGGGACAGGGATATTTTTCTCTCCATGGCAAAGCAGAACGGCATGGAAGTAATTGTTAACAATGCCAACAGGGATTCCGATCTGCAGTACCGGCAGGTGATGGAAATGATCCATCAGGGCATCGATGTCCTGATCCTTGCTCCCAATGACTGCAACAGCGAGGTAAAATGCGTCAGGGCGGCGAAAGACAAGGGGATTCCCGTTATTTCCTATGACCGGCTGGTAAGAAACGCCGATGCGGATCTGTATGTTTCCTTTGATCATTTTAAAGTCGGGAAGGTTATGGCACAGGAATTGCTGAAAAAAGCTCCGGACGGCGGATATTTGATTGTGAACGGGCCGGAATCTGATGACAATACCAGACGGATCCAGGACGGCGCCATGAGCGTCCTGAAAAGACCCATGGAAAGCGGGCGGATCCGGATCCTGGAAAAGACCTGGGCGGAAGGCTGGACAAGGGAAAACGCCTATCGTTTTACTTCTGAACAAATCCGGAAAAATGGCAGGGATATCCGCGCAATTCTCTGCGGCAACGATTCCCTGGCCTGGGGAGCCATCGATGCTCTGGCGGAAGCACAGATGATCGAGCAAGTGGCGGTATCCGGACAGGACGCCGATCTGGTGGCATGTCAGAGGATTGTCAATGGGGAGCAGACCATGACAACCTACAAGCCCATCCAGAAACTGGTGGAAAAAACGGTGGAATCCTGCCTGCGCCTTGCCGCAGGGCAAAAGGTTCCGGGACAGGGCACCATGAGCGACGGCACCTATGAAATCCCCTATGTTCTGATTGATGTCCTGCCGGTGACGAAGGAAAATATGAAGGAAACGGTTATCCGGGATGGATTTCACCTGTATGAGGATATCTATCAAGCAAAAGAGTAAAACTGTAAATTATTGTTCCTTTCCTCCTATATGTACAGCAAAAAATAACAGGCACGGACAGGGCCCCTGAAAATGACAAGAAAACATGGGCAAACAGCAAATCCATCCATTGCCTGTCAATATGGCATATTGTAAAATAAAAGTGGCATAAAGATATGCAGATATTCTAAATCAGGACCTTGCTCTCAAAAAAAGGAGGAGAAAAAGCATGAAACGGATTAAAAGATTTCTTGCTCTTTTCCTGTGCGGTGTTCTGGCACTGTCCTTCTCCGGATGCGGAAAAGAAACCGGCGGTACCAGGGACACCAAAACAGGAAGCAATACGGAAGCAGACAGCAACAAGGGCAGCGACGAAAAAAGCAGCGGCAAAAAAGGCGAAATTAATGTCGGCATCGTACTGCCAACCAAGGATGAACCCAGATGGCTGCAGGATCAGAAGAGATTTGAAGATATTATCTCCGACACGGATTATTCCGTAGAGGTATTATTCAGCCAGGGTTCTTCCGCCAATGAAAAAACCAATGTGGAGACATTGATCGCCCGCGGCATGGATGTCCTGATTTATCTGCGCGCAGGATGCGGCCGCAGCAGGCGCCTCGGTGGAAGCGGCAAAAAAGGCAGGCGTTACCGTGATTTCCTATGACCGCCTGATCACCGATACCGATGCCAT
>DAINCI010000210.1:0-2662 GCA_036732425.1 Bacillota bacterium
TGCCGCCACCTTTTTCGCAATGGAGGAGAACAGGTAGCTGTCTTCCAGCCGAAGATAATTTGCATTGATTCTCATCCGTTTTCCCCCGCATTCCGGGCTTTGTCCGATCTTTCCAGGGCTGCCTTCACGAATTCACGGAACAGGGGATGTGCCCGGTTGGGCCGGCTTTTGAACTCCGGATGAAACTGGACGCCCAGAAAAAAATCATTTTGCGGGATTTCAACAGTTTCCACAATATATCCGTCCGGAGAGGTACCGCTGATCACCAGACCCGCCTGCTGCAGAATCTTCCGGTACCGATTGTTGAATTCGTACCGGTGACGGTGACGTTCCGCGATCCTGCCGGACTGATAAGCCCGGGCCATGATCGTGTCCGGCAGGATCCGGCAGGGGTAACTTCCCAGCCGCATGGTGCCGCCTTTCGGAATATTTCCCTGCTGATCCGGCAGCAGATCGATGACACAGTCCCGGGCTTCCGGGTTGAATTCACTGGAATTGGCATCTTCCAACCCTGCCACATCCCGTGAAAACTCAATCACTGCCGTCTGCATCCCCAGGCATATTCCAAAATAAGGGACATTACGGGTTCGCGCATATTTTGCCGCCTGAATCTTTCCTTCCATGCCCCGGTCGCCAAATCCTCCGGGAACCAATATCCCGTCACAGCCTGCCAGATTTTCCTCCGCATCGTTTTCCGTGACAAGCTCCTCTGCATTCACCCAACAAAACCGGATTTTCGTTCCGGTTTCATAGCCCGCATGATGCAGGGCTTCCACAATGGACAGGTAAGCATCATGGAGTTTTACATATTTCCCCACAATGGCTATGGTCACCTCCCTGCTTCTGCAGCGGATCCGATCCAGCATGCCGGTCCAGTCGGAAAGGTCGCAGGGCGGTGCCGGAATCTTCAATTCCCGGCACACAATATCATCAAGGCCCTGGTTGTGCAGCATGATGGGCACTTCATACAGAACCGGCACGGTAGTGTTATCCAGAACGCAGTCCGGCTTTACATTGCAGAACAGGGATATCTTTTGTTTCATGCTCTGCTCCAGTTTCCGGTCACACCGGCAGATGATGATATCGGGCATGATGCCCTGGGACTGAAGTTGTTTGACAGAGTGCTGGGTCGGCTTGGATTTGTATTCATTGGAACCGCTGACATAGGGAACAAGTGTTACATGAATAAACAGGCAGTTTTCCCTTCCGATTTCCAGGGGAATCTGCCGGATCGCCTCCAGAAAAGGCTGTCCTTCGATGTCTCCGATGGTCCCGCCCACTTCTGTGATGACCACATCAATATCGTCCCCCCGTGATACAGTATAAATGAAATGCTTGATTTCATTTGTAATATGTGGAATCACCTGAACCGTCTCGCCAAGATATTCTCCCTTCCGCTCCTTGTTCAGCACGTTCCAGTAAACCTTTCCGGAGGTCAGATTGGAAAACCGGTTGAGATCCTCATCGATAAACCGTTCATAATGTCCCAGATCCAGATCGGTCTCTGCACCGTCCTCCGTGACAAACACTTCTCCGTGCTGATAAGGACTCATGGTCCCCGGATCCACATTGATGTAGGGATCCAGCTTCTGTGCAAATACTTTCAGTCCCCTCGACTTGAGCAGCCTGCCCAGGGAGGCCGCCAGGATCCCCTTGCCCAGGCCGGAAACCACGCCGCCTGTTACAAAAATGTACTTCGTCATATGTTTACAACTCCTTCAAAAACTTTTTCCGCATTGCCGGTCATAAGAACGGTTTCCTCTGTGTACCGGACGAAAAGATCCCCGCCTTTCAGGCAAACCCGGATTTCCTCATCCCGGCTGCAGATTCCATTTGCCACAGCAGCAGCAACGGAAGCACAGGCCCCGGTACCGCAGGCAAGAGTCTCTCCGCTGCCGCGTTCCCAGACCCGCATTTTCAGCACCTTGCCGCTTTGGACCTGGACAAATTCCGTATTGGTACGGTCCGGGAAAACAGAAGCGTTTTCAAACATCGGCCCTTCCGTTGCAATGGGAACGGAATCCACGTCCTCCACAAAAACAACGCAATGGGGATTTCCCATGGATACGCAGGTAATGAAATATTTCCTTCCGGCAAGGAGTAATTCCCGGTGAATGATATGGTTCCCATCCAGCAGGACAGGGATACTTTCCGGAGAAAAGTCCGCCTTGCCCATATCCACCCGGACGGACCGGACCACCTGGTCCTGTACATGAAGCTCCAGCTTCTTGATTCCGCTGCGTGTTTCAACGTCCAGGTTTGTTTTCGTTACGATCCCGTTGTCATAAAGGTATTTTCCGACACAGCGTATGCCGTTTCCGCACATCTTTCCTTCACTGCCGTCCGCGTTGAACATCCGCATTTTCACATCTGCCCGGTCCGAAGAACAGAGGAGGATGATGCCATCCCCTCCTATCCCGAAATGACGGTCGGACAGCCGGACAGCCAGGGCCTCCGGATGTGGAATGTCTTCGGTCAGACAATTGAAATAGATATAATCATTACCCAGACCATGCATTTTTGTAAATTCTCGCTTCATAACCTGTTCTCCTCTGCTATACGGACCAACTTCCTGCGTTCTTAGCCTTCGTACTTTTCAGGACGGCTTCGGCGGTATAAACGGAAGGATTTCCCTCATCGTATCCGTCACCTTTCCTGCCTC
>DAINCI010000211.1:0-2658 GCA_036732425.1 Bacillota bacterium
ATATGGATCCAGACAGGAATTACGACAAAAGCACGACAGCTTCCGCCGCTTCCTTGTCAATCGGCGCTGTCCCGGTCTGTCCCTTCCGGGACACCCGGACCGTGCCGCCTGGACATTTGCCTTCGAAACGGACCGTAACCCTGTTGCCGTCTGAGTTTGCGTGTATGGCGCACATGATATCCCCTCTGCTGTCATACAGGTTGGCTATGGCACTCTCTTCCGGTTCGTAGATATGAAAGAGCATGGGAGTGGAACTGTCATACGTGGTACCTTTATCCGCTTCCGATTCCTCCAGCATGGCAAGAATACTGTTTGGCCGGACCCACAGGGGGAGACTGAAATAATCGTAGGTTCTCCTGATATAACGCCCGCCGCGGATCGTCTCGTTGGTCAACAGATGAGTGAATGTTCCTTCCGGCAGATATATTTCCGAAGAACCATTTTGGTTGAAAATCGGTGCCACAACAATGCTTTCTCCCAGCATATACTGCCTTTCCAGGTAAGCACACGCCGCATCGTCCGTGTATTCCATCACCATGGGCCGCATAACCGGGATGCCGGTTTGGGAAGTTTCACATGCTGCGCTGTAGATATAAGGCATAAGCTTCATTTTTAAGTTTACGAAATACCTCAGTACATCGACGGATTCTTCGTCAAACAGCCAGGGCACACGATAGGACGAACTGCCGTGCAGCCGGGAATGGGTGGACAATAATCCGAACGCCACCCAACGCTTGTACAGGTCTGCCGTGGCGGTGTTTTCAAAGCCGCCGATATCATGGCTCCAGTAGCCGAAGCCTCCCAGGACCAGGGACAACCCTCCGCGAAGACATTCCGCCATGGATTCGTAGGTGGCTTCGCAGTCCCCGCTCCAATGAACCGGATACTTCTGGGAACCTGCCGTTGCACTTCTTGCGAACAATACGGCTTCCTGCGGTCCCCTGCATTCCTGCAGAAGTTCAAAGACGGCCTTGTTGTAAAGATAACTATAGTAATTATGCATTTTAGCGGGATCGGAATGGTCACTGTAGCACACGTCCAGCGGGATTCTTTCGCCGAAGTCTGTTTTGAAACAGTCCACCCCCTGCTGAAGAAGCTTCCGGAGATATCCCTTATACCAGCTTACAGCATCGGGATTTGTAAAATCCACAATCGCCATTCCCGGCTGCCACATATCCCATTGCCAGACACTTCCATCCGCCTTTTTCAGCAGATATCCGTTCTCTTTTCCCTCCTGGAACAACGGAGACTTCTGGCCGATATACGGATTGATCCAGACGCATATTTTCAGCCCCCTTTCCTTTAAACGGGCAAGCATGGATTCGGCATGGGGGAACTTTTCCGGGTCCCAGCGGAAATTGCACCATTCGTATTCCTTCATCCAGAAACAGTCAAAATGAAAGACGGAAAGCGGGATACCGCGTTTCTCCATGCCATCGACAAAATGGGTGACAGTTTCTTCGTTATAGTCAGTGGTAAAGGAGGTGGACAGCCACAGGCCGAAGCTCCATGCAGGAGGAAGCGCAGGCTTTCCGGTCATATCCGTATAGTTGATCAGGACCTGCTTCAGGCTGTCTCCGGCGATCATGAAGTAATTCAGCTCTTCGCCGCCTACGCTGAACTGGGTTTTTGAGACCGATTCCGATCCGATTTCCAACGAGATTTTTCCGGTGTGGCGGATAAAAACCCCATATTTTCTGTTGGAAACGTAAAAAGGGATGTTCTTATATGCCTGTTCGGAGGAAGTGCCTCCATCTGCGTTCCAGATGTCCACCGACTGGCCGTTTTTCACGAAATTGGAAAAGCGTTCCCCCAGGCCATACAGGCATTCGCTGACGGACAGGTTCAGGCGCTCCCGGATATAGGGCTTCTGATCCACCGTCAGATAAGCGAGTTGTTTGGTATCGGACAGGGTGAGGAGATTTTCACCGTAAAAATAGCAGATACGGAAAGGATCCTTTTCCACCTGGGCGGTCAGGCTGCCGGAAGTGATGGTCAGCTTCTTTTTATCCTGGACAACTGTCAGATGCAGATCTTCTGCATGGAGCTCGAATTCCGGCCCGCGTTTCATCGTGCCCCTGAAGTGATACGCCTTTATGCCAAGCACATCAATATGTGGGGAAGTAAATTCAATGGTCAGCAGCGGGCCGGTGAGAGTCTGCCCCCTGTGGGATATTTTTGCCGGGGAAACATACACAATTACGCGATTTTGCATAATGGCCACATCCGTAACCGCAGCTGCGCCATAACATTTTACGTTGTCTTTTAAGAGCCAGTGTCCATTGGTGAATTTCAACGAAAGACCTCCCTGAAAATTTTATCATATTACTGATTATAAGTTTGCCCGGATGGAGATATTCTGTTGTTCCCGTTCCAATGGTATCGCCTGCCACATGAATATGCTTGCATTATTCCAATGTATTGTTGCACTATTGCAATATTTTTTATACAATACATACAGAAAGCAGTTGATTTATAAACAAACCGGTCAGGAAACAATATGCTCAGGAAACAACGGATGTATTGTCTTAAGGGATAAAGAGACAGGAGTTGATTTTATCTATGGTTGACAGGACGATGCGCGAAATGAGGACTCATGGGGGCAGGGACTTTCCCATAGCCACATATGACTGGTACGGTCCGGATATCAGCGGAATG
>DAINCI010000212.1:0-2654 GCA_036732425.1 Bacillota bacterium
AATTTTATTTTGCTTTTTCATCCTTTCTTTCTGTCCAAACCAATTAAATTTGGAATAAATCCCACTGCCGGGGTGAAAATAAAGATAATACACATTCATGGATAACAACGATATCCATGGAGAATGGAAAGGATGAAGGCCAATGAAGAGGAGCATTCGGACTGATCTGGCAGTGGAAGCCAGGGAAATGGCCCAGGAGGACAATCAATATGAAATTCCGGGAGTGCGGGTGGAAAATGCCGGGCAGAAAGATATCAACGTAACAAGGGTCGAGGTGGTTTCCAAAGAGGGAGAAAAGAGTATCGGCAAGCCTATAGGAAACTATATTACCCTGGATGTTCCTGAGATCCGGGAAGGGGGTCCGCACTACGGGGAAAGGGTCAAAGGACAGCTGGCTGCGGAAATACGCAGACTGGTACATTTAAACGATAACAGCGTCATACTGGTGGCAGGCCTTGGAAACTGGAATGTTACACCGGATGCGGTGGGTCCGAAGGTAGTGAACCGCATTCTGGTCACCCGACATATCTTTGAATACGTTCCCGACGAGGTGGATGACCGTATGCGCTCCATCTGTGCGGTTGCTCCCGGGGTTCTGGGAATTACCGGAATCGAGACCGGCGAGATTTTAAAAGGGATTGTGGAAAAAGTCCATCCGGACCTTGTAATCGCCATCGATGCCCTGGCATCCCGCAAGACGGATCGGATTGCCACCACGATTCAGGTGTCGGACACCGGCATCAATCCCGGATCAGGAATCGGGAATAAAAGAATGGGACTGACGCAGCAGACCCTGGGGGTACCGACCCTTGCCATCGGCGTTCCGACCGTGGTGTATGCGCATACCATCGGCCGGGACGCACTGGGAATGCTGATTCAGGAGTTGTCCGACAAGGCATCGCCGGAGAGTGAATTTTCCAAAATGCTGAAATCCATGGACGAACAGCATCTGGACCGTCTGGTCAGCGAAGTGGTGACCCAGGGCATGGGGGATCTGGTGGTAACGCCCAAGGAAGTGGACGTTCTGATTGACGATGTGGCGGACATTATTGCAGACGGGATCAATCTGGCGATCAACAAAGGCATGACACTGGAAGATGTGAACCGCTATCTGCATTGACAGTCATAATCCCTCCTCCCGTGAATAAAATAGAGAAACGAGGAAGATTGTTTTCTGTTTGAAAAACGGGAGGATGAGGTGGAAGCATGGTTCGGATCAAGGTCATGCGAATGTCCAGTTTAATTTATTTTGTGGTCATTACGGTTCTTGTGGTGGCGGTTTGTTTCCTGTCCTGGAGGCTGATTTCCGGAAATCCGGTCCGATTTCATTCTGCTGCGGAGGAAGAGGAGGAAAGTCTCCCAACCGAAAGCGGGGGGGACAAAGGAGATTCCATTTACAAAGCTATGCTGAACGGAGGGTTTTCCGCACTGGCTGCAGAGGATCGGGGTTCCAATAATTTCTTTTCCGCTTTGTGGCACCGGATCAGCAGGGGGGGGCTTCGGGATCCGAGGACGATTCTCAATTATTCCATGCCCTATCTTGGGAACGAATCGGATCTTCCCGACAACACCTTCCATACACCGGATACGCCGGATAATGCAGTGGAAGTTTCTTCGGCTCTGCCCGCTGGGAATACGGACAAGAACGCAAAATCGGGCGACACGGATTCTGCGGATTCGGAAGAAGGCGGCAGTTCCAATGTATCGGAAGGAGCCAGGATTAAGATTGATCAAATCAAGGTGGATCAGCAGCCGCTTGTGTTATCCGGACAGGGCCCCAAAATAATGGTCTATCATTCCCATACCAGGGAATCCTATCAGCAGGATCCCAAAGATCCATACAGGGAAGCTTCTTCTGAGGCGTTCCGGACGGATGATCTCAATCATTCGGTGGTGAAAGTCGGGGAGGCGCTGGCACGTCGGCTGGCAGAAAGGGGAATTGCTGTTCTTCACGATACGACCAACCATGAAGCGGCCGGATACAACTCTTCCTATGCCCAATCCCTGAAAACCCTGAAGAGTCAAAAGACAGCGCATGATTCCCTGCAGATGTTCATTGATCTTCACCGCAATGGTTACGATACCAAAAGCAAGACAAAAGCGGATCAGGAAGTCGTCATGATCAACGGGGAACGTGTGGCCAAGGTGATGGTTGTCATTGGAACCGGGGAAGGGATTGTGGGAGGCTTCAGTGAAAAGCCAAAGTGGGAGGAAAATGCAAAGCTGGCGATCAAGCTGACCAACAAGATCAATGGGCTGTATCCGGGACTCGCCAAGGAAGTCCTTTATAAAAGGGGCCGGTACAATCAGCATATTTCCACCAACAGCATTCTGATCGAAGTGGGGAGCAATCTTACGACATTGGCGGAAGCGGATCGATCCAGCAAATATCTGGCGGAGGCCATCAGCCAAATTATAGAATGAGGTGGAGTATTTTGACCCGTATGGAAAGGAGTCGGCTCAGGCGCAGGAGAAAAAGAAGAATTGGTTTGTCTCTTCTGGGCTGCATGATATTCTTTCTGACCGGAATCGGGATTACATACGATACCATGCGGAAGATCATGGGCTTGCCGAACGCAGGCAGCCTGTTTTCTTTTCAGAGCATGGGACAGGCTCTGCAGGATGTTGCAAAAGACATGCCGGCTCTGTCGCCT
>DAINCI010000213.1:0-2640 GCA_036732425.1 Bacillota bacterium
TCAGATCTATATTTTCCGGTGCAATTTTCATTTCCTTCGGAGGGGGCAGGGAAACGACAATCTGTTCTTCTGCCCGGATCCGGTGATTTGCCTTTGCAGGTCCTGCATCCACGGTAACCAGGCCGTTCCGGATGAGCTTCTGAAAATGGCTTCTGGAATACTGCGGCAGCTTCTCTGCAAGATATTGATCCAGTCTCCGTCCATTATCTTCCGGGGTGGGAATCAAATGAATCCTTTCCATACCATCACCGCCTTCACGATTTGGACACATCCATAAAAAGTATCTGAATGGCAAGCAGAATCGTACCACATACCACTGCGGTATCCGCTACGTTGAACACCGGAAAATCAATAAAAACAAACTGAAACATATCCACCACATAACCAAAAAGGATACGGTCCAACAAATTTCCGATGGCACCGCCCAGAATAACAGCAAGGCAGATTTTGCTCAGCAGACTGTCCTCCCGATGAGTGATCAGATATATTACAATTGCTGCGATAATCGCCAATGGCAAAGCGACCAGAAACCACCTCTTATTTTGCAGAATTCCAAAGGCCGCCCCCCGGTTTTCCACATAAGTCAGGCTAAAAATCCCTTTCCATATGGGCACGGTTTGAAGTGGTTTCAGGTAATGAACTGCCAGATATTTTGTGATTCGATCTGCTGCGGTAAGAAAGAGAACAATAAATATTTCCAGCATGAAGAGCCTCCTTTCTATTCGGTACCCGCTTATTATACCATAAGGAGGCTCCCATAGACATTCCCCATCAATCGCTTTCCTTCTTTTTCCCCGGTCCTTTTTCCCCGGAATAATCTGTTTCCTTTACCGGCTTTCCGGATAGATCCGGATCATTATACCTGGTATCCGGTAACTGCTGCCGGTAAACTGCATTGCTGATGCGGTCCACGTCTTCCACATATCCCTGATCTTCCTGATTTTCGGACCAGGTATGCCGGTAATCCACAGGGCCGCTGGTGGCAACATCCTGTGGACCACTTGAGCTTCCATAAGCCTGTGTATCCTTCAAAGCGTCCTCCCCGTCATAGGAAGCACTTTTATTTCCGGATGACAACTGCGGAATCGGAGGCTCCTGGGAGTTCTGCTCTGCCTTTCGGTTCCATTCCTCTTTTCCGATTTCTGTCCTGCGTTGCTCTTCGCATTCCATGCACAGCCTGGTTTCCGGCATGGCATCCAGTCTCTCAAAGCTGATTTCCCTGCCGCAGGATTCGCAGAACCCATATGTCCCTTTCTCCATTCGCTTTATGGCGGCATTTACTTCATTGATTTGTCGGGCGGAATGTCTGCCCAGAGCAAATTGCTTTTCCTGTTCATAGGTTTCACTGCCAATGTCTGCCGGATGGTTATCATAGTAAGACAATTCCTTTGATAATTCTCTCAGGGAATCTTCCAGCCCGAGTTCCCTGCGCAGGGATAAAGCTTCTTCCTGATGCTCCATCCTTTTCTGAAGCTTGTCTTTCAGATAATTCAACTCATTGTTTTTCATATCCATCCCTCCTGAAGCGCCGGAGACCAAAAACTGATTGCATCCGGCAAAAATACAAAAAAATAAAAGGACATATTTCAGTATGTCCTCCCTGGAAAATTGCTATTCTTTTGTTTCAGGTGGTGTTGGATCATCTGTTGCGGCGACATCATTGGAGATCAGTTCGATCTGTGTCTCCAGCAAGGAACGATATTTGGACCGGAAAAGTCTCATTTGCTTTTGAGCTTCCTGATATTCCTTTCGAATCTCAATCACCTGATTGTTGGCACTTTCCACAACGTGATGCGCCTGGTCTTCCGCATCCTTTTGTATCATCCCGGCTTTTTTCTGTGCAAGCGCCGTTACCTCATCCGCTGTCTTTTGCGCGGTTACCAGGGTGTCCTTTAAAGTATGCTCCATGGTTTTATATTGATTGATCTGATCCTCCAATGCATGAACCTTATCCTTCAGGTCTATATTCTCCTTATGAAGCTTTTCGAACTCATCCACAATGGCATCCAGAAATTCGTCAACTTCATCTTCTTGATACCCTCTGAATTTTCTGGCAAATTCCTTGTTGTGAATATCCATCGGTGTCAGTGACATAAGAATTCTTCCTTCCTTTCAATATGTTATGAATTTTCAGACGACAAGGAACAGTCTGCTTTCCTGCTGCCATATCTCTTTTCCCTGCGGACCATGCCGGAGCACAAAAAGCATTGGATTCCACATTTTATTAGAATCCACCTATGCTTTTCGATAATTGGTTCAACAGGCAGGATAAGACCCACAATGCAATCAGGGAGAGCATGGGAGACAAATCCACAGGCATTCCCAAAACACCTGTTTTCTTCAGCAACCGCCGGAAAAGTCCGTTTATCGGCTCCGTTATTCTGGTAAGCAGCTTCACGATCCTGGATTCCTGATCCGCCGGGCGTACAAAGATCGTGAGAGCAGACTGGATAAGGATGAGCCATGACCAGATATCCAGAAAGAGCACAATTCTTTTCAGAAGGGAAGCTACGAACAGACCTGCCAAGTCTGCAGTCCCCTATTCCTTATCCGCGCTGGTACCAAGTGTATAAAAGCTTTTCCCTTTGAAATCCTCCGGAATATTTCCTACGATATCAATATTGCTGGGAACCAGAACAA
>DAINCI010000214.1:0-2622 GCA_036732425.1 Bacillota bacterium
AATAAAGGAAGGATTAAGGGCAGTAACAGGAGTTGAAAATATGAGGACGAGATTTGCAGTGGAAGATGAAGTGATTCAGACTGCTGTTTTAAAGAACTATGGGATTTCGATTCAAGAGCCTGTATTTCTCCCCAATGGGGACATTTCTTATGTCTATCGGATTGTCGGCACCGATGGGACAAAATATTTCATGAAGCTGTTTGACAAGAACACCCGAAGTGGAAAGAAGGGCATCCGATATCTGAAGTTTTCCCTTCCGGTCACATGGGACATGTATGACCGGGGACTTTATCGGAACATTTCTTATCCGATTTCGGATGATCGTGGGGATTTTGTGGTGGATATCGGCCCGGCGAAGATCGTACTCTTTTCCTTCCGGGAAGGAAAAACATTGGAGGAGGCCAGTCCTTTCTGCCGGGAGGTTTTGGAAAAGGCGGCAAATGGCATTGCCTGCATCCATGACCTGACAGGACAGATGCACTTTCGGGCGATGCGGATCGAGGATTTTGATCTTTCCTTTCTGAAGGGTCTGGAAACAAACATGGAATGTCTGGAGCAGATGCAAAAGGAACGTCCTGCGTATGTCATGCAGGATGTCATTGCCGATCTGGGAAACCTTTCTGAGGAAATGGGCGAAGAAATGGGGCCAGGGAAAGAGATGGGGCCAGGCAGGGAAGACGGGAAAGGAAGCAAGGCCAGCAGGGAGACGGACTCGAAAACCTATTCGGAAAAACAGGTCCGGCAATTTACCGATCCGACAATTCAGGCATTGTGTGATGAGCTTCTGCCAAAAAAGGAAAATACCCTGAGTTTTGTTGATCGGCTCTATCGATACCGGGAGCAGATTGATTTTGATCCCTACGATATGGTTCTGACCTACGGCGATCTGCGGGGGGGAAATCTGTTGCTGGATTCGCAGGGAAATCTTTGTTTCATTGACTGGGGATCTGCCAGAATCGCGCCGCGGGAGGCTGATCTGCAGTATTTTCTGACGGAGGATTTTGACTTTTTCCTGAAGAAGTACAAAGAAGCGTGCGCCGGTCCCTTCCGGCCGGATCCCAATCTTCTGGGGTATTATGCCCTCCGGACCCGATTAAGCGGTCTGGCGGACCGGGTTTCCGGCATGCTTCACGGGAGTCCGGACAGGGAGCAGAATCTAAAGGACCTGGAATACATCACCCATTTGGATACCGACCAATGGGAAGAGCTGGATCAGCGAATACAGCAGATTTAGCCAGTACCCTTTGGAGTGGCACCATCCATAATGCAGTCATAGTGCAGTTATGATACAGTCGCAATGCCGGTTCCGGCATGCATCCGGAAAAGTATTTGGGGGGAAAACAAATGACCTATGATCTGATTGTCATCGGCGGAGGGCCGGCAGGATATCTGGCGGCAGAGCGGGCCGGGCAGGCAGGCCTGCACCCTCTGCTGATAGAAAAGGAGCATCTGGGAGGAGTCTGCCTCAACGAAGGCTGCATTCCAACCAAAACAATGCTGTATTCCGCCAAAATCTGTGATCAGGCGAGGAATGGAAAGCCCTACGGGGTCCGGGCCGGGGAGGTAATGCTGGACCACAGGGCGGTTCTCCGGAGAAAGGACAAAATTGTCCGCAAACTGGTGGCGGGAGTCCGGGCCGGGCTGAAAAACTGCGGAGCGGAAGTGAGGATGGGATCGGCTGAAATCCTGGGCCGCAATGCAAAAGGGTTTCAGGTAAGGATCAGCAGCGGGTCCGGCAGCGGAGCGGCAGCAACTGGCGGGGAACGGGAAGCGGAGCATCCGAAGGAGGATGCGGTTGTCACCGGAAAACATCTGCTTCTTGCCACCGGTTCCGTGCCGGTAATTCCTTCCATACCAGGCGTCGCAGAGGGAATGGAAAAGGGAACGGTGCTGACCAGCCGGGAAATGCTGGATTTTCCGGAGGTTCCGCACAGCCTTGTGATTGTGGGAGGCGGGATCATCGGACTGGAGATGGCTTCCTATTTTCATTCGGCAGGCAGCGAGGTAACCGTTGTCGAGATGCTGGACCATATTGCGGGGAATACGGACCGGGAGATTGGGCAGATCCTGAGAAAGGATTATCAGAAGAAAGGCATGACATTTTATCTGAATACCCGGGTGACTCAGATAAAGGATGGCACGGTTGTCTGTGAGTCCCATGACCATGAAAATTCCCAGGGGAAGACATTCTCCCTGACGGCGGACCGGGTCCTTCTGAGCATCGGCAGAAGACCGCAAGCGACAGGCCTTGGGCTGGAGCATATCGGGGTGGAATTGGATCATGGCCGGGTCCGGACTGATGAGAGATGCTGTACCAATGTACCCGGTGTTTATGCAGCCGGGGATATCAACGGCATGTCCATGCTCGCCCATACGGCTTACCGGGAAGCGGAAGTGGCGGTCAGCAATATCCTGGGGAAAGAGGACCGGATGCAGTATCATGCGGTTCCTTCCGTTATTTATACCAATCCGGAGGTTGCCGGAGTGGGAGAGACCGGGGAAACCGCAGCGGCAAAGGGAGTGGACTGCAGGGTTGCCGGACTGCCTATGAATTACAGCGGAAGGTATATGGCAGAGAATGAAAGAGGAGACGGGATCTGCAAGGTTCTGGCGGAAAAGGAA
>DAINCI010000215.1:0-2596 GCA_036732425.1 Bacillota bacterium
GAAACAAAAATCACATTGTCTTCCCCGATCCGATCCCGCAGGAACCGGGCAAAGGTATCCGCATGAACAAACACACCGCCGATATGACCAAAGTGCAGCTCCTTGTTGCCATAGGGCATTCCGCCCGTGATCACTGCCCGTTTCGGAAAAACAGGCCGGGCAGTTTCCCCTGCCTTTTTCTGTGTCGTTCTTCTTTCTGTCATCTGAAATCTCTCCTTCTGTACCTTTCAATTTCTGCTATGCCATTATCCTGCCTTGCCATTTCTGTTCCATTATCCTGCCATTCTTTTGTCTTACCATTGATTCTGCATCAATCCTGGGAAAAGCATACAGTATCGTTCCCACCCAAAGAAAGAAAAAAAGCTTCCGTCTCAGGATTTTATCCTGAGGACGAAAGCTCCCGCTTCGTGTTGCCACCCCTGTTTGCCAATATGTTGCCATTATTGGTCTCTGCCGGTATTCCAGGGCCCGCATGCATTGCCCGCTCCTTAAATCCACAGTCTGTCCCTCCTGTCGGGTTGCTGCTGTCCCTGTTCATATCGTCATTCCGTAACGGGGAATGCCGTCATAGCATCCTTCCATACCCTCTGTCATCCAATATCCATCATCGATATCCTTCTGATCCAGGCATGAAAATCCGTATGCTGCTCCGAGGCTTGCTTTGGAAAAGCGCCATGCCCCTTTTCACCATCGGGGCTCTCTGTGGATGGAGGGCTTCTCCTACTCTTCTCTTCATCGCATTACCATTCATTCTGTTTTCATTGCGCCGGCTCGTTTCCCGTGCCGGTCCAAGTTTGTTTCCAAACCCACCTTACCTCATATCGTATCATAATTCCCTGCCCCTGTAAATAATGAAACTGTCGAAACCGGTCATCCTTATCCGTTCCGGTATTGATTCCGGAAATCCGCCGGTGTTTTCCCCTTCAGCTTCTTGAACACACGATGAAAATATTGGTTATCATGGTATCCCACCCGGCAGGAGATATTGCAGATCGGTTCATCCGACTTTCGCAGCAGATAACAGGCCGCCTCGATTCGGATCCCTGTCAGATACTGTGTTATGGTTTCTCCGGTCTCCTTTCGGAAGAAACCGGATAAATAATTGGGATGAACGGAAACATGCGCTGCAATGTCCTTTACTGTGATATCCCTGCCATAGTTGGCGGTAATATATTCCCTGGCCCCTGAGATAATGTCCCGCTCGGAAGTCTGCTGCTGCCCGACCTCCGAAGGAAGATCCTCCTGAAGGACTTTCTGCAGGATGGAAACCAGATCATAATCGGTGATCGGCTTCAGAATATACCCTTCCGCACCCAGATTGATGGCTTTCTGGGCATATTGGAATTCCGAGTACCCGCTTATGATAACAAACCGGGTACCAAACTGCTTCCGGTTATCCCATTCCATGAGCTCCAGGCCGTCCAGCCTGGGCATAATGATATCGGTGATGGCAATATGCGGTCTCTTTTCCTCTATCAGCTTTTTCGCCTCAAGACCATCACCGGCTTCATAAATATCGTCAAAGTGAAGACTGCTTTTTCTCAGCTTTGCCAGGATCCCTTTTCGAATCCATTTTTCATCGTCTGCAATCAACAGATCCGACATTTTCCTGCCTCCTTCGTTTATTCTGCCGGAAGACGGATCCACACTTCCGTCCCCTTCCCTTCCTGACTTTTCATTTGTATTCCGTAATCCTCTCCGCAGCAGAGCTGGATCCGCTTATTGATGTTGTAAAGCCCGATTCCCGTACCTGTCATGGCAGAAGCAATCCCTGTCTCCGGGCTATGAATGGAACGGTTGATGTCGTCCAGCCTTTCCTTTGCAATCCCCTGTCCGTTGTCCTGAACCAGGATGCACAAACAGGAATCCTTCCGTTCCGCGCGGATGACAACGCAGCCGTCTGCCTTGTCCCGAAGGCCGTGTCGAAACGCATTTTCCACAAGAGGCTGAAGGATAAAACGCGGAACCCTGCATTCAAGAAGATCCTGCGGAACTTCTATTTTCACCTTTATTTTATCCTCAAACCGGATTTTTTCAATCGAAGTATAATTCTGTATGTGTTCGATTTCCTCATGCAGGGTGGCAAAGTCCGAATCCGAACCGGACATGTTATAGCGGAACATCTGGCCCAGGTTCTGACTTACCTTTCCGATATCGTCACAGCCATACACCGAAGCCATGGAATTGATCAATTCCAGAGTATTGTAAAGAAAGTGAGGATTGATCTGGAAACGAAGTGCCCTGAGCTCCGCTTCCTTTCTCTCTATATTCTGAACGTAGTTCTCATCAATCAATTCATGGAGCCGGACGATCATTTCATTGAAATCATGGTCGATCTCCGCAATCTCGTCCCTGCCCGTTACAACAGGCTGTGTTGCAAAAGCCCCGGATTTGACCTTTTCCATCTTATCCGTCAGAACCTTCAGCCTTGCGGACATGGATGCAGAGAAGAGAATACAGATAATGAAAAGGACAATATAAAGGGACAGAGTCATGATAAATATGGACGCGGTGGCTTCCTTTACTTTTTGACGGATGGATCCGTAATCAAACAGCAAAAGGACAGACCAGCCGTATCTCGCTATTTTTTGATTCA
>DAINCI010000216.1:0-2511 GCA_036732425.1 Bacillota bacterium
ACACTTTTTCCATTCCGCTCATGGGAACTCCGTCGGATTTTCTCAGATATCCAATCACGTGCCGCGCCAGGGAATGATCATCATACCGCAGACTTTTCTTCTGATATAATACTCCCGGGTACCGCCCTTCCTGAATCGGTTTGATGCTTGCAGAATCCGGGTCCGCAATGATTTCCTGATAATAGGTCTGATCTTTGTAACTAAAATAGCTCTTTGGCTTTCCGGTCAGCTTTTCAATTGCCTCATAAGCGGAATCGTCAAATCCGACGCTCCTGGGAAAAATCAACAACTCCTGGGCCTCATCGGCCTGTGTAAACGGAATGCCGTTCCGATCCGTAATATTCCCCCGTTTTTCTTCCACATCCACGGTTACCGTTTGCTGGGGAAGGGCCATCCTGGTATATTTCTTCCCGTCGATAATCTGAATCTGAAACAGCCGCAGAATGAGCAGCGCAAACAGGGCGGCAAAGCAACAGCCCAAATAAAAAAAACGTTTTCTCTGCGATGGTACTTTTCTCAACCGCCTGCACTCCTCTCTGAATGCGTCCGTTCCATCCGCATAAGTCGATTGCCGAAAGAATTCGTAATCCCCGCATTCATGGTTCATGGAATAAAAAATAAACCTTTACAGGATATTGTAAGTATGCCCTGCAAAGGTTTGGCTTATTCTCCGGGTCCGTAATTTTTGTCGGCTATTCATTGATATAAAGAAAGCCCATTTTTTCAAATGAGCCTTTGAAGATTTATTCCATTCAGTTCCAGAGAACCTGATATTTCTTTTTATCCCTCACATGTCCTTCGTATGTGCTGTTGAAGGCATGCAACCCTTCCTGCGGATCCATCAGTACAAAATACAGCATGGGTTTCTTTTCATCCATATATTCGGCATACGGATTCAATACGGCCTCCATTGCCGATTTGCCGGGGGAAGAAATCGGTCCTGCCGGTAATCCCGGATTCCGGTAGGTGTTGTAAGGCGAATCCACCCTGGTATCCTCAGCGGTCAGATTGGTCTGCTTCACATCCTTGTCCAGGACATAATTGATGGTGGCACAGGATTCCAGTTTCATACCGATTCGAAGCCGGTTCTGGAATACAGCGGATATCTTTGTAAACTCTTCATCTATCCCTTCATTCTGAATGACAGATGCCAGGGTAACCACCTGATCCACTGTAAAATTTTCTTCCTGAGCCTTTTCCTGCATATCCTGGGTAAAGGTTTTATCGAACTGGCCCAGCAGGATCCGGATGATCTTCTCCGGAGAATCGTCTGTAAAAACGTAATAGGTATTGGGAAACAGGTACCCCTCCAGTGGAAATTTCCCTTTTTTCCGGGCTTCGGGGATATCTCTCAAAAACGGATAATCCGCAACATAATGATCCACATTTTTTGCTTCTTTTATAAAGTCTTCCTCCGTAAAAGCCAATTTATATTCATTGACCAGACGGGATGCAATCTTTCGAATATCATCGCCCTCCCGGATGGTTATCTTTATGGAGGAAACAGAGATCCGTCCATCCAGAAGCTCATTGATCATGTCCTGAAGGGTCATGCTTTTGGAAAGCTCGTACTTCCCGGCCTGCATCTCATTGGTTTTATCGGAAAAATCAACCATAAGCTTAAATGCACCCTCATTCCGTATCAGGCCCTTCTTATGCAAAATCTCTGCAATACCGTTTATAGAAGTGCCCATAGGGACTTCCACACTGATTTTGGCAGAATCCTTCGGGTTCATCGGCTTAAAAAATCTGGCGTAGATCCCATAGACAACCAAGGCAAAAGTGGCAACAACGATAGACAGACTGATCAGAAAAATAAGAATTTGCCTCAGTACTTTTTTCAGCGTTTTATCCTTCTGCAATTTTATCGTTCCTTTGTCTTTCCCGGTCTCCGAATCAGGCATAACATCCCCTCCCTCCCAATCACACATTCCTCCAAACTCTAACATTATACCTTTCCGGACGAAATTTGACAAGTATTTCGTTGCATTTCCGCTGGACAGGCCTGTCAGATTTCCATAATAACAGGAAGGATCATGGGCTTACGCTTGGTACGCTCATAAAGAAAATCCCTTAAATCGTTCCGGATATTCAGTTTGATGGTGTTCCAGTCTGTGATTTTCTTTTCCTCACATTCCTCCAGGACATTCTTTACAATTTTCTTTGCATCATCCATCAGTTTCTCCGATTCGCGGACATAGACAAATCCGCGTGAGATGATGTCCGGCCCGGCAACGATGCTGTAATTATCCCTGGACATGGTGATAACCACTACCATCAGGCCATCCTGAGACAGATGCTTCCTGTCACGCAGCACAATATTTCCTACATCTCCAATGCCAAGCCCGTCCACCAATACTTTACCGGCTGTAACGGAGCCGTTGATTCTGCAGGAATTCGGAGTGAATTCAATGACGTTGCCCAACTCGGCAATAAAAATGTTCTTTTTGGGCATACCCAGGGACTCCGCCAGTTTGGCGTGTTGCTTCAGATGCCGATACTCTCCGTGGA
>DAINCI010000217.1:0-2505 GCA_036732425.1 Bacillota bacterium
CATTCTTCAAATTCGTAATAATTGGTGTAGTACAACCCACCGTTGCTTCGGATACAGTGCCCTTTCAGCACATCACACTTTCCATTGACCAGAACCGGCACTCCCAGGGCCATGCTTTCCAGGACTGACATGGACAGGCTTTCAAAGCGGGAGGGAAGGATCAGCAGCCGTGCGGCGGCCATGCCGTTGTATTTGTCCTCATCACTGACAAAGCCCAGAGGCAGAATGTCCGGATCCCGGGGGATGTCCATTGCCGCTTTGCCCATCAGCACCAACTTGAGATCGGAAGGATGCTCTTTCTTATAGCGCAGAAAATATTCGAACAGATGGGGCAATCCCTTGGACTCATCCAGTCTGCCCACATAAATGAGAAAATCCCCGGTAACGTGGTATTTCTCCCGGAACGCTCCGGCATCAATCTGTCCGGGCAGGTCGATTCCGATGCCGACCACATCTGACGGCTTGTACCCATTGTGGAATGTGCGGTTTACCAATTGCTTTTCTTCCTCCGTCAGATAAATCACAGCTCTCGGAAGATGAAAAAACGGATAGAAGATTCCCATGTAAATGGAAGGCTCGTTATGGGCGGTTGGTATCAGCATGCTTTTCTCCGGAATCTGCCGGAGTCCGGCAAAGGTAGTGTAATAAAGATAGGTCATAAAGATAAAGACATCATAGTTCTCCCGGTTTTGCCGGATATAATCAATCAGTGCGGAGGACAGCGGACCCTGAAGCTCCATCCATTCCATCTGATCCTTCAGGCTGGCATGCGGATTGTGATATACCCGGGATGACAGCTGGTCAAAACGGCGCCGATCCCTCTCCTGATCCACACGAAACCGCAACACCGGTATCCCATCCACCTGCTGCAGTCCTTCCGGATAATGATTGGCCCAGTCATAATAATCGGTGGCGCAGGTCGTCAAAACCTGCACGTTGTAATCCTCCGCCAGCTTCCCGGCAATTTGTCTGCAGTACAGTTCGGATCCGCCGTTGATCTCCCTGCCATACCGCTGCACGATCAGTGCAATTTTATTTCTGCTCATTTTCTTCACCCAGTATTTCCTTCATATATTCCCGGACACAGCCGGCTACCCTGTCATAGGAAAAATGTCCCAATCGTTTGGCCCCATTGGCAATCAGCCTGTCCCGCAGCATCTCGTCGTGGACAATCCGGTTCAGCAGCTCCGCAGCAATCCTGTAATCCTTTTCCTTCAGCAATACCCCTGCATTGCCCAGGGTATCAGGCACCGCCGTACTGCTGTATGCCAGAATGGGAACCTGGAACAGCATACTCTCGATCAGCGGCACGCAGAAGCCTTCATGCTCACTCATACACAAAAACGCATCACTGATCCGGTAATACGCCAGAATTTCCTCAAAGGGCACCTTTCCGGGAAAGAAGACATCTGCAAGCTCCAGTTTTTCGACCAGCAGCTGCAGGGCGCCGCAATAACGCTCCATTCCCGTATAGGATCCCACCAGAAACAGCCGGGCAGTGGAATCCATGTACTTCTTGTAATAAAAAAAAGTCTTGATGATGTCTTCCTGCTTTTTATTCGGCGCAATCCTTCCCAGAAACAAAATATTGGTGCGCCCATCCTGATACTTTTTCAGAATCCTGCGGGATGGCGTCTTCTCATAATCCTGAAAAGGAATCAGGATCGGCAGAAGATGCACATTCCGATACCCATATTGTGAAAGTTCCCTGCAGTTGTATTCCGAATCCCCGAAAGCCCAGTCAAAAGTGTCCTTCATCATGGCCAGCTGCCGGCGCCCTTTCCTTAAAATCTGATAATCCCGCCAGCTGTAATCCCTCAGAAACTCCGGCGGCGTAATGTTGTGATAAATCATTACTTTCCGGAAAGACGGCATCTTCATCACATCCCGGGACAAGCTGGTACCGGTGGACATATGATAAATCAGGATATCCTTTCCGGAATTCCGATATCTATCCATATGCTTTACCTTTCCCTGTGCGCCGCGGCCTATGTTCTGGGCATAAATCTCCGTTTCCAGATTCATCTGCTTCAGAATGTCAGCCAGGGCAAGAGCGTGATTGCTGACCGCATCTCCATAGACAACGGTGGGTAAAATCTGAACAATGCGTGGCATCCTGTCTCCCCCCAGCCTAAGTGTACAATTCCTCAATAAATTTCCGGTATTTACCGGTGACGACATCCCAGGCAAAATTTTCCCTTACGAACCGTCTTCCCTGCCTTCCCATCCGATCCGCCGTTTCCCTGTGATCCATCAAATACTCCAGGCAGCCTTCAAACTCACGATACCCATCAAAATAAAGTCCTCCGTTGGACTGCATGCAGAAATCCCGGGTCACTGCGCATTTGCTGTTCGCCAGCACCGGCCGCTGCCCGACCCAGCTTTCCATAATCACAATGGAAAAGCTCTCGTTGAAGGAAGGCTGGCACAAAGCAAGTGCAGCGGAATAAGCATTGTATTTATCCTGAATCGGCACGAATCCCAGATCCCGTACCCTGCCCCGGC
>DAINCI010000218.1:0-2490 GCA_036732425.1 Bacillota bacterium
CAACCTCGGCGGTAAACCCTTCAATGGCCTGATGAAACAGCTCGCCGATGTCCGGAGCCTCCACTTCATACTGCTTCCTCTCTCCGGGCCGCAGCCCGTATTTGATAAAGTGGGAAAAGGGGCATTGGACATACTGCTCCAGCCGGGATACGCTGGCCCGGATCGGAAGGGAATACAGGCCGAATGCCTTGTCCTGCCCAAGAGATGCCTCCTGGTTTCGGTAAAACAGCCCGTTTTCCAGATCCTGTCTCCTTTTTTCCCAGGCCGGATGCCGGAAGTACCAGTCATAAACCAGCCACCACAGATGCGACCCGCATTTGCCGTCTGCCAGGCCCCGCATATGGCGTACCATATGGGAGAAAGTACTCTTTGGCGTAACAATCCGCATCATCGGTTCCGCATCCACACGCCGATCCCCTGTGATCTTCAGCCGGGGAAACAGTTTCTTCAGGCGATCCATCAGAATGGACGGCCGGAGCGCCCTGCCCTCCGCGTCGGAAATGGCATAGCTGACCGACAGGAAATCGGAAGGCTTGCAGAACGCCGTATAAATGCCGAATCGTTCCTCCGCGGAAAGCATCTCGGTGTTTCCACCCAGATCCATTCCCATACTGCACAGCATGTCCCGCTCCTCCGCCGCCAGAAGACCTTCTTCCTGCTTTCCGGAAGGCAGGATCCCGTCGTTGCAGCCGACAACGAACAGTGCCCGGACATCCTGACTCTTGGACCGACGGATATCCCCCACCAGAACCTGATCCAGTGTCGTGGGGATCATGCCGACTTCCAGGGAGGAGAATCCGGATTCCAGGATACGATAAAACTCCTCCGCAGTAATCTCCTGATCTCCCAGAATCTCCACCAGCTGGTCCAGAGTCTCCATGATAATGTTCCAGATCTGGGCATTTTCATTGACCTGATCCAGCTTTCCCATTTCCCGGAGCTCCCGGATCCATTCCCTCAACTGCTCCTGCAGATGGATGTCCGCCAGATACTGATACAGGGCCTTTACCATGCCTTCCACCGTTTTGCTCCGTTTCAGGCGCTTTTCCAGCTGGAGACAGGGGGAAACAAACCGCTTCCTGCAGTCGTTGAGCGCCGTAAGCGTTTCATCCGATCCCCCCAGGGTAAAGGGCTCCTGCCAGCCTTTGCCCCGTATCCCGAATTCCAGGCAGTAGTTCTCCAGCTGCTCCGTCTCATCGGCGGACAGACTGCAGAATCCGGTCTTCAGCAGTTTAAAGACGTCTTCGTACCGGTAACCGCGTCTTGTCACATGCAGGACGGTCAGGACCAGATCCACAACGGGGTTTTCCATCACCGGCCGTTTTTCATCCAGGAAATAAGGAATGTCATATTCTGAAAAGACCCGTTTGATGATGCCGCCGTAAGTTTCCATATCGCCGGAAACAACGGCCATTTCATTGTAGCGCCATCCCTTCTCCCGGGCAAGGGAGACAATCCGGGCCGCCAGATTTTCCACTTCGGATTCCGGATTGTTCCCGGCAAACGCCTCAATATACCGGACCGCATCCGGCCAGGTCCGGTAGGGATAATGATAAAGCTCCCGTTCCAGATGACGGATCTCCGGAGCCCCCGAAGACCGGGAAGGCCCGCTTGCGGAACCCGTCAGATGAGTGAAGCGCTCCTTTTTGTGCAGCTCCTTTGCCATCCGACGCACTTTCTGGAGGGAAAGGGCATGAACGCGGAAAACATCCTGATCCCTGCCGGTATCGTCCAGACCGACGGTAAAGGTAATCGTCAGATCTCGGGCCAGGACTGCCAGCTTTTCCATCACCCGGATGGTCTGCGGCGGATAATAGTCAAAACCATCCATCCAGATCCGCGCACCGGAAAGAAACGAAGACTGGTCCATCCGTTCAATCAGTGCATTCACCGCATCCTCCGAATCGATGTACCGATCTTTCAGATAATGATTGAATTCCTCATAGATCAATGCCGTATCCTTCAGCTTTCCGGACAGCAGTTCGTTGGACGCAAGTCCTTCCGCCTGCCGGCGCATCTGCTCCGGTGTGATATCGTGCTGTTTCAGATCAGTCAGGAGATCACTGATCTGTCCGATAAAGCCGCTTTGCCCGGATACCGTTTTATAAACCGTGAGACGATCCCGGCAGGAGTCCAGCAGCCTGCGCAGAATCATCCGCCTGCCCTGGTCATTGATGTGAATCTGCGTCAGCCCTCCCACTTCATTGAACACCCTGTGAGCCAGACGGGAAAAACTCAGCACCTCCACATCCAGAAGCCCGGGCAGATTCAGCTTTTGGATCAGATCCCGTTCCGCCTGCAGCGTAAACTGCTCCGGAACCATGAGGATCAGGCGGCTGTCCCCCCGCTCCAGGGCACGCAGGATTTCCCGGTATACCTGCATGGTCTTTCCGCTGCCGGATCGTCCGGTAATATAGTGAATCCCCAAACCGTTGCTTCCTCCCTCCATGCTGCCGGCAATCCAGGCACTGTTTGCTTCAGGCAGCTGCC
>DAINCI010000219.1:0-2444 GCA_036732425.1 Bacillota bacterium
TGATGGAGAAGATCAGCCATTTGGATCTGAATGTGGACCAAATCTCCGGGCAGCTGCAGAATATCTCCAAGGGCCTGGATAAGGTAGGGCAGACCATCAACGAAAACAAGGGGATTTTTCAGCAGATCCTGGATGCCATCAAGGGTTTCTTTGCATGGCTCGCCCGGCTTTTCAGGGGGAAAACGGCTTGATTCGCAGTGCATTCCCCGGAGTGCCGCCCGTCCGGTGTGTGCGTCATTGACAGGTGAGGCGCTTCCATACTATAATATTGCGTGAAACTGGGTGGAAATACAAAAGCCTCCGTCTTTGACTTTTCAGAGGGGAGGCTTTTTTGCACCAAAATAGGGGGATCATGATGTTCGAACTGATAAAGGGAGATATCCGGGCCGTAAGGGAGCGGGATCCGGCAGCGCGGAGCACCCTGGAGGTACTTCTTTGCTATCCCGGACTCCATGCTGTTTTTTGGCACCGGATTGCTCACTGGCTGTACCGTCATAAATGCAGGCTTCCGGCACGTATATTGTCGAACCTCAATCGATTTGTCACCGGCATTGAGATACACCCGGCAGCAAAAATAGGCAAGGGCCTGTTCATTGATCACGGCATGGGTGTGGTCATCGGGGAGACAACGGAAATCGGCGACAATGTAACGATTTATCAGGGCGCTACTCTGGGCGGGACCGGCAAGGAGACCGGAAAGCGGCATCCCACCATCGGCAATAATGTGGTCATCAGCACCGGCGCCAAGGTGCTGGGCCCCTTCCGCGTGGGGGACAATTCCAAAATTGGGGCAGGCTCAGTGGTGCTGAGCGAGGTGCCGCCCAACTGCACCGTGGTCGGCATACCGGGCAGGGTGGTGAAAAAGGACAACAAGAGGGTGTATGGCGAAGAGCAAAGTCCCGATCTGGATCAGGTGGATCTTCCCGATCCAGTGAATGAAGCATTGATGAGACTGACGATCCGTCTGCTGGATCTGGAGAAAAAAGTGGAAGAATTGGAGGCAAAGCATAAGACATGAAGTTATACAATACGATGACCAGGACAAAGGAAGAATTCATTCCCCTCCATCCGGGGGAACTGCGCATGTATTCCTGCGGACCCACCGTTTATAATTATATTCATATCGGCAATGCACGCCCGTTTATCGTATTTGACGTATTTCGGAGATATATGGAATACAAGGGATATCGGGTGACATTTGTCCAGAACTTTACCGATATTGACGACAAGATGATTCAGAGGGCAAAGGAAGAAGGCACCACGGTCCGGGAGCTGGGCGAGCATTACATTGCAGAGTATTTCAGGGATGCGGACCGGCTGGGGATCCGCCGGGCGGACCATTATCCGAGAGCCACGGAGCATATTGATGACATTATAGCGTTTATTCGTGTCCTGGTGGACAAGGGACTGGCGTATCCGGCCGGTGAGGATGTTTATTACGATACGGCTGCGTTCCCTTCCTATGGGAAACTGTCCGGGCAGAGCCTGGAGGATCTGGAGGCGGGTGCCCGGGTGGACATCAACGAAGGAAAGAAAAACCCCATGGATTTTGCATTGTGGAAAGGCAAAAAGCCGGGAGAGCCGTCCTGGGACAGCCCCTGGGGTCCCGGAAGGCCGGGCTGGCATATTGAATGCTCCGCCATGGCCACCAAATACCTGGGAGTGACCATCGATGTCCATTCCGGCGGTCAGGATCTGATTTTCCCTCACCATGAGAATGAAATTGCCCAAAGCGAAGGGGCCACCGGAAAGCCGTTTGTGCGTTACTGGCTTCATAACGGATATATCAATATTGACCATCAGAAGATGTCCAAATCGGCGGGCAACTTCTTTACCGTACGGGAAATCTGTGAGAAATTCGATCCGGAGGTGGTGCGGCTGTTCATGCTGTCCTCCCATTACCGGAATCCCATCAATTTCAGCAGGGAATTGCTGGAGCAGACCCGGAGCGCGCTGGAACGGCTGTACAATGCCGATACCAATCTGGGATATCTGATCAAAGGTGCTCCGAAAGGGCCTGTTTCTGCGGAAGACCAGAAGTTTCAGGATCAATTGCCGGAATATACAACGGATTTTGAAAACGCCATGGAAGATGACATCAATACGGCAGGCGCCATCGGTGTTATCTTTGATCTGATACGGGAGATCAATACCTATGCCGGGCCGGACAGGCCGAAGGCGGTGCTTTGCGCTGCGCGGGAGGAACTGATGCGTCTGACGGGCATTCTCGGACTGATGACGAAGAAAAAGGGAAAGCTGGATGAGGAAGTTGAGGATTTGATCCGGCAGCGGCAGAAAGCCCGGGAGGATAAGAACTGGGTTCTGGCCGACCGGATCCGGGATGAGCTGAAAGAGCAGGGGATTGTTCTGGAGGATACTCCGCAGGGCGTTCGATGGAAACGTCAGGAATCTTCTTCGGTGAATTCATAAATTATTCATAATTT
>DAINCI010000220.1:0-2444 GCA_036732425.1 Bacillota bacterium
TGCATCCCTGATCGAGTCCAGAGCGTACCCTGTATGTGCGAAATATCATATGAACTTGATGGGCATTCCTATGTCACTGCATACGCGCTGCGTGGACGAAGAAAAGTTATCGCCTCTTTTCAGAAGCGAGGTTCGGCAGCTGTGTACGCTGGAAAAATTTGTGGCTCAGGCGATCGATTTATAAGGATCGGTGATTGGTTTATACAATTGAAAAAGGAATGGGAAGCGAGGTGATATGAAATGGAGAGAAAGATAAATCAGGTAAAGTCCTTATATAAAGCCATGAAGGTTCTGGAATGCTTTACGGTGGAACAACCGGAATTAAGCATCACGGAGATAAGCTGCAAGCTTGGTTTATACAAAAGCAATGTATACAATATTTTATCTACCTTTGAGCAATTGGGGTATGTATCCCAGAATCCTGAAAACAGTAAGTACAGGCTGGGCATAAAAATACTGAACAGAAGTTTTGTTTTTAATTCGCATATGTCCATTCAGCGTATTGTTTTGCCTCATATGCAAAGGATAGCGGATTCTTCCCATGAAAATGTATATCTCGCTGTGCCCAACGGAACAGAAGTAGTATACCTGGAATCGTGCTGTCCCTATGGAATTGCACCTTCCAGAAATTTGCAGGGAGAAAGGGCACCCATGTATTGTACTGCGATTGGAAAGGCGATTCTTGCCTGTTCTCCACAGAAAGTAATTGATGAAGTTTATAAAAATAAGGTGCATAAGTTTACGGAGCAAACAATAATGGAGAAGGACAAACTGGAGGAGGAGCTGAAGATCATTCGGTCCAGGGGGTACGCCATTGATGAAATGGAGCATGAATATGGCATTCGGTGCGTTGGCATGGCGATTAAAAACAGTTCCGGAGAAGCTTATGCCGGGTTAAGTGTTTCCGGTCCGTCTCCCCGTATTGATGATAAAAAAATAGAGCTGCTTGCCGGACTTTTACAGGAAAATATCCGGACGATAGAAGAGGACTACAAGTTTTAAGAAAGGCGAAGCAAATCATTATCACGGGTTCCGGGCAGGCGGACCAAACAAGAAAGGTTGGGGAAATGAGAGGAAATACAGGTTGGCAATATCATCCATACAGACCGATCCATAAGATGGCAGAGGCAAAATTACCATTTATCTGCCGTCTTGCGCCGAAAGAGAACGCAATCGAGCTGGAATGGTTCGACAAGGGTTGTCCAGGGCTCCATATTTTAAAGTGGAGGGAGAAAGGAAAGGATCTTCCCTGGAACATAAAATCTGTGGATGAGGCAAGACTGCGCATGAACGGATTGAAGAAAGATATGGATTATGAACTATGTGTTGAGAGACAGGATAAACCGGAGGAATCCAGTGCCGTCCGACTGGCAAGGACCGGCCCGGTACCAGGACAGGTCATAAATTATCTGCATCCGGAAGACAGATTATATGCCTTTTCCGGCCGTGCACTGTGCAGCCCATCCATTGTGAAACTGCCTTCGGGATCCCTTTTAGTTTCCATGGACCTTTTTGCGTCCGGTGCTCCCCAGAATCTGACCTTGCTGTTTCGATCCGATGATCGGGGAAAAACCTGGTACTATGTGACGGATCTTTTCCCATGCTATTGGGGCACGTTGTTTGTGCACCAAAATAGGCTTTATATGCTGGGGTGTTCCACGGAATACGGAGATATTCTTATAGGAGTTTCTGACGATGACGGGGATACCTGGTCCCAACCTGCCCATTTGTTTTCCGGCAGTGGTTCTTCCTTGTCTGCCGGCTGGGGACGTGCGCCTCTCCCAATGGCCGTAAGGGGCGGCAGGTTGTTTGCATCGGTGGATTATGGTGCATGGAAGGAAGGCGGTCATGCCATCGGCGTGATTTCCGCCCCGGAAGATGCAGATCTTATGAACAGCTCGAACTGGATCTGTTCGGACTTGATGGCATACGATCCTTCCTGGCCGGGGGCCCCCGGGGGCGTGAGCACCGGCCTCCTGGAAGGGAATATGGTGATTGGCAAAGATGGCAGACTGCTGGATCTTCTGCGTATTGGTCTTACTGCATGCGATCCGGGTTATGGCGTTGCAGTTTTATTGGAAGCAAGTCCGGATCATCCGGAAAGCCGGCCCGTCTTTCACCGTTTTATTGATATGCCTGGCGGGAGCAACAGCAAATCCTATGTTTTATTTGATCCTGTGAGCAATTATTATTTTTCCATTGGAAATATCTGTGTGGATCCGTCCACTCCCGGACAGCGAAATGTGTTGGCTTTACAGGCCTCCCGGGATTTGTATCATTGGAAGGTGGTCAAAATCCTGATGGATTACCGGGAGGAGGATCCGGCAAAAGTGGGATTTCAGTATATCTCCTTCCTGATCATGGAAGACGATATTCTTTATGTTTCCAGAACATCCATGAATGGAGCAAGAAACTTTCATGATGCAAATTATATTACTTTTCAT
>DAINCI010000221.1:0-2356 GCA_036732425.1 Bacillota bacterium
TGGTAATCATGGGCCGGATATTGGGAATGGTGATATGCCAGACCTGCTGCCATTTATTGGCTCCCTCAATGCTTGCGGCCTCATATTGGGTAAAGTCAATGCCTGCAATGGCAGCCAGATACAAAACAGTGGAATATCCAACGTTTTTCCACAGATTGGCTATGGTCAGAATGACAGGCCATGGTTTTGGGTCATTGTACCAGCTGGTGACTTCCATTCCCAGATTTCTCTGAAGATTGCTGATCAGTCCCCGGGTCGGATCCAGAAAAGCCTGCACAAAATAACTGGCCACCACCCAACTGAGGAAATAGGGAAAAAACATTAAAGTCTGATAGGTCTTGGCTGCAAACCGGTTCGTTAGTTCATTCAGTAAAACAGCAAAGGTCACCGCTATAACAATGCCCAGGACAATCCACAGCGCATTGTAACCGATGGTATTGCGGATCATGATCCAGGAGTCTGTCGTGGTAAACAGGAATTTAAAATTTTTCAATCCAACCCATTCACTGTGCTGAATGTTGTGAAACAGGGTGGGATTTCCGGTATATATCTTATAGTCTTTAAATGCCAGAACGATGCCAAACATCGGCAGATACCGCAAAAGAACAAGCCATATTGCACCGGGCAGCACCATGCTGGTCAGCGCCCACGTTTTCTTTCTTTTTGCGGAATGGCAGTCCTTCGTCTTTGCGCGGGCCAGAGAATCAGACATTGGATGAACCTCCTCACTTTCCTATCTTGAATAAGTCATTGTCTTATCTACAGGATACTTCAGAAAGCAGGAGAAAAACACGTGATGAAATTGGCATCTTTCGTATAAATTTGTTCACTTTGTATGGATCATGCGATTTCGGTATTCACTGGGAGTACAGTCTGTGATTTGTTTGAAAACCCGTCCAAAATAGGTAACATCAGGATATCCGACATGATTTGCTATTTGGTAGATTCGGTCATTTGTCTTGTCCAGAAGTTCCTTTGCTGCATCGATGCGTATCTGATTCAATATATTTACAAAAGTATTGCCGGTTTCCTGCTTCAGTACCCTGCAGAGGTGCCAGGTGCTGATGTACAGCTCATCCGCCACTTGCTGAAGATCCAGATTCTCCATATAGTGATCCCGGATATATTGAACCGATCGTACTGCCAGATATGCAGAGCCGCTGTCCGGTTTATCGGGCGCATCCGGGGCAATATCGGCATGCCGGAATCCATAAAACCGGCTGACCTGTTTACGCAGATCCTGAAGTTCCTTTTCTCTCTTTTGGCTTTTTTCAATCTCCGCGATGGCATCCTGAACCGCGGCGATGATGTCCGTTTTTCTCGTGGGCTTTGTCAGGAATCGAAACACTCCCAGGGAAATTCCCCTCTGGGCATATTCAAAATCCCGATATCCGGTGAGAATGATGATTTGGGAATCCTTTCGGATTTCACGGATTGCGCTGATCATGTCCAGTCCGTCCAGTCTGGGCATGCGGATATCAGTCAGAATGATGTCCGGCCGGAACCGGCGGATCAGGTCCAGCCCGGTTTCCCCATCTTCTGCCTGTCCGGCCACCTTGCACCCCATGTTTCTCCAGTCGATTAATTTGTTGAGTCCCTCCAGGACCATCTGCTCATCATCGATCAGCACGACCTGATACAATGAACTTCCTCCTTTCCGATTTTCCCTCTGTTTCCATTTTTCTGTCGGCCGGAAGGGTGATCATTACCTTCGTACCCTCCGGTGAGCTTTTTATTTTCAGTCCATATGGATTCCCATAGATCAGTTGAATGCGGCGATGAACATTGAGGATCCCCACCTCGGTATTGGAAAATTTCTTTTGGGAGTGGGACGAAGGCGGATGGGACAGCGAGGCAGAAAGCCAGGCAAGCGTATCGGATGGGATCCCCACTCCGTCATCCATAACCCGCAGGATCAGAGCATCCTTTTCATACCCGGATGTCAGGCAGATCGTTCCTTTGCCCTTTGGCTCGATCCCATGGCGTATCGCATTTTCGATCAGGGGCTGAAGGATTAATTTTGGTATGGGATACTCCAGGGTATCCGGTTTTATTTCCTTTTGAAAGATAATTTTATTGCCAAAACGTTTTTGGATGAGAAACATATAGTTTTCCACATAGTCCATTTCCTGCTTCAATGGAACGAACTTCTGGCCGTTTCGGTCAATGCCTGCCTCCATCAGATTGGAGAGCGCCATGACCATATCGCTGATTTCATCGACACCTTCCAGCTGAGCCTTCCAGTTTATGGTCTCCAGGGTGTTGTAAAGAAAATGCGGGTTGATCTGGGTCTGCAAAGCCTTGATCTCTGCATTGGCAAAGGCAATTTCCTCCTTGTAGACCCGATTGATCAGAT
>DAINCI010000222.1:0-2335 GCA_036732425.1 Bacillota bacterium
TTCTGCTTCCCTGTTCCAGAGTCCGTCATGGTGATCGATGATGTCCGCCAGATCCGCAAACCGTTTGTCGGTTTTCCCTTTTTCCCGGAAATCTTCCAGGGCCGTCAGCTCCATGTCAATCTGATTGTAAATCAGCTTCTTGCCGCCGGACATCTCCGGCAGATGAAGAACCGTCTCCGCGGCGCTGTTCAAACCTCCCACATGGGTAATCATAATCGCAGGCTGGATTCGCTTTTCCTGAGTGAGCCGCAGGGCTTCCTTCATATCCTCCAGATTGCCGCCGGTACTTCCCAGAACGTGAGTCCGGTTATAATGTACATCATATAAATTGACCTGCCCCGAAAACTCCGGATCCGTCGGCCCGGCAAAAAAGTTCATGCATCCGTCCCTTCCGAGAATGTCCGATGCGACCCGGACAAGCCCCTGTACCGGAGCATAAACGAAAACGTCATCATAGCCTTCCGGCGACAGTTCCATCAGTTGTTTTACGGCATCCTCAGCCTTTCCGGTCTGAAGGAATGCAACCTCTATGCCGCGGGCGGCATATTTTTCTTTGGGAAACAGTTTGCTGAGCCGGTCAATGCGGCCGGCATCCAGATCCGTGACCACCAGAAGCGAAGGGGGATTGTCGCAGTTGAGCGCATAGTCCACAGCCCCGAGACCCATGGGTCCACCGCCGGCGAGAAGGGCAAGCTTTCCCTTCTGTTTCGTGCCCATCACATGCTCATAGGTGTTCGCAATGGTATGGTAGCATGAATGGAAAGCTCCAATGGAACAGGAAATCGGCTCTGCCAGGGAGGCTTCAAAAAAGGAATCGCCTTTGTATTCCAGCAGACAGCCCAGTTCCATTACCTCAGGGGGAATGATGGCATAGGTCGCGTTGCCTCCGAAATACTCGTAGGAATATCCGGGGGACCACATGGTGCCCTTGTAGTTCAGCGCAGGCTGCAGGGCAAACTTCATCCCGGGAGCAAATTTGTCTTTGTGGTTTTTGCCCACCTGGACGATTTCCCCTGAAAATTCATGACCCATGATAACCGGATGGGTGGCGACATTCTCCGGTACCCGTTTATGCTTTTTCCCCAGGATTGCACATTTATAGGTAGACATGCATACACTGTCGCTGATGACCTTCACAAGGATCTCATCCCCGGTGATTTCAGGCAGCTCAAATTCCTCCACCCTCAAATCCTTTGCACCATACATTCTAAGCGCTCTTGTCTTCATCATTCTTTCCCCTCTCTGTCAATACAAAATTCTGTGTTCTATCTTCAAAAACTGTTGTTTCAATAAGTATAACTATCGTTTGAAAAGCTTTAAGACAAGAATAGCATCCTTTTCGATAGATGTCAATGACTTTTATAGCAGTTTTTCGGCAAAATTTTAACAGCATATAGTGTGACTTTTCTGGACATGAAAAAAATTATTCCCTGTAGTCTGATTCACAGGGAAACAACCATACTTCCTAAAGATACGGATATATGAATATAAAGAGGGGATGGATACTTACCGTACCGCTTCCCTCTTTATATTTGTGCTTTCCTCCTGGATCATATAAGTTTTACCTGGATTCTTCCTCTTTGATATCCTCCATCAGCAGATCTATCCATGGAAAATTAAGATGCAGTTTTTGAATTTTACCGACTGTTTCCTTTGCCTGTTCCAATTCACCAAGACCCATCTGCCCATAGAACAGTGCGGATAAACCCATCTTCTCAATGGTACGTTTCGGACTCTGCTCAAATGGAGGAGCGGCAGGAAAGCCAAGGAAATACTGGAGGGTTTCATTTTTTAATATGCCCTCTGCCGCAGTTTTCATATTCGTAAATAGTTTTGCAGCACCTGCACAGTCTCCCAGCTCATCCATGGCAATCCCTTTAAAATATTGGGATTCCGATAAATCATCATATTGTCCGGCCGCAATTTCCAGCTCTTTTCTATATTGATCCATGTCCCCGACTGCTTCATAGCCTTTTGCAATAAAGTAGTGACGATGGGCATCACGCTGTTGATACCTCCGGCCTTCATGATAACGTTCCGGATACTCGTTGGCTTCTTTGAAAAGATCCAGGGCTTCCCGGGCTTTCCCCGCCTTTAATGCCTTTCTTCCCAAAACTATGTAAGTATAGGCGTGCATTTGAGGCGTCTTCCCCTCGCCTCCCTCATAGGTATAGAAGGAACCTTCGTCAAGCAGCTTCTTTGCTTCCTCAGGTTGTCCGGTTTTATTCAACAGCCCTATATATTCCAGGAGCAGATCCTGTCGTTTTTCAGTGATCCTCATGTTTTCCCTGAGCAATTGGATCAGTGCATCGTCTTTTGTTCCCAATACCTTATA
>DAINCI010000223.1:0-2248 GCA_036732425.1 Bacillota bacterium
TAAATTAATAAATTTGGTGTCATAAGTATTATGCAACCGATTGCAAAAAAAGTCAAGCAGAACCATGGAATGTTTCCACAATATCCATCCAACTTTTTATAACATCGCATATTTGACTATGAAAACGCTTGCATCAACTTTTCTTTTGTGTGATAATAGAAAATAAAGTAACATAAAAGGAGATCTGTTATGAACAAGGCAGCAATTTATCACCGCCCGGACAGCGAATATGCTTATCTGTATGACAAGGATACCATGCACATCCGTTTACGGACTGCAAAAGGCGACATGGAACAGGTTTGGCTGTTGCATGGAGATCCTTACGACCTGTATTTCAAGCACTGGTACAAAAGCCCACTCAGGATGACAAAAATTCTTTCCACGGACTGCTGTGATTATTGGCTTGCAAAGGTTACTTCGCAATCCAGGCGGCTTTCCTACGGCTTTTTCCTGAAAGGAATCGATGACACAGAAATATTTTTTGGCGACCGTGGTTTTCTCCCTTTGGAAGAGCCGCTCCTTCAGGACACAAACAACTATTTCCGCATGCCATACTTTCATGAAATTGACCGCTGCAAGGCACCGGATTGGGTCAGAAAAACCGTTTGGTATCAAATCTTTCCGGAACGCTTTGCCAACGGGGATCCAGATAATGACCCAAAGGGGACTCTTCCCTGGGGATCCGTATCACCGGGCCACGATGACTTTTTCGGCGGGGATCTGCAGGGAGTGATTGATCATCTCGATTACCTGCTGGATCTGGGAATCAACGGGATCTATTTCTGCCCCATATTTAAGGCGCATTCCAATCACAAATACGATACGATAGATTATTTCAAAATCGATCCTGCCTTCGGGGATGAAACGGTCTTCAAACAATTAGTGGAAGAGTGCCATAAACGCGGAATCAAGGTGATGCTGGATGCTGTTTTCAATCACATCGGAGACCGTTCGCCGCAATGGAAGGACGTCCTGAAAAACGGGGCAGATTCCCGCTATGCAGATTGGTTCCATGTCAATGAATTTCCGGCAACATATCAGGAAGAGGAGGGAGTGGATATAGCCTCCCATCTGACTTATGACACGTTCGCATTTACCCCGCATATGCCGAAGCTGAATACGGCGAACCCGGAAGTGCAGGAGTATTTACTGAGCATTGCCCGCTTCTGGATCGAAAAGTACGATATTGATGCCTGGCGGCTGGATGTAGCCAATGAAATTGATCATACCTTCTGGAAAAAATTCCGAAAAGTCTGTAACAATTCCAAGAAGAATTTTTATATTTTGGGAGAAGCATGGAATTCCTCCCAAAGCTGGCTGCAGGGCGATGAATTCCATGCCGTTATGAATTATGTCTATACCGATGCGATTTTGAAATACTTTGTAAAAAGAAAAATCAGTGTCCATACCATGGTGGGGCGAATCAACAATCAGCTGATGCTTTATCGGGATCAGACCAATCAGGTGCAGTTCAATATTCTGGATTCCCATGATACACCGCGCCTGTTAACGGATGCAAACGGGGATAAGGATCTGATGAAACAGGTCATGGCATTTACCTATATCCAGCCTGGTGTCCCCTGCCTGTTTTATGGAGATGAGGTCGGACTGACCGGCGGAATGGATCCGGATTGCCGTCAATGTATGATCTGGGAAGAGGGCAAACAGGACCGCAGACTGTTTCAATTTGTAAAAAAGCTGATTGCTGTCCGCCGCAGCCAGCAAAAAATCCTATCGGAAGGCACCGTCCATTGGGCCGAGGCTTCCGAAGAATCCGGCATCATCATTTATGAACGGATTTACGGCGATACCATCCTGCGGGGCGTGTTCAATACCGGAGAGCATTCCGAAACGGCAGATTTGAACGGCGAAGTGATCCTGGATAATCTGGCAAAGGTTTCAGGTCAAACAGTGAACATTGAGAAAAAGGGATTCGTATTAATGATCCTCCCGAATCCTCCCGGCTAATCTGATAGAAACAAAGCTTACAATATGATATAATGATTATACTTTGGATCATAAAAACCGGGGGGGTGTATTTGTGAGTAGTGACGAAGAATTTCAAAGAACTGTCCTGGAAGAATTTAAAAAGCTAAATGAAAGAATAGGAAATCTGGAGCATGGTCAGGAAAGTCTGAAGCAAGGTCAGGCTAAATTGGAGCAAAGACAGGAAAACCTGGAGCATGGTCAGGCTAAATTGGAGCAAAGACAGGAAAACCTGGAGCATGGTCAGGCTAAATTGGAAAAA
>DAINCI010000224.1:0-2215 GCA_036732425.1 Bacillota bacterium
CCCTCTGCGCCGAACTTTACGGCCTGGCGTGCATCCTTGGGGGAATCCGCATTGGCCATGACCTTCATGGTCCGGATTTCATCGGCCCATGCCATCAGGGTTCCGAAATCACCGGCCATGGAAGCTGCCTCTGTGGCAATGGTGCCGCTGTATACATAACCGGTGCTGCCGTCCAGCGAAATCTCGTCCCCTTCGTGATAAGTTTTGTCTCCGGCAGTAAAGGTTTTGCCCTTTTCATCCACAACAATCTCCGAGCATCCGGCTACACAGCAGGTACCCATTCCACGGGCCACCACTGCTGCGTGGGATGTCATACCGCCCCGGGCCGTCAGAATTCCTTCTGAGGAATACATTCCTTCAATGTCTTCCGGTGAAGTCTCCTCCCGTACCAGGATGACCTTTTCCCCGTTTTCCTCAGCTTTTGTAGCGGCTTCGGCAGTAAAGTACACGGCACCGGCAGCCGCACCGGGGGATGCAGGCAGACCCTTTGCAATGGGCTGTGCTTCTTTCAGTGCCTTTGCCTGGAACGTCGGATGCAGCAGGGCATCCAATTGCTTCGGCTCCACCTTCAGAATGGCTTCCTCCCTGGTCAGCAGGCCTTCGGAAACCAGATCCACGGCGACTTTTACCGCAGCGGTTGCCGTGCGCTTTCCGTTCCGTGTCTGAAGCATATAGAGTTTCCCTTTTTCAATGGTAAACTCCATATCCTGCATATCCTTATAATGCTGTTCCAGGGTCTCCGCAATGCTGACAAATTGCTTGTATACCTTCGGATTGGTCTGCTCCAGATGGGAAATCGGCTGAGGGGTGCGAATGCCGGCGACGACATCCTCTCCCTGGGCATTCATCAGATATTCCCCGTACAGCCGTTTTTCCCCGGTGGCCGGATCACGGGTAAACGCCACGCCTGTCCCGGAATCCTCACCCATATTTCCGAATACCATGGCCTGTACGTTGACGGCGGTACCCCAGTCGCTGGGGATATCGTTCATCCTTCTGTAAACATTCGCTCTGGGATTGTCCCAGGAACGGAAAACAGCCTTGACGGCCTCCAGCAGCTGCACCTTGGGATCCTGCGGGAATTCTTCCTTCTTTTCCTGCTTATAGAGCTCCTTGAAACGGCGGACCAAATCTTTCATATTTTCCGCCGTCAGCTCCGTATCCATTGTTACATTGTTTTCTTTTTTTATTGCATCCATTATGGCATCAAATTTTGTCTTGTCGATTTCCATAACAACATCGGAAAACATCTGGATAAATCTGCGGTAGCTGTCATAGGCAAATCTTTCGTTGTTGGTCAGTTTGGCCACACCCTGGACTGCAACGTCATTCAGGCCCAGATTCAGAATGGTATCCATCATTCCAGGCATGGAAGCCCGGGCGCCGGAGCGAACGGATACCAGGAAGGGATTCTCCAGATCCCCGAATTTCTTGCCGACAACTTTCTCGGTAATTTCCAGTGCCTCATAAATCTGATCCATGATATCCTGTGCAATGGTTTTGTTATCCTGATAATAACGGGTACATGCCTCCGTTGTAACGGTGAATCCCTGAGGAACCGGAAGGCCAAGATTTGTCATTTCTGCCAGATTGGCTCCTTTTCCTCCCAATAGATTTCTCATGCCCGCGTTGCCCTCTTTAAAGAGGTAAACATACTTGTTGGACATAGACTTTCCTCCTTAGCTTTTCTGTTTCTTCCATATATGTAAGCCAAAAGCTTCCATACAACACAACAGGTTCTGTCTCAGGAACAGGAAACAGGGCTCTCTGTCCCGGATCTGTCCCAGTCGACCAATTTCTTTTATATCATACATATCATACAGAATTTTCGACAAATGGTCAAGACATCAAATAAAAAAGGATTTCAAAAAGTCCCTTGATTTGATTTTATTTTCCAGCTTTTGCTCAATGTAAGCGGGAAGGACTCGGTTTAGCTGCTCCTTTTCCCCGGGCGAAATGGGGAGTCGGAAACATTCGTCAATGTCCGCATCCAGAATCTTCTGCATCACCCGGGATGTTTCCCGGGAAATCGGAATTCCGGAAGGGTCCGATCCCCTGCAGTTTTCACAAACCAGGCCGCCCTGCTCCGGCCGAAAAGAAAAGGCAGAACCAACGGGATGATTCCCACAGATCACACAGGTGTCCAGAACAGGGCGATAGCCGATCAAATCCATCAGTTTCAGTTCATAGATCAGCATTCTTCCTGCCAGATCCT
>DAINCI010000225.1:0-2175 GCA_036732425.1 Bacillota bacterium
AAACCAGTCTCTGGTAAAGAGGTGTAAAAATGATTTTTCAACATGAAACATTGGGCGATAAACTGTTCCGGCTGATAAGGGATGTGGTTCTTCTTATCTTTTGTATTATCGTCCTGTATCCGGTGATGTATGTCATCAGTGCCTCCTTCAGCAATCCTCTTTCCGTAATGAAAAATGAGGTGGTATTGCTGCCAAAGGGATTTACCCTTATCGGTTATGAGAAAGTGTTCAGCAACCCGGATGTATGGAACAGTTACAAAAATACAATCATATATACCACGGTCGGTACAGCGCTGAATGTTATCCTGACATCCACCGGTGCGTTTGCCTTATCCAGGAAAGATTTCAAAGGCAGGAATTTCTGGACTTTCTATATCACCTTCACCATGTTCTTCAGCGGGGGAATTATACCGATGTATTTGCTCATCAAGCAGCTGAATCTGTATGATACCTTCTGGGTGATGATCCTTCCCGGTGCGATCAGTGCATGGAATATGATCATCATGCGTACCTTTTTTCAATCGAATGTACCTATGGAACTGCAGGAGGCCGCCATCATAGACGGGTGCAATGACCTTGTCATATTCCTGAAGATTGCTTTGCCGCTGTCGATGCCGATTATCGCCATCATGACATTATTCTATGGCGTGGATCACTGGAACTCCTTTTTCGGAGCCATGCTGTATCTCAGCGACAGGGACAAGTTTCCGCTCCAGCTTATCCTGAGGGAAATTCTTTTACAGAATATCAGCTCCGGCAATGTGGAAGGGCCCGCTGCAGATCAGCAGATTGTAGGGGAAAGCATCAGATATGCGTTGATCATTGTGGCGACCGTTCCCATTCTCCTGGTTTATCCATTCATTCAGAAGTACTTTGTCAAAGGAGTGCTCATTGGAGCGATCAAAGGATAGGTGTGATAGAAAATGTTATTGTGAGGGGACAGGCACCTGGAAATATGGTACAATAAAACAGTCTGGAAGGTGAGGAGCTTTATGAAATGGTGGGAGAAGGAATTTTTAAGGATTTCTGCTGTACAATGCAAATATGATGAGGACAGCATGGATATTCTGAAAAAGCATGTGGTACCGCGGCACTTCAATACGGAGCAGCTTCTGCATCTGACTGCGGAAGGCCATATGGCCTTCTACGAGGAAGAACGCCATGGAGCACTGCTGGATTCGTATCTTGCGGAGGCACACAGGAATCAAATCCGTGAAATTATCTATCTCAATGTACACTGCTTTGTGAAGCGTATTCGGGATGAACATCCCGACTGGGTGCAGAGAGACCGGGACGGGAAGGAAATACCGGCCTATGGTGTGGATTATTTTGCCTGTATCAACAGCGGATGGTTTGCATACTTTGCGGACAATCTGTCCGGGCTTTGCCACCATGAGATCGACGGCATTTTTCTGGATGGTCCTGTTCTGACCCAGCAGGGATGTTATTGTCCGGCATGCTGCGATAAGTTTCGCCGGCATTATGGCAAATCCATCCATGAAGCATCTTCGGCAGAGCTTATGGAGTTTAAGGTGGACTCCGTCACGGAGTTCATAAAGAAGACGCATGATATCGTAAAAGGCATCCATCCTGATATTCTTCTGTACCTGAATAATTCTGCGCTTCGTGCTGACGTTACCGGCAGCAATACCCGGAAAGTGGAACCCTACGTGGATATGTTGGGGGCGGAAGGCGGATTTGCCTGGGTGAACAGGGACCTGACCCTGTGGCAGGCGGATTCCATGGCCCGCTATATTGAAACCCAGGCCAAGGGGAAACCGACGGTAATCTTTATCGCAGGGGACCACAAACCGTATTCCTATTATATGCATACTGCGGCGGAAACAAAGATTCTTTATGCACAGTCCGTGGCCAACGGCGCCAATGTTTGGTATGGTATCCACGCCCCCACCTATATTATGGATACGCCCGGTGGAAAAGCAGCAGTGGAGTTCAATTCTTTTCTGGAGCAGAACGAATCCTATTACCGAAATACAAAGCCAATATCCAAAGTGGCTTTGATGTGGTCCATGGACAGTGCAAACCATTATTCCTCCAGCGTGGCTGCTACGGATTTCACGCAGTCCCAGCAACTGGGCCCGGATGCAAGGCGAGGGAACCATTATGAATCCTTTATGGGTTTCTACGAAATGCTTGTCCGGTCCCATATTCCGT
>DAINCI010000226.1:0-2141 GCA_036732425.1 Bacillota bacterium
GGGATCGAAAAGTATCTGGGCAGCGGATTGATCAAGGGCATCGGCCCGGTGAACGCGAAGCGAATCGTTAGGAAATTTAAGGGAAACACCCTGAAGGTGATTGAGGAAGAAACCGATCAGCTGCTGCAGGTGGAAGGCATTGGCCCGAAAAGGGTGGAGATGATCCAAAAGGCATGGGAAGAGCAGAAGGAAGTCAAGAATATTATGATTTTCCTGCAGTCCCACGGTGTTTCCACGGCTTACGGTGTGAAGATCTATAAAACGTATGGGGATGAGAGCATTCAGGTCGTGCGGGAGAATCCCTACCGGCTGGCAGATGATATCTGGGGGATCGGATTCCGGACAGCGGATCACATTGCACAGAATATGGGCTTTGACTTCCAGTCCTACGAACGAATCCGTTCCGGCATCCTCTATGTGCTCAGTCAGTTATCCAATGAGGGGCACTGCTTTGCCTGTCATGATCAGCTGGTGGAAGAAGCGAAAAAGCTTTTGGAGGTGGAGACGGACCGGATCGTCTCTGCCCTGGACAATATGCTGAAAGAAGGGTCCCTGATTCCGGACGGGGACGATGCCTTGTTTCTGCCGGTGTTTTATCACAGTGAAGTCGGTGTGGCCCGCAGGCTGAAAAAGATTATGGAAACGGACACGCCGTTCCTCCACAATCATGCCGATTCCCTGATTGAAGCGGTTGAGAAGAAAAACAGGATCCATTATGACGGGATGCAGAGGGAGGCCATTTTAAAGGCCGGGTCCAATAAGATCATGGTGCTGACAGGAGGCCCGGGCACCGGCAAAACCTTTACCACACTGGGGATTCTATCTTTCTACCGAAGCCTGGGAGCCCGGATTCTGCTGGCAGCTCCCACCGGCAGAGCGGCGAAAAGAATGTCCGAGGTAACGGGCATGGAAGCGAAAACGATTCACCGGCTTCTGGAATTCAAGCCTGCAAAGGGGTATACGGTGAACGAAGGAAACCCGCTGAAATGTGATGTATTGATATTGGACGAGGTTTCCATGGTGGATCTGATCCTGATGTACAATCTGCTGAAAGCGGTGCCGGACAAAGCGGTGGTTGTCCTGGTGGGCGACGTGGATCAGCTGCCGTCCGTAGGGCCGGGGAATGTACTGCGGGATATCATCGATTCCGGAAAGGTGGAAGTGGTCCGCCTGACAAATATTTTCCGCCAGGCACGGGGAAGCATGATCATCACCAATGCCCATCGGATCAATCAGGGACTCTCCCTCCGGTACAGAGGACCCAGAAACCGGGACTTTTTCTTTATTGAGGAAGAAGATCCGGAGAAGGTGGTGCAGACCATTGTATCCCTTGTCACAAAACGGCTGCCGAAATATTACAAAGCCGATCCGATCCGGGATATTCAGGTGCTCTGTCCGATGCTGAGAGGTTCCACAGGGGCTCATCATATCAATCAGCTTCTGCAGGAGAAGCTGACGGCCGGGGGAGGAAAGGGTGACCCGGTCAAGTATGGGGGAACGATGTTTTATATTGGTGACAAGGTCATGCAGATCCGAAACAACTATGATAAAAATGTATTCAATGGCGACATTGGGCGGATCCGGGAAATCGTTCCGGAGGACCGGACCATCCGGATTTCCTTTGATGACCGGATAGTGGAATATGACTATACCGAGCTGGATGAGATCATTCTGGCCTATGCCGCCACAGTGCATAAAAGCCAGGGAAGCGAGTATCCCATAGTGATTGCTCCCCTGACCACTCAGCATTATGTGATGCTTCAGAGGAATCTGCTCTATACCTGTATCACAAGGGCGAAAAAGATCTATGTATTGATTGGGACCAAACGCGCGGTGGCCATGGCCATACGAAATAATAAGATTGCGAAACGGAATACCATGCTGGCAAAACGCATCGAATAAGGAAAAATAATCACCAGGCTGTATTTTTCACTCAATGCTTTTATCCGCGAATGGTTCGCTTATCTGGTGCTGTGGCGCAGGCAGTATGCTGCCATCCTGGGTATTTCCTTTTTGGTGATTGGTGCAACCTATCTGCTGAAATGGTGCAATATTTAGCTCGTAAATAGCAAAAATAACTTCCAGTCAGAAATCCGAAAAAATAAGTGTAAATTTCATAATAAAATAGGAAAAAGATATTG
>DAINCI010000227.1:0-2065 GCA_036732425.1 Bacillota bacterium
CAGAGAGTTTCGTTGCTGAATGAACCGGAGCAGACAGATCCCCACCATGCCGCCGGATACCGTCAGGATAACCGGAGCCAGCTGCATTCCATACATCAGGCCGACCAGCAGCGCCGTAATCATGTTGAACACCATCCCGATGCGGGCATTCAGCAGCACCGTCAGCAGCATTCCCGCCATTGCGGCAGGAATCAGATAAAAATTCAGGCGGGAAGTAACATACGTCACCCCCAGGACCACACACAGTATCGTACTGATCATCAGCAGGATCAAAGGTTTCTGAAGCAGCTCCCTCTCAAAGTAAATCAGATAGAACGCAGACAGGACCACGCAGGAAAAAACAGACAGGGCAATGCCGGCAACAAGCGGAGCATCCACTTTATCATTCTTCAGCAGTCCCAGCTCCGCAAGCATGGCGATTTGATCCTTCGTGACAGGCTGGCCGGCCTGAGCGATAAACTGGCCTTTTTTATAGACCGCTTCCTCCACGTTATCTGCCGCCTTCTGCTTTTCCTCCTGCGTTTTCTCCGGGTCATAAAGAAGATTTGCCTTCAATTGGGAAATGCCGATGGTAATGCCAAGGGGTTTCAATTCGTTGGGAATTTCCATTTCCTGAACCGCTTCCCGCAGATCGACTTTAAACCCCGACAGCTGTTCCTGCTTGATGCCGGTTTTCAGCATATCCCTCACGGTATCGGTCAGTTCCTGCTTCAATCGGTCCAGATCCTTCGGATCCGCCTTGACAACGATCAGAATATCATCTTTCGACAGCTGGACGGGAAACATCTTCTGCACTTCCTGAAAAAATGCTTCATCATAAAGCTGGCTGTCACTCGGTTTCTCCGGCAAAGGAGTTGGCTGCGGCTCATCTGTCGTCTGCACGGACTCCAGGTCCTGCCTTTGAGACTCTTCCCAGGCCTTTATGCTGTTTTCCCTCAGCTCGTCCCACTTTTTCGCCTTGTTGGAAGCCGCTTCCCTGGCAGGGTCCATACCTTGAAACATCGCATCGATTCCGGAAACCACATCCTTTGTAATCGTCTGATCAAGGGTATAGATGTCATTGACCCCTTCCCTGGCATGTTTCATTCTCTCCCGGGTGGCCTTCTCATCCGCAATGTCCCTGGGAGCCGCAATGGGTTTGGCTGGAATATCCCCGGCTTTCAGCTCGTATCGCTCCGGAGTCAGGCAGGCCACAATAAGCAGAAAAATCAGGAAAAAGGTTAACAGGGCAATCAAAGAGTCCCAAAAATAAGGATGGGAAAGAAAATGGAACGTCCCTGCCGGACGCACCGGCTTGTTCCTGTGAAGAGCAGTCGGGCTCATTTCTTATCCTCCTCTCCGGTTTGCTTTTTTGCTTTTCCCCCCATTTGCGTTTTCTTTTCATAACGTCCATAAGCCTGGATAATGCGCATCACCAGCTCATGCCGGACAACATCCTTATAAGTCAGATAAACAAACTCCAGCCCTTTGATGCCCTGCAGAATATGGGAGGCTTCCACCAGCCCGGATTTCTTCCCTGATGGCAGATCCATCTGCGTAATATCTCCGGTAACAATTGCCCTGGAGCCCTGTCCAAGCCGCGTCAAAAACATCTTCATCTGCTCAGAAGTCGTATTCTGTGCTTCATCCAGAATGATAAAGGAATCGTCCAGAGTACGCCCTCTCATATAAGCCAGGGGAGCGATCTCGATGACTCCCCGCTCCATCAGCTTGTTATAGGTCTCCGTTCCCAGCAGGTCATACAAGGCATCGTAAAGCGGCCGCAGGTAGGGATCAACCTTGTTCTGCAGGTCGCCGGGAAGAAAGCCCAGCTTCTCGCCTGCCTCCACTGCCGGACGGGTCAGCACGATCCGGCGGACTTCCTTGTTCCGGAAAGCAGTAACAGCCATGGCCATGGCCAGATAGGTCTTCCCCGTACCGGCCGGCCCAATCCCGAAAACAATATCATTTTGGGAAATCGCCTGCACATATCGCTTCTGCCCCAGGGTTTTGCATCGGACCTGCTGTCCTCTGTAATTGACGCAGATCACATCCGTCATCAGTTCATGGATCACATCTTCCTTGC
>DAINCI010000228.1:0-2055 GCA_036732425.1 Bacillota bacterium
ATTCCTTAACGTATCGTTCAAGCGAATCCCTCTTGTTCGTTATTGATTGCCTGTTCATCCAGGAATTTTGCAAACATCTGCAAACACCTGGAATCCTGTCAAAAATACTTTCCTTAACATAACTATCGGCTGTGCCGGCAGGTTGTTTAAGATGCCGGACAAATTGTTATTGATGGCAGGGCCTTTCTGTTGTATGATTTTGTTATTCCTTGAAGGACAAGGAGGAATCCCATTGGAGAAGCTGGAAGAAATGAAATTTTACAGGAAACAATCCCTCCGCTTAAAAGATGTTCAGAGCATCCGGAAATTAAAGGAGAGCTGCGCTCAAAAGGAAAATCTGTTTCTGAAACTGGAGCTGGACCTGAAAATGAATTTTCCCCGGATGAAGGGACGGAAATACGGAAATTCGTTCAATGAATTTTTCTGCCGCACAGACGGGATGTTGGCAGGATATCTGGGTATCTTCAATCTGGGCGGAGATACGGCGGAACTGACCGGAATGGTCCATCCACGGTACCGGAGAAGAAAAATCTTTACCCGGCTTTATTGCCTGGCCGAAAGGGAATGCCGGAATAGAAAATTCGCAGAAATCCTGCTGGTCTGTGACCATCGCTCTTCCTCAGGGCTGGCATTCCTCCGTTCCATCGGCGCTGCCCGTTCCTTTTCTGAGTTTGAAATGAAGCTGCAGGTACCTGCCGCCGTTTCCGGGTCTGAAACAAATGCGCGGATACATGCCGGTGATCCCGCTGTCTCCCTGCGGAAGGCCTGCAATTCCGATGCGGCAGCAATCGCCCGGATCAATTATGCCTGCTTCGGTATAACCGGTTACATTGGTATGCTCCCGGAAGAGGAGGAAGAGCGGAATCGCATCACCTATCTGATCACGCTGCCCTCCGGTCCCATCGGAAAAATCCGGACGGAACAATATGGTGAGAGAGGTTTTATAAGCGGTTTTGGAATCCTCCCGGACTATCAGGGAAAGGGTTACGGAAAGCAGGCACTGCAGGCCGCCCTTGAAATCCTGAACCGAAAGGACATCAGAAACATCACACTGGAAGTGAATCCGGAAAACAAAAACGCCTTGCATTTATATGAATCCTGCGGGTTCCGGAAAGAATCCGTTACGGATTACCATGAAGTTCAAAATGTGAGAACAAATGAAAAATACAGAATAATAAAATAAAAGAGCTTGTTCTAAAATCCGGGCAGGGGACATACCTATATATTACACGAGGCGGTGGATGAAAATGATGGATAAGTTGACCGTATGGCTGGCTTCCCTGCTCGCAGGAGGAAGGACTGCAGATGAAAAGGAACAGGCCAGGATCGAATACGGACTTCGGATTATTCTGGAGGAAGGCCTGAAAATCCTCGTCCTGATTCTGCTTTTTCACGGAATCCACCATGAAGGATATTTTTATTTCTCCCTTCTCATCCTGTGGTCCACACGGACCTTTGCCGGAGGAATGCATGTCAGCGGGACATGGAATTGCCTTTTATGGACCATTTTACTGTTCCTCACAACCAGCGTTCTGGCTCCCCGGGCCCCGGCCGTTTCCACAGGCGCCTTTTCTCTCACGGGCACCGCCTGTTTTCTGATTACTTTGGCAAAAGCTCCTGTCCGCAGTATACAAAGGCCGATCAAAGAGCCAAAAAAAAGAATGCAGTACAAGATCACAGCCGCCCTGTCCGTTGCACTCTGGACCACGATCCTGCTTTCTCTGAAAAGCACACCCTATGCCAACTGCGGCTTTGCTACCCTGCTGCTGCAAAGCATACTGCTGCTGCCGGTAAAAAAGCCGAAGGAATAAAGCCATGACGAGGGAAGGAGGGATGGAACGATGAAGAAATTCCGCAAAATATTCAGGGCAAAAAATCTGATAGGTGCACTCTGCCTTGGCGTAGCTTTGATGTCGGAACCATGGCATGGCTCTTTTCTCTTTCTCGGGGAACCAAAAAAGCCGGAATGCCTGAAGGAAAAGTAAAAAGAAGGCAATGATTCACAGCCGGATACTGAAGATGGTAAAATTCTTTTCAAAGGACAGTTGAACCCTG
>DAINCI010000229.1:0-2025 GCA_036732425.1 Bacillota bacterium
TCTCCTTTTCATTGACAAATATTCATATACATGCTAGCATATAGTTAACACATGTGTATTGTAAGCACATGAATATAGTCTCAATATGGGACTATCTCCTCCGGTATTATACATGAGAAATCATTAAAAAGAAAGAAGGTTATCCTATGTCCGGTAGTAAAGAACAACAAAAGGCAGAAAAGCTGGTAAAAAAACAACGTTGGGGAAAAATCGGAAAGATGTTGGAAAAAGGTGATGCGGAAACCAGACTGGCTGTTGCATCCGAATTAGGAAACGCATCAGATGAAAATGCGTTAAACTACCTGATCTCTTTGCTCAAGGATCCGGATGAAAGGGTGCAGGTGCAAGCTGTCAAATCCCTTGGAACCCGCGGGGAAGAGCGAGCGAAAGCCTTTCTTCAAAACATGATATCCACATTGCCGAGCGAGAAGGTTGAATTACACGATACCATACGGGACTCTATCTCCAAAATCAATGTAGCAGAAGAAGCAAACAAAGATAAAGTATGAGGAAAAAACAGATGGGTTCCGTCGTTTCCGGCGGAATCCATCTGTTTTTTCAATTATCCTCAAATTGCAATATTCAGGAGCTGCCCTGCAGGGACAAATAAATGTATATAATGAATTTCCTGTCCGTTCCCATAGTACCCACAATCAATTCAGATACTGCAAAAAGGACGTTAAAATATGGATGCGGCCGGAAATCAGTTGAACCAGAAAATAGATCATAATCGTATCGACAACGATCAAAAAAAGCAACCACAGGGCATGTGGATTTATTTTGCGTCTGTTCTTTTCCACAGGCGTGTCAACGGTTTCCTCCGCAGGTATATCGACTTCTCCCTCCGAAGATGGTTCCGCAGGTTCTTCAACAGAAGAAGCAAAAGATACCGTGGAATCCGCTTCCGGGACTTCCCCCGGTTTTTCAGGGGCGTTTTCCTCAGCTGCTTTTTCCCTGTTCTTTTCCACAGCCGACTCCACAACCATTTTCACCAGTGCTTCCATGGAAGTGTTGTCTTCCTCCGACATTCCTATCCGACCTCGATTCTTTCCACGTCATGTCTCTATGCCGATCTTATGCCGCCTGTTCAAGGTTTATGACATTTTGACATGTATGGAACAAAATCGAAATCAGTATTCCTGCAGAAATCTATCCAGATGATTCAAACTTTCCCAGCTATGAAAAAAGCAGCCCTCTCCTCACAGGTAAAGAGCCACGGGACAATGATCCGAGCCCATGACATCGCACAGGATATCAGCATTCCGGACGCAATCAATTAAGTTGGAAGAAACCACGAAGTAATCAATACGCCACCCCACATTATTCGGCCGGGCCTGGAATTTATAACTCCACCAGCTGTATTTGACGGTATCCGGATAAAAATACCGGAAGGAGTCGATGAATCCGCTGTCCATCCACTTATCAAGATATTCCCTTTCAATGGGCAGGAATCCGGAATTCTTCTCATTGGACTTCGGATTTTTCAAATCAATGGAATGGTGCGCCGTGTTGAAATCCCCGCAGACCGCCACCTTCTTCCCGTCATCCACCAGTCCTTTGCAATAGGCAAGAACGGCATCATAGAATTCCAGCTTATAATCCAGACGATCCTGATCTTTCTGCCCGTTTGGAAAATAGATATTCAGCAGGGTAAAGGCCGGATATTCGGTGACAATCATCCGCCCTTCCTCATCATACCGGTCCACCCCGATCCCATACCACACGGATACCGGTTTTTCCCTGGTATAGGTGGTAACCCCGCTGTATCCCTTTCTGGCAGGTGCATTCCAATAGGAGTAGTATCCCTCGATATTGGTCAGTTCCTCATCCAGCTGATAAAAATGGGCCTTGGTTTCCTGCAGGCACAGTACATCCGGTGTTTCCTGCAGGACCCAATCCACAAATCCCTTCTTCTGTACCGCACGTATTCCATTCACATTCCAGGAATATAACTTCATTCCGGACCTCCCGCAGCCTTCAGCTTCTCCAGGCCGATCTGCAGCCGTCTCATGGATTCCTGTTTTC
>DAINCI010000230.1:0-2006 GCA_036732425.1 Bacillota bacterium
AGCCATGGGGGTGGAGATCGACCATTTGACGAAGGAACAGGAAGAATATCTTCATACTTATTAATTGCTCCGGAACGGAACAGAAAAATTGAAGATGAATGAAACCATTCTGAATGAAACCATTCAATAAGGACAAAACGGAGGAATCGAATGAAGGATCAAACAAAAAAACGGATTGAACACGTGGATATCCTGACCATGGATGAAGAAAATTCCTATTATTCGGACGGTGTGATTGAAATCAACGGGGATACCATTGAGTATGTTGGACCCCGGCCGTCAAATCCGTGCAGTCCGGAGCCCCATCGGATGGACGGCCCGGAAAAAGGACGGTATGCTGCAGATACAGCTGTGGACAGCTTGGAAACTGACAATACGGAGGTACTGGACGGCAGGGGGATGCTGGCTCTCCCCGGCTTTGTGAATGCCCATTGTCATGTCTCCATGACCCTGTTCCGCGGATATGCGGACAATCTCCCCCTGTGGGAATGGCTGTCCAAAAGGATCTGGCCCCTTGAGGACCAGCTTCGGCCGGATGATGCTTACTGGCTGTCCCTGCTGGGTGCGGCGGAGATGATATCCGCCGGTGTGACAACCTTTTCCGATATGTATCTCTTCATGTCCGAAACCGCACGTGCTGTTTCAGACTGTGGAATACGTGCAGTACTGGGCAGGGGCCTTTCCGGGCCGGACAAGGATACTGACCGGCGGCACAGGGAAGTGGAGGATCTGTACGAGTGGCAGAAGGATGCCCGGGGGCGGATTCACATGACGATTGCACCGCATGCAGTGTATACCTGTACACCGGGTTATCTGAAAACCTGCCGGCAGCTGGCAGAGAAATATCAAGTCGGAATTCATATTCACCTGTGCGAGACGGAAAAGGAAGTGGCAGACTGTGTCCGGGAATATGGCAAAACACCGGTGAAGCTTCTGCAGGATGTGGGCTTGCTGGAACTTCCGGTTACGGCAGCCCATTGCGTTCATCTGACGCATGAGGATATGGAACTGCTGGATGCGCATCAGGTCAAAGTGGTCCATTGCCCCTCCAGCAATATGAAGCTGGCAAGCGGATTTGCACCGGTGGATGAATTTCTGGACCGCGGAATGACCGTGGCGCTGGGGACAGATGGTGCCGCCAGCAACAATAATCTGAGCATATGGAAGGAAATGTCCCTTGCTTCCCTGATTGCCAAGGGCTGCAGCGGGGACGCAAAGGCACTGCCTGCCCAAAGGGCCATGGAAATGGCAACCATCCAGGGGGCAAAGGCATTGATGCTTGAAAAGGAAATCGGCAGTCTGGAGTCTGGAAAGAAAGCGGATATTCAGCTGATTGATTTCAAAAAGCCCCACTATTTTCCAAAACAGGATCCGGTGGTTCATCTGGTATACAGCGGAGATTCCGCAGATGTGAACACCGTGATGATTAACGGACAGATGGTAATGAAGGATCGGAATCTGACCACCATTGATCTGGACAAGGTATACCGGGAGGTGGAAAGAATCGCCCATAGGATGCTGTAATTGCTGTGGACTCCCGGCGCGGAGCCTTTCCTCTTTTCTTTTCCATGATTATGAACAGGATGTCATAAGGCTTTATTGATTAGACAAAAGTTCTGTAAAACTTTTTTAACAATTATAGGGTATCATAGATATAGAAGAAAAAGAGAACCGGAAGGGGAGGAAGCAGCGATGAAAAAATTTTTGAAGTCGGATGTTGGCCGGGGGATTACCGCAGCGTTTCTGTCAGCAGGTTTTGTCGTTGTGGCAATACTGCCATTGCTCCTGATGGAGCTCCTCCATTCACTATAAATCTGTTGTAAAGACAGGGCTTTGGAAGAAATATATTTAAAATACATTTGATGTTCCTGTAAAAAAAGCCGTATCCATGATCATGATACGGCTTTTTGCATTATCGGGCAAAAATATGGTTTCCAATCACCGTTGCGGTATCCGCGGATATCCGTTTGACCATCCATCGGGAGGTTGCTGTTCTGGGATTCATA
>DAINCI010000231.1:0-2000 GCA_036732425.1 Bacillota bacterium
TCCGTCCGTATAATGGGTAATCGGAGCATACGCATACAGAACTCTTTTCCGTTCAGGCGGATTGCCTGCCTTGATGTAAAGATCCCTGGCAGGCACGGAGTTTCCCTTCAATACGCTGACAACATCCGGATAGTCCTGGGTCAGGTCCCGCCGCAGCAGACTGGTGCTTTGATAGGAATCCTGCTCTACAATGCCATTGCGGTTCAGGATGAGAATCCTGGTGGACTCTCCCTCCATTTGAACCACTTCATAACCAAACTCCTGTATCCGATAAAAAATATTGGGATCCTTGTTGTAATAATCGTTCGCAATGAGCTGTGCCAGCTGTATGGAATATTTCTGATAATCAATTTTCCTGTCCTTGATCAGATATTTTTGTAAATTCTGCATAATGGACAGATTAATCATGAAAAATCCAATCCCGATCACCAGTAAATAAGTAAGGGCAATTTTCCAGCGAAGGCTGGAAAAGAAATGCTTATTTATCCGCAAAATAATATCCAACTCCCCATTTTGTAAATATGAAATCGGGTTGGCTTGGATTCTTTTCTATTTTCTCCCGAAGCCGCCGGATATGAACATCCACCGTACGCAAATCTCCCAGATAATCGTATTTCCATACAATCTCCAGAAGGCTTTCCCGGCTGTATACCTTGCCGGGATGACTGGCAAAAAGCTGAAGCAAATCAAACTCCTTTGCCGTCAGGTTGACGTCCTTGTCATCAACGGTGACACTTCGGCTGGAAAGATTGATGGTTATATTCTTGAACCGTATGACCTGCTCATTGTTTACATCGTTCAACCGGCGAAAAACAGCCTTGATCCTGGCCTTCAGTTCCAGGATGTTGAAAGGCTTGGTGATATAGTCATCTGCGCCATAGTCCAGGCCCAGGATTTTATCCATGTCCTCTCCCTTCGCGGTCAGCATAATAACCGGTACCCGGGACTGTTCCCGGATCCTCTCCAGAACTTCCAGACCATTCAGCCTGGGAAGCATCACGTCCAATATAATCAGGTCATAGGGATTGCTGTTGAACTTCTCAACCGCTTCCTCTCCGTCGACAGCGGAATCAATCTCATATCCATCCTGCTTCAGGCTGAACGACAGTCCCTTTATAATGGCCGGCTCATCATCCACAATTAATATTCTTTTCCCCATGCGGCATCCTTATCCTTTCAAATCTGCTCTGCATCAATTTTATCATATTAAACAGGCAAAATCAATTTTCTGTTTTCCATCGCATTCCAGTATCCCAAATGATACGGCCCAGCTGCAGAATGGTGCATTGGATTGCATGGATCCGCCCGGCTTCTAGGCGTCAATCTGTTCCCTGAGTCCCTCAAATGTTTTCTCGCCAATGCCGGAAACGTTCATGAGCTCTTCAATGGACTGAAAATCGCCATTGTCTTCCCGGTATTGAATGATTTTCTGTGCTTTGGACGGTCCGATCCCGTTCAGGGTTTCCAGCTGTGCCTGATCGGCTTCATTAATGTTGACTTTTGTATCGCCGTCCATTCCGGAAGGAGCACTCAAATCCATATCGGAGATCTCTTCTCCCATGGCAGGGACATGATACATTCCTTCATCCTTCAGCTTCCTGGCCAGATTGATACGGTCCAGGTCGGCATCCGGCAGGGTGCCTCCTGCCAGTTCAATGGCGTCTTCCACCCGGGCCCCCTCGGACAGTGTAAGCACGCCGGGAGACTTTACCCGTCCTGTAAGGTAAACCTTTATGGGCTTTTCCTTCTTTTCAGATTCTTCCGGCTCATCGTCCTCCAAAGTCACAGCCTGCTCCTGCCCGTCGGTATCTGTCTTTTCCCATCCGGACGGCCCTGCTGCCGGAGAAACACTCCGGCGCCCAACCTCCCGGCAGATCAGGAACCCAGAGAGAGCAAAAAAAACGATGCACAGAACAAGCAGCAGTTTCTGCTGAATCCTGTCAAAATGGAACATAGCTTCACCTTCGCAATATTGATTTGATTTCAATAGTATATTCGAT
>DAINCI010000232.1:0-1962 GCA_036732425.1 Bacillota bacterium
AATGAATCAGGATCCGGATTCCCTGGTCAATGTTTTTGTCCATGAGCTGGCTCATCTGGCAATGGACGGGATCTGCAAGGGGAATTATCCTCTGTGGTTTACAGAGGGCAGTGCGCTTTATGTGGAATATGCATTACTGGATTACGAGTGGGGCAGCGGATTACCCGAGGAACCGGATTATACCATGGAGGACCTGACTTACCGCTTTCATGCTTTGGATGATCAAAAGGCCTATCGTCAGTCTTTTCTGCTGGTAAAGGGCCTGGTGGATAAATATGGGAAGGATTCCTATATGGAATTCCTGCACAGGCTGGGGAGCGGACAGAATTTTGAAAAGGCCTTCGGGGATGTTTTCGGTATTCAATCCGCGATCGATATCAAGAATTGGAGGAGCATGGCATCCGGGAAAAGCCTGGCACCATGCATGGATATAAGACATTCCGGATAAACTTGTAATACAAAAGAATAGATTCAGGAGGTGAAGCCCTTTGCTGTCCGGCTGGGGCGTGTGTTGGAGAAATTTCATATCATCGGTGGGAAACGGCTCACCGGCACCGTATCCATTGGAGGAGCGAAAAATGCGGCTGTAGCCATAATGCCTGCGGCTTTATTGGCGGACGGGCCTTGCGTAATAGATAATTTACCTTATATTGATGACGTTATTATACTGGCAGATATTCTTTCTGAACTGGGAGCCAGGGTGAATCTGAGCCAATCCGGCAGGGTGGTGATTGACGGAACAACGCTGAAGCATCATAAAGCTCCGTTTGAAATGGTAAAGTGCCTGCGCGCTTCCTACTATCTGCTGGGTGTTCTTCTTGGAAGGTTTGGAAAGGTGGAGGTACCGTTTCCCGGAGGCTGTGAAATCGGGGCGCGCCCCATTGATCAGCACATCAAGGGGCTGGAAGCTCTTGGTGCGAAGGTTGATATTGAACATGGAGTGATCCGGGCCAAAGCGGACCGTCTTGTGGGCAATGAGATCTATATGGACGTAGTCAGCGTAGGGGCCACCATCAACATCATGCTGGCTGCTGTAAAGGCAAAGGGACAGACCATCATTTCCAACGCGGCAAAGGAACCTCATGTGGTGGATGTGGCCAATTTCCTCAATGCCATGGGTGGGAATGTAAAAGGTGCCGGTACGGATGTGATCCGGATCAATGGAGTGAAGCAGCTGAATGGCTGTGAGTATACCATTATCCCTGATCAGATTGAAGCCGGTACGTTTATGATAGCTGCAGCGGCCACTGCAGGAGATGTAGTGGTGTCCGGAGTCATTCCGAAGCATCTGGAGTCCATTTCCGCAAAGCTGTTGGAAATGGGCGAGGACGTTACGGAAGGGGACGATTTTGTCCGGGTCCGGGGGACACGCAAGCCCAGGAAGGTGAACATCAAAACACTTCCTTATCCCGGGTTTCCGACGGATTTGCAGCAGCCTATGTCGGTACTGTGCAGCATCGCCAAAGGGACCAGTGTTATAAATGAGAGCCTGTTTGATCATCGGTTCCGCCATGTGGAGGAGCTGCGCAAAATGGGAGCAAGCATCAAGGTGGAGGATCGTGTCGCCATCTTTGAAGGTGTAAAAAAGCTGACCGGGGCGCCGGTGTCCGCGTCCGACCTGAGAGCGGGAGCGGCATTGATCATCGCAGGCCTGGTTGCAGAAGGCGTTACCGAGATTGATCATATCCATTATATTGACCGGGGATATGAAAACATCGAAGACAAGCTGAACAGTCTGGGGGCCGATATTCGAAGGCTGGCAGACGGAGAAAGCCTGTTGAAGGAAGTAAAGAAAGTCAGAACGGTTTGAAAGGATCGCCTTTGGAGGGCGGGTTCATCCGCCGATCCGATTTGGTCAGCAAAAAGGAATCGGCGAAAGTAAAACGAAGAGTCGAAAGGAGAAAGACATGCGGATTTGTTTCTCAGTCCGGTAAACGGAATCGGTAAAAAGTTCATACATAC
>DAINCI010000233.1:0-1941 GCA_036732425.1 Bacillota bacterium
CCGTCCATTCCGGATTGACCAGTGCCGATCCGATGCCCAGGGCATAGGCGCCGTTTTTCATAAAGTCTGCTGCATTCTTCAGGGAAACTCCTCCCACCGGCATGATCTCCACCTGAGGCAACGGCCTTTTTATATCCTGGATATACTTCGGCCCGAACACCCGGGCAGGAAACACCTTGACCAGCTGCGCGCCTGCCTCCCAGGCAGTCAGAATTTCCGTCGGTGTCAGCACTCCCGGGACAGCCAGCCTGCTGTATCGGCTGCAGACTTCGATTACCCTGGCGGACAAAGTCGGGGAAAGAACAAAATCCGCTCCGGCCTGAATGGCATTGACAGCATTTTCGGGATCCAAAACCGTACCGGCTCCCACAAGCATCTTATCCCCGTAAGTCTCTTTGATATTTTCCAGCATCCGAAGAGCTCCGGAAGTATTCATGGTGATTTCGATGGCACGGATGCCGCCGCGATATAATGCTTCCGCCGTCTGCAGCGCCTTGTCTTCCTTCACCCCGCGAACAACGGATACCAGCCTGTATTCCCCCAGCTTCTGCAAAATGTCGGTTGTATTTTTTACCATTCCGTTATCCCTCCATCCTCAGTGCGCCATACCGGATTTCTCCAGCGTCGGTCCGGATCCGCCATTTCCTTTACCTTGTCTTCATTGATTTCGATTCCCAGCCCCGATGCGGTAAGCCGCCTTACATAACTGTTTTCATAGGCAAAAACCTTCGGATCCGCCAGGTAGTCCAGCAAATCGGACCCCCTGTTGTAATGGATGCCCAGGCTTTGTTCCTGAAGAAAAGCATTGGGGGTGCAGAAATCCACCTGGAAACATGCTGCCAGGGCAATCGGACCCAGGGGACAATGGGGAGCCACCGCCACATCATAGGTCTCCGCCATGGCAGCGATCTTTCTGGTTTCCCATATCCCGCCTGCATGACTCAAATCCGGCTGGATGATATCCACTGCTCCATCCTGCAGAACGTCCTTGAAATCCCAACGGGTGTACATCCGTTCCCCGGTGGCAATGGGAATGACCGTGTGGGTGCGCAGTTCCTTCAGCGCTTCGTTGTTCTGGGGAAGTACCGGCTCCTCCACAAACAGGGGCCTGTACGGCTCCAGTTCCTTCATCAGGATTCTTGCCATGGTCTTATGAACCCGGCCGTGAAAATCGATCCCGACATCCACATCGTATCCGACTTTCTCCCGAATCGCCGCAAGGCGCGCCACTGCCGCATCGATTTTTGAAAAGGAATCGATCCAGTTCATGCCATCTGTCCCGTTCATTTTCAAGGCCGTATAGCCTGCTGCTTTTTTCTCCGCGGCATCGGCAGCCACATTGGACGGCTTATCGCCGCCGATCCAGCAGTAAACCCGGAGTTTATCCCGGACCGGACCACCCATCAGTTCATAGACCGGCACTCCAAGCTTCTTGCCCTTCATATCCCACAAGGCCTGCTCAATCCCGGAGATGGCGCTGGTCAGAATCGGGCCTCCCCGGTAAAATCCACCCCGGTACAGTGCCTGCCAGAGATCCTCAATGTTTCCGGCTTCCTTCCCGATCAGGTAATCGCTCATTTCCTCCACGGCGGCCCGGACGGTATCCGCCTTCCCTTCCACGATGGGCTCTCCCCAACCCACTATGCCGTCATCCGACGTCACTTTGAGAAAAAGCCATCGCGGCGGCACTTGATACAGCGTCATGTCCCTGATTTTCATGTTGCTCCCTCCTCGGCCTTTCTTCCTCTTCCTTTTGTCCTGTTCCAACAGGTGGCAGAATGTCCTGCTGAAAAATTTTCACAGCCTTTGCTTCTATATATTATGGATATTGAGATATAAATCCTCCAGGCATGGCAAAACTATTTGAAATTTCTTGCGCACCGGGCTGGTCACTTTTTCCTGATCCATGTTAAAGTAGACTTCCATGATATGTGACAGCAT
>DAINCI010000234.1:0-1905 GCA_036732425.1 Bacillota bacterium
CCTCTCCCTTCTGCTTCTCCGGTGTTGACAAGCACGATCTGTTTTGCAAAGGAACCGTTCTGCCGTCCGGGATCAATCTTCTGCCTTAATCTGTCTTCCCGTATGATCCATGCGATAATGATCCTTATAAATCAATTCAGAAATCGGCACAATCGTGTATCCTTCCTCCAAAAGTTGATCCAGAATCTGCGGCAGGGCTTCCGTCGTATATTTTCCGTTATTGTGAAACAATATAATGGATCCGTTTCTTACTTTTTGCATCACCCTGTCCACCACCGGCTGAACCCCTTCCTCTTTCCAGTCCAGGGAATCCACATCCCATTGTATGGGATAGAAGCCCAGCTCCCGGCAGGTTTGTATCAGCAGGTCATTGTAGTCCCCGTAAGGCGGGCGAATCAGATGAACTGCATGGTTGCCGGCCAGTTTCCCGATCTTTTCCTGTGTGGTCGTAATTTCAGAAATCATCTGCTCCTTGCTCAATTTGGACATTTCCGGATGAGTTGTAGAATGATTGCCAATTTCATGCCCTCTTTCTGCGATCTCCTTCACCCGTTCGGGATATTTATCCACCCATATCCCGACCAAAAAAAAGGTGGTCCGGATATCCCTTTCCTCAAGGATATCCATGATTTTTGAGGTATATTCGGCTCCCCAGGCAGCATCAAAGGAAATCGCTATCTTTTTTTCTTTTGTGTCCACCGAATAAATAGGAAGCTCCTTCCTTGGATTCAAAAAAACCGCTGCCGTCTTTCGTACCTCCTTCCCATAGTTGTTATCAAGAAATAGGAGGGACAACACGACCAGGCAGATCACCAACAGCAGCCTGGCGCCCTTTGCCCTGGACAGATAAATAACTCGCATGTACAACACCTCGCTAATAGTAATCTATTACAGGGCAATCCGGCTTATGACTTATTTTATGGCAGCATCCTGCAAGGACATATAAAAAAAGCTGTCCCTTTCCGTCAGAGAGGAACAGACCGGAACGGGACAACACAGGCAGCATTATTCATAGTTTCGATATGCAAACTGAATCTCATTATCCATCAATACCATCGCCACGGATTGGCCCCTGGCGGCCCGGGTTTCCATGGAAAGCTGATCCGGTTCAAGTTTTGTTGTCGTCCCGTCCTTTTGAATCAGGATCACATCATAGGACTCTTTCCTGTAAAAAGCCCGGAGGATCTCCCTGCCGTTGGACCGGTTCCGGGCAAACGTAATAGTCCGGAAACCAATCCCTCCACGGCCCTGTCGTTCATAATCCGCAATCGACGAACGTTTTGCAAACCCTCTGTCCGTCAAAACGATCAGCTCTCCGTCTTTTTCCACCTGCTGCGCAAAAACGACCCGGTCATTTTTCTTCAGCTGAATTGCCTTTACCCCTGTTGCCGTCCTGCCCATTGGCTTTACCTCGCTGCCGCGGAAGCGGAGGCTCATGCCATTGGACGTGACAATCATGACATCCGCACTTCCGTCGCTGTATTCTGCCGAAAGGATCCGATCGCCTTTCCTCAGGCCGCAGGCTTTCAGCTTTGTCTTTCGGGAATCGTATTCGGACAATGCGGTTCGTTTTACCAGACCGCCTTCCGTATAGAATTGGACATACCGGGAGTCCTGGAACCCGGAAACCGGGATCACCCCAACCACTTTCTCCCTGCTGTCCAGTCCACGGAACAGCTGGGCCAGCGGAACCCCCTTCTCCTTCCATTTTCCCTGCGGAATATCCTTGCCGAGAATACCATAACAGTTTCCCATATCCGTAAAGAAAAGGATCCGGTGATGGGTAGCGGAATTTACCAGAAATTCAACATAGTTTGTTTCCCCGGGCTTCCCCTCTCCTGCGTCATGGGTGGAATGCCGGAATGATTTCGCCGGGATGCTTTTGATTTCCTGATTTCGGGTCAG
>DAINCI010000235.1:0-1881 GCA_036732425.1 Bacillota bacterium
GGACTGTCTGACGATCACACCACCTGGATGCGAAGGACTTCCATCGAACGATATGCAGCTCCTTTGGGACTGGCTGTCGTGATGCCTGCCGTCCACCGGAGCTTCTATACGGATATGGCAAGGGGATATCGGTACTGGACCTTTATCAGTGAAGAGCTGCCGGCCATCTGCCGTTCCTTCTTTTCGCTGTCCGACAAGCGGGAGGACAATTTCGTTGCCGGACTTTCCATGGGCGGCTATGGTGCCTTAAAACTGGCTCTGGCCTGCCCGGATAAATTTGCTGCCGGTGCCAGCCTGTCGGGTGCAGTGGGCACGGGCGTTCTGAATGATACAAAGGACACTCCGGAGTTTGAAAATATTTTTGGCGATCTGGATCAGATCAAGGGCAGCGGGAATGATTTGTTTCATCTGGCGGAGCAGGTTTCCAAATCCGATGGTCCAAAGCCCATACTGTTCCAGTGCGTTGGCACGGAGGATTTCCTGTATCAGGACAACATTGAGTTCAAAAAATATGTGGAGGGACTTGGCCTGGATTTAACCTATGAGGAAGGTCCCGGGACCCATGAATGGGGATACTGGAACAAAATGATCCGGAAAGTACTGGCCTGGCTGCCCCTGAAAGGTGCGGAAGACTGAGTCCATGCGCATTTTACATACGTCGGACTGGCATCTGGGCAGGGCACTGGAAAATATTTCGCGGCTTCCTGAGCAGCAGGAGTTTGTGGATACCCTCTGCCACTTGGTGAAGGAGGAAAAGATCGATCTGATACTGATTTCGGGGGATATCTTTGATACCTATAACCCGTCTGCAGCTGCGGAAGAGCTGTTTTACGACGCAATGGAGCGGCTGAACGACGGCGGGAAACGGGCGGTGATCGCCATTGCCGGAAATCATGACAATCCGGAGCGTCTTTGCGCCGCCAGTCCCCTGACCTACCGAAACGGCATTTATCTGCTGGGATATCCGGCCAGCGATGCCGGCGTGTATTCTTCCGGGAATGGAGAGATCCGGATCCTACAGTCCGGTTCCGGGTGGCTGGAGCTGCGGGTGCCCGGGAGTTCCTGTTCTGCGGTGGTCCTCACCATGCCGTATCCATCCGAGTCCCGGCTGGAGCAGGTATTGTCCGATGAGGCAAAGGAAGAAACTCTGGGCAAAGCCTACTCGGACAAAATCGCCGGCGTTTTTCAAAAGCTCAGCAGTCATTTTCGGGACGATACGGTGAATCTGGTCATGGCGCATCTTTTTATGGCAGGTGGAAAGGAATCCGAGTCGGAGCGCACCATTCAGGTCGGCGGTGCCATGACGGTTCATCCGTCGGCCTTGCCGGCCCATGCCCATTTTGCCGCGCTGGGACATCTGCATCGTCCGCAGCAAATCAAGACTGCTCCCTGTCCGGCCTATTATTCCGGATCTCCGCTGGCCTACAGTTTTTCCGAATCGGATTATGCCAAAGCACTCTATATCGTGGATGCGGAGCCCGGGAAACCTGCTGATATCCGTACGGTCTACCCGGACTGCGGCAAACCCCTGCGCAGGTGGAAGGCAAAGGATGGTGTGGGGCAGGCAATGCACTGGTGCGAAGAAGGCCGCGATCCCAACGCCTGGGTTGATCTGGAGATTGTGACGGATCGAATCCTGACGGAGGAGGAACAAAAGCGGATGAGAAAGCTGCATCCGGGGATCATCAATATCCGTCCCGTGTTTGCGTCGTCTGCCGGACAATCTGTGGAGCCGGAAAACCGGGAAAGCAAAAAGATTGATGAATTGTTCCGGGATTATTACCGATACCGGACCGGCACGGAGATCCGGGAAGACCTGATGACGGCTTTTCTGAATGTCCTGAACGAAAAGGAAGAGGATCCGGAGAATACGGAAACCGA
>DAINCI010000236.1:0-1854 GCA_036732425.1 Bacillota bacterium
GGAAGTCCTGATCTGCGGTCTGGTCAATGTGGACGCAGTGGCGGAGTATCTTTCCAGACGGGACAGTGATATTGTATTTCTCTGCGCAGGCACAAACGGTCAGTTTTCATTGGAGGATATTGTAGCGGCAGGAGCGGTGCTGAACCGGCTGCATGCCAATTGGGGGATACAGGATCCGGATATGGGGGATCTGGCTGTTTTGGCCGCTTCCATATATGATCACGATAAGGAGGATCTGAACAGCCTGCTGAAGGGCTGTACACAGTACCGGAAGCTGGCGGAGGCCGGACTGGAGCAGGACATTACATATTGTCTTTCGCAGAATGCGGCGCCTGTGGTGGGCGTATATCGGGATGGCGTGATCCGGGTTCCCGGACCGGCGCAGACGCAGAACGACGAAAACGGGGAATAAAATCTGCCGTACGGCAGAATACTGCATATTGTATCATTGACAAGGCAATCATAGATTAATATAATAAGGTAAAGTCCGGATATAAGAAAAACGCAGGGATGGGAAGAATAAGCGGAAGAACCGTCAAAAGAGAGCCGGATCGGGTGAAAGCCGGCGGCGGGGGATCTGCTGAAGATGGCCCCGGAGCGAAGCGGCTGAAAGATTGGAGTAGGCTGCTGCGGAGGATTCCGTTATCAATCAGGTGATTTCTGTCACTGAAATGAGATTTCGGGATATTTGCCGAAAAATAGGGTGGTACCGCGTGCCCCTCGCCCCTAGGATGGTGAGGGGCTTTTTGTATGCCTGCTGATCTGTTGGATGCCGGGTGCGGGAGTTTATGGGATGATGGGATGGAACGATAAATGACGGAAAACGATGATGGAGACAATGCGGAAAGACAAGTGTAAAAGAATAAAAGATGGAAAGGAAGAGAATGGTGTCACAGAAGAAAACTTTTTATATTACCACTCCGATTTATTATCCCAGTGCGAAACTGCACATCGGGAATTCGTATACCACCGTGGCGGCAGATGCCATGGCCCGATTCAAGAGAATGACGGGATATGATGTGATGTTTCTGACCGGTACCGATGAGCATGGTCAGAAAATCGAGAAAATTGCAAAAGCCAACGGGGTTGCTCCCAAACAGTACGTGGATGGAATTGTCGCAGGCATCAAAGAGCTGTGGAAGCTGCTGGATATTTCCTATGATGATTTTATCCGTACCACGGATGAGCGTCACGAAAAGGCGGTACAGAAGATCTTCAAAAGGCTGTACGACCAGGGGGATATTTACAAGGGAAAATACGAAGGCTGGTATTGCACTCCCTGTGAATCCTTCTGGACAAAGCGTCAGCTGAAAGATGGAAAATGCCCGGACTGCGGCCGTGATGTGGAGCTGGTGCAGGAAGAAAGCTATTTTTTCCGGCTGTCCGGATATCAGGACCGTCTGATTCAATATATCGAAGAACACCCGGGCTTTATCCAGCCCCAATCCCGTCAGAATGAAATGCTGAACAACTTTCTGCGGCCCGGCCTGGAGGATCTGTGTGTATCCAGGACGTCCTTCCGCTGGGGCATCCCGGTAACCTTTGATCCCAAACATGTCGTTTATGTGTGGATTGATGCCCTGACGAACTATATCACGGCATTGGGATATCTGTCGGATCATCCGGAGAAATTTGAAAAATACTGGCCGGCGGATGTTCACCTGGTGGGGAAGGATATCATCCGGTTCCATACCATTATCTGGCCCGCCATGCTGATGGCCCTGGACCTGCCTCTTCCGAAAAAGGTCTTTGGTCACGGATGGCTGCTGCTGGAAGGCGGTAAAATGTCCAAGTCCAAGGGGAATGTTGTGGATCCGGCGGTCCTGGTGGAGCGGTATGGACTGGATGCCGTCC
>DAINCI010000237.1:0-1843 GCA_036732425.1 Bacillota bacterium
CCCTGCATTCAACATGGTATAAAACTGTCTTGCAAAAATGGCGATATCCCTTGCCTTTACTTTACGGGAGCCAGCCATTTTTCTCAGGTATGTGCCTTCCGTCACCCTGTTTACCGCAATGGGTTGATATTTATGATATAAAGGCATCTGTCCTCCCCCTTATGTCTCGTCCACCAGGCATCTGAAATAACCTTGATTTTCGCTTTGGCCAGATCCTTAGCCCGGGAGGCGGCGCTCCGGCATTTCCGGATCCAGTGCATGTTCCCTGGCCGTTTCGAAAGTGATAAACCCTTCCCGGACCAATCTGTTCAATGAGGCATCCATTGTCTGCATACCAACCTTCGTCCCGGTCTGAACAGCGGTCAGTATCTGATGTGTTTTTCCTTCCCGGATCAGGTTGCGGACTGCGTCTGTCGCCAACAGGATTTCCAGTGCAGCCACCCGTCCTTTCCCGTTGACCAGAGGAAGAAGCTGCTGTGCGATGATACCTTCCAGCACCTGAGCCAGCTGTATTCGGATCTGGGCCTGTTGATTCACGGGAAAGGAATCGATGATCCGATCCACTGTCTGATCTGCGCGGATGGTATGAAGAGTGGATAAAACCAAATGCCCGGTTTCCGCAGCGGTCAATACAATTCCCATGGTCTCCGGATCCCGCATTTCTCCCACCAGGATCACATCCGGATCCTCCCGCAATGCCGCCCGCAGGGCATTGGAAAAAGATCTGGAATCGCTGCCGATTTCCCTTTGATTGACAATGCATTGGTTGTGTTCATGCAAATATTCGATTGGATCCTCCAAAGTGATGATGTGACAGCTCCTGCTTCGATTGATGTGGTCCACCATGGCAGCCAATGTGGTGGACTTCCCGCTTCCACTGGGACCGGTGACAAGAATCAGTCCTCTGGACTTTCTGCATAGGTCCTTCAAAGTCCCCGGAAGACCCAACTCGTCCAAAGCAGGTACTCTTGCGGGAATCACACGGATTGCCAATGCATGCCATCCACGCTGCTTATAAACGTTTATCCGAAACCGGGAGACACCTGGAAGAAAAAAGGGCAGATCCAGTTCCCCGTTTTTCTCCAGCTCTTCCAACTGAGCTTCGCTCAGAATCTGACGGATAAAAGCATCGGTGCCCTTTGGCGTCATGGAAGTCTCACCATAGCGCTGCAGCTTTCCATGGATTCTCATGACAGGTGGGATACCCACCGTAATGTGTAGATCTGATGCTTTCGCATCCACGGTATCTTTCAGAAGGTCAAAGAATTCCATTCCCTTCTCCTCTATTCCAAACGATATGTAATTTTCAGCATTTCATCCAACGACGTGATTCCCCGCCGTACCAGCTGCCCGCAATTTTCATGCAACGGGACGGTCCCTTGTCTCGAAGCAGCCATTCGCAGCTGATCAATGGACGCCCTGTGTGTGATCAGTTCACGGATTTCACGGGTCATCAGCATGACCTCATGAATGGAGGTCCGGCCCAGGTAACCGGTATTGCCGCACATGCTGCATCCTGTGCCCCGATAGAGAACCTCCTCATGGGACAGATGGAGAAGATCCCTCTCGGAGGAAACCGGCTGATAGGCTTTCCTGCAGTTCGTACAGATCTTTTTTACCAGCCTCTGCGCAACGACACCGATGACGGCAGAAGAAACCAGATAGGGTTCAATCCCCATGTCCATCAGCCTCGTTACTGCGGAAGCAGAATCGTTGGTATGCATGGTGCTCAATACCAGATGCCCTGTTATGGCAGCGCGGATGGCAATTTCCGCCGTTTCCGCATCGCGGATCTCGCCGATCATGATAATGTCCGGGTCCTGTCTCAGGATGGAACGCAAAC
>DAINCI010000238.1:0-1827 GCA_036732425.1 Bacillota bacterium
CGGCTGCTTCGTTATCTGTGGGAGCGTCCTATCCAACCCGGCAGATGGAAGAGGCGTGGGAAAAGGTATTGTTCAATCAATTTCATGATATCCTGCCCGGGTCGTGCACAGCGGATGCCAGGGAATATGCCATGGGCCTTTATCAGCAGGCGGCTGCACTGACAGATACAGAGACCAGCCGTGCCCTTCGCAGCATCGCATCCCATATTGATACTTCTGCGTGGGCTTCCAAAGGGATTTATCACCTCTTTAATCCCTCCCTTTATGCCAGAACGGAGCTGGTTGAGGTTACGGTCTGGGATTGGGAAGGAAAGAAGGAAAACATACAGTTCCTGGATTCCGATGGCAGGGAGGTTCCTTATCAGCTGCTTTCCGAACAGGATATTCCGTATTGGGGACATCATTATTTCAAGGCGCTGATTCCTGCACATGTTCCGGCAATGGGGTATGCGACGTATGTTCTAACGGAGAAAAAAGCGGTGGATGTTTTGCCCCCGTTTCCATTGCAGCCCAGAGTTGAAAGGCGAAACAGCTATACTTTGGAAAACGAACGTCTGAAAGTGGTGTTTGATCCCCGTACCGGTGCCATCGTTTCCATGACGGACAAGGCCAATCGGCATGAAATCATTGATCCGCAGCGGCCTGCCGCCGTTTTTCGGCTGATTGAGGAGGAAGACAGCCCGGGTATGACCTCGTGGGTGGTGGGAAATTATCGCAGGATTACAAATATCAACGATGGCGGTGTGAAATTCACGTCCCTTCAGAACGGGGAAGATCTGCTCCGGCAGTCTCTGTCCTATACCGCATCCTTTGGGGAATCCACGCTTCGGGTCCGCATTTATCTGGATCGGAACAGCTCAAGACTGGGCTTTGACGTGGAGTGCGATTTCCGGGAATTGGGAAACCCGGAGCAGGGGGTCCCACAGCTGAGTTTCCATATGCCGGTAGGATATGATTGCCGCGCTTATCGGTATGATATTCCCTCCGGAACCATTGAACGGGATGAAACCGATATGGATGTTCCCGCCGGCAGCTGGGCGGCAGCCATGCCAAAAGATTCGGGGCGAAAGGCGCTTACCCTGATTGCCGGCACCAAACACGGATTCCGCTGTGTGAAAAATTCCATCAGCCTCAGCCTGATCCGCGCCTCCTATGATCCGGATCCTTATCCGGAGGTGGGTCTTCATACGTTTGGTTTCTTTGCTTCCCTGCCCAATATTACCTCCAACCGGGAGTTGATTGAGGAAGCCTATAACTGCAGTCACCCGATTTGCGTGGTGTCCGGCAGGGCGCATAAAGGCGAACTTCTGCCCCGTGGCAGCTTCATGAAGATACAGGAAGGCGGCATTGCCGTCCAGGCGATTAAAATGCCGGAGGACAGCACGGATACCAATAGTCTGATATTGAGGGGATTTGAGACGGAAGGCAGAAGGACCAGAGTGGAAATGTCCTTCAGTCGGAACATCGCGAAGGCATATTGCGTGGATATCAATGAAAAGCCGGTGGAGTCAGAGCTGGATGTCCGGATCTCAGAAAATCATGTATCCTTTGGCGTGGAGCCCTATAAGGTGTTTACGTTCCGGGTGGAGTTTCTGTAAAGGCGGAGAAAGCTAAAAATAAAAGAACGACAGCAGAGCAGAAAGAACAACAACAGAAAAGATGACTAAGAAAAACAACAATGAAAAAAGCAACAAATGAAAAACAGATAAAATAAAAGAGCCCCTCGAATTTTGGGAGGCTCTTTTATGTAAGGGGTTTGGGGGTTTGGGTAACTTACACTATTATGATAACCAATCGCACAAAAAATAAACATCCTGAAAAAAGAAA
>DAINCI010000239.1:0-1661 GCA_036732425.1 Bacillota bacterium
CTTCATCTTTTATGGGGCTTTTGACTCTGGAAGGTACTTTTTCTATTCACATTTTACCGCTTTGGGCTTTCACAGTTTTCCCCCACAGGAATATTATAGAGTAATCATCTGTGTGATTCAAGCATTATTTTGGATAAGTCAAGGGGGGATAGTATGAAATCAAGAAACCTGAAATTGTTCGCAGCTCTGTTTACATTGGTTTTTCTTGCTGCGGCCGTACTGACAGGTTGTAACACAAAGCCGAAAACATCTAAGATAAGACTGTGGGAAGTGACGCATTCCATTTTCTACGCTCCTCAATATGTCGCCATGTATAAAGGCTACTTCGGGGACGAAGGAATTGAAATCGAACTGATGAACGGAGGCGGCGCCGATAAAACCATGACAGCCGTTCTTGCCGGCCAGGCAGACATCGGATTTATGGGCCCGGAGGCCTCCATCTATGTATATAACGAAGGCAAGGAGGACCATCCGGTGGTATTTGCCCAACTGACGCAGAAAGACGGGTCGTTCCTGGTGGGCAGGCAGCCGGAGCCGGATTTCAAATGGGAGAATCTCGCCGGCACCACCATCATTGGCGGAAGAAAAGGCGGAGTCCCCGCCATGGCACTGGAGTATGCCCTGAGAAATCACGGATTGGTGCCAAACAAGGATCTGGAGTTTCTGACCAATATCCAGTTTGATCTGACAGCCGGTGCCTTTACCGGTGGAACCGGAGATTATGTGGCTCTGTTCGAGCCGGTCGGTTCCAAACTGGAAGAAGAAGGAAAAGGTTACGTCGTCGCATCCGTCGGGGAAGCAGCCGGAAACCTGCCATATACGGCATATGCAGCAAATAAGAGTTATATTGAAAACAACGAGGATCTGGTGATACGGTTTACCCGTGCCATCTACAAAGGCCAGCAATTTGTCGCCAAAAACAGTCCGGAAAAAATCGCGGAAGTGATCAAGCCGGCTTTCCCGGACAGCGATGAGAAGTTTCTGACCAAAGTCGTGAAACGATACAGGGATCAGGATACCTGGCCGGACAATCCGAAAATGAACAAGGAATCCTTTGACCGGCTGCAGGATATTATGGAAACTGCCGGAGAATTGGACGAACGTGTTCCTTTCGAAGAAGTGATCACCAATAAATATGCTGACAAAGTGATTCAATAACTTCATTTGGGAACGATTCCCTTTGAAAATAATTTCCTTTGTACAGAGATATAACGGGTCGGAGAGAAAGTGGCAAAAAGGGCCGAAAAGAGGAACGATGTACATCGTTCCTCTTTTCGGAAGAATCATTTCAGCTGCATTTCAGCTATACTATTGATATTCTCGCGTTCCTGATACTTTGCTGATATACCTGCGTTCCTGATACTTTGCTGATATACCTGCGTTCCTGATAAACTTGCGTTATTGACTACACCCGCACTATTGATTACACCCGCACTATTGATTACACCCGCACTATTGATTACACCCGCATTATTGGTATATTTTGTGTTCCGTTCCCTTATGCTTTTTCCATGTTACCCAAAGCGGTCCCGCGATGCAGATGGTGGAATAACATCCGCTGATGGATCCGATCGCCATGGGAAGGGCAAAGCTCTGCACCGATTCAATGCTGTTGACCTGAGCCAGGATAAAGACCAGGCTGACGCTGATCAAAACAGCAA
>DAINCI010000240.1:0-1657 GCA_036732425.1 Bacillota bacterium
TTGCGGAGAGGAGGGAGGGCATATGAAGAGTATCACATATGGAGAAGTCAGCTACAGCAGGATGTGCAGCCTGATAAGGAAATATATCGAGGAAGGCAGGGGCAATCCGGTCCGCATTACCGTAGGTACGGATTCCCAGAATTTTGATATTACCAAGGTAGTACTGGTGGTAGCGGTCTGGCGGATCGGAAGAGGGGGCATTTTCTTCTATGACATAAGGCGGACTAAAAAGATTTCCAATATCGAGCAGAAGATTCTGTTTGAGACCGGCATCAGCCTTGAGATGGCCCGGAAACTGTCGGATGACCTGGCGGATGCGGGGATGAATTGCGACATTGACATTCATGTGGATGCGGGTTATGAAGGACCATCCTCGAAGATGATCCCTGAGATTGTCGGTTGGGTGAAATCCTGTGGGTTTGACTGTAAAATCAAGCCGGATTCCTATGCCGCCTCCAGTATAGCGGATAAGTATTCCAAATGAAGCCGGGAAATATAATTTGCCAAACGGCAGTGGATTTAGTAAAATAAAAGCCATGATTTGACAGCATAAGTCATATTTCCGCAAAATCAAGAAAGAATGCGAGGAGGAGTATTATGAATATCATACTGCTGGGCCCACCCGGATCCGGCAAAGGAACACAGGGGAGTCTTCTGGCAAAGCGTCTGCATGTGAAGCAATTGTCCACAGGGGATTTGTTCCGTGAAATACTGGACCGTCCGACTCACCCGTTGTATCCGGAGTTACAGGTGATCAAGGAAGGAAAGCTGGTCTCGGATGACGTGGTAAACAAAGCGGTGGCGGATGGGATTCGCAAGCCGGAGTTTCAGAACGGAGCGATTTTTGATGGGTATCCCAGAACGATTGCCCAGGCAGAGGCACTGGATGAAATCCTGTCCGGCATGGGTCATCCGATCGATTTGATCATTGAGCTGGACGTTGTCCCGGAGGTTCTTTTTTTTCGTATTCTGGGCAGGCAAATCTGTCCCAACTGCAAACGGGTATTTCATGAAAGCCAGCATCTGGAGGAATGTCCGGACTGCCATATTCCTCTCATCCGGAGGGAAGATGACAACAAGGAAACCATCCGGAAGCGGCTGGAGGAATACAAAAGCAAGACCGCACCGCTTCGGGATTATTATCATAACCGAGAGACAGCCTATATCCGTTTTCTGGTTCAGGATGTTTCCAAAACACCGCAGTTGGTCAACGACGGGATAATGGAACAAATGAAGCAGAAAGGCATCCTGTAAGGCGCAGTATGAAACGCCGTGTTTTTGCAATCGGGGATCTTCATCTTTCCGGAGCAGTCAACAAGCCCATGGATATTTTTGGAAAGCAGTGGATCCATCATTGGGACAGGATACAGGAAAACTGGAGGAAACAGGTCGGGCCGGGGGATATCGTTCTGATCCCGGGAGATATCAGCTGGGCCATGAAGCTGGAGGAAGCGAAGCCGGATCTTCTGAGCATTGGCAGACTTCCCGGAGAAAAGATCCTGATCCGTGGGAACCATGATTACTGGTGGTCTTCCCTGACCAGGGTACGGAGCATTTTGTCTCCCTCCATGCATGTCCTGCAGAATGACAGCCTTCTGTTGGACGGCATTGCCTTCTGCGGCACAAGGGGCTGGATCCATCCCGGCACAAAGGATTT
>DAINCI010000241.1:0-1649 GCA_036732425.1 Bacillota bacterium
CTGTCATAGGATCCGCCTTCTCCAAACGGACCGAATCCGCCGAACGGGTCAAATCCCCCAAACGGATCGAACCCACCGAATGGATCCTCCTGGTTTCCGGAAGGATTGGATCCGTTGTTGCCATAGGAGCTCTGTCCTCCATAGCTGCTGTTGCCGGACTTTTTCATTTCCTTGATCTGTTCGTAGGCAGCATTGACTTCGCTCATCTTTTTGGCAGCTTCCTTGTCCCCCTGATTTAAATCCGGATGGTATTTTTTTGCCAGTTTGCGATAGGCTTTTGTAATTTCTTCATCCGAAGCATTTGGCGAAACACCAAGCACCTTGTAAGGATCGGATATCATGTTTTCAATCTCTCATTTCTCTTCTTGTTTTTGGATACCAGTCTTGTCCACACTCCGGAATAAAGGATATTTTCGATCAGATTTTGATCCCGGTCCATGGGAAGACATTTGTATCGTTCCGTACAGTCTGCCATCATCAGATTGAGAACGGACGGAAAATCCTCTGAAGAATGCATCGTCATGGGATTATAGCGTTCTTTCCGGATATCGGACTCCAGATCCAGACAGGCATCCATAATATAAATAAACCTGCCGAGAGATTTTCCAAACGCACGCAGTCTGTCGGAGAATTCGTCCTGTTTCGGAACAAACACTTCTCCCATTATATCACCAAAACAGTTTGCAGGGAGATCCGGATTGATTTCTCCGGAAGTTTCCATGCCGGAAAGTTTTCTGAGGTTTTTCTGGATTACTATGGATTTATCAGGATACCGTGCCGCCGTCTTTTGAAATTCCTGTTCCAACAGTCTGGACTCCAGCAGGGACCATGCTTTTTTATCGTCCTTCCAGTCGTCAAGAAGATTGTAATAAGATAAAACAATGTTCATATCGGCTGCATAGTCCGTCATATTGTTTTGCCAGTATTCATGCGGCTTCAGGGGATGCGTCATGCATCTTTCGATTTTCACGGTGGTTTCCGGCTCATACAGAGAGGTTAAAAACAGGACCAGAAAAGTCATATCATAATTCAGGGTTATGCGGCTGATCAGGCCATGACGATTTCCCAATGCCTTGCACAGGCCACAATAACAACCGCGGTATCGGTTTTTTTCCTCCGGAGTCAGCTTGTCAATATCGGCAACAATATAGCCGAACACGTTATCACCTGCTCCACTCTTTTTCTATATTGTTCCCAACCCGGCTTAGTGGATCATTATTTTTTCGGATCGTGGGGAACTTTTTGCTCCATGGTTTCCAGAATGGAGGACAATTCTTTGCAGGCAGCCAAAACCTGCGAATTATCCTTGCTCTTCATCGATTTTTGGGTACGCTTCACAGCATCCTTCAGCTGTGCCCGGTCATTTTTATCCAATTTCTTCATAATGGCAGATGCCCTGTAAATCAACTGCTCTGCTTCATTCAGGGCGTTGACTTCTTCCTTGTGCCTTGCATCTTCGGCGGCATATTCCTGAGCATCCCGTACTGCCTGATCAACCTCCGCCTGGCTTAGGTTGGAGGAGGCAGTAATGGTAATGTCCTGTGCCTTTCCGGTTCCCAGGTCCCTGGCAGATACCTTTACAATCCCATTGGCGTCAATGCTGAAAGTTACTTCAATCTGAGGGACCCCTCTTGGAGCACGCCGGATTC
>DAINCI010000242.1:0-1621 GCA_036732425.1 Bacillota bacterium
GGCATTCAGAAGCCGTACGGCTTCTGAATGCCATACAGACAGCCAAAGATCCCGTATTCCCTTCGGATCTGGCAGTGAACGGAAAGGATCTTCTTTCGGCCGGAATCGGATCAGGGGATGGAAAAAATATCGGCCGGGCACTCCGACAGGCCTATGAATGGGTCCTGGAAAACCCGAAGGAGAATGAACGGTCCATTCTGATCGAAAAATTGAAAAAAAGCCCTCAATTCAGGCCTTTTGGCTAAACAATGGATGGGTTCACTCTTTTTGGCTAAACAATGGCTGGGTTCACTCTTTGAGAATCAAAATCAGGGCGGATAGTACAAAGCCTATAATACCCAGTATCGGATAAAACCGGGAAATAATATTGGAAAATCCCATGACACAGATGATCAGCCCAGCTGCCGTTGCTGCAATCGCCGGAAGTGCCGATTTGGTTTTGAATTTTTCCTGGATCATGGTGTGAACGGAAAAAAGATTGCCTACTGATGTTGAAAATATTTCCATCCATACCACCAGACTATAAAAAGTTACGAAGGTCTTTCCCATTTCCTGCACGATCAGCAGCTGAGGGATTTGCCTGTCAAACACTTCCGGGATGTAATGCAAAAGAGAATAATTTCCCATACACAAAAGAATGGTCAGGAGGCCCCCTCCCAGCAGGCTGCCGAAGGACAGGGATTTTCTGTCCTGCGTGGCGCCTCCCATGGGTGCCAGTACCCCGATGGACAAAACCAGATTGAAGGAAGCATAAGTCAGACCCGTCCGGATAATCGGAAAGATTCCCTGCGGTGCAACGATCTCCAGGGACGCCGCAGGAAGAAATTGATTTCGTACCGTATGAATAAAGGCAAGAACGGAAGATGCGATCAAAAGCGGAACAATCACCGTATTGATTGCCAGAACCCCCTGGACCCCCCACAGGGTAACAAGAAGAGTCAGGACGGCGGTCACCAGGGCGCCGACGAAATAAGGGATTCCCCATTGTTCCTCGAACAATGCCCCGGCTCCGGCAAACATGGCGCCGCACAGCAGTACATAGGAAACGACAAGATATACATTGACCAGCGGAGCGGCAACCCCAAACACATGACGGATCAGAACGCTGTAGGAACCGGCATGCAGCTTGCTGCCGTACAGCAACACCTTCCGGCCTGCCAGAATAAACAGCAGACCGGCGATGAGAATCCCCCAATAGGAGGAAGCACCAAACCGTGTAAAAAACTGCAGAATTTCCTGTCCGGTTGCAAAACCCGCTCCAACTACCGTCCCGATGTAAGCCATGGCGATCTGAAAGCCATATCTGCGTGATGACTGCCTGTTTCCTCTCATCTCTTCCCTCCGGATGGACCTCCATACTTATTATCCATCCTATTTCCGGGGAAGAAAACTTATGACAACAGGATTACCGGTTGGATTACTCCCTGGAGGAATTCAACACTTCCGTATTTTCAATCACTTCACAGATGTACCGGTAATGGTTCATCATGGTGGAATAGGCAACGTGATAGGAATCTGCCAGAGCCGTCCGGTTTATGGACATATCTTCCTGAACACAATAAAACAGCTCCAGGGCTGCTGCCCAGCCCTCTGCCTTTCGTATCTCCGGCATGTTATCCTG
>DAINCI010000243.1:0-1602 GCA_036732425.1 Bacillota bacterium
TTTATTGAAAACGCACAGGTGATGACAGAACAGGCGCAGAATGCACTGCTGAAGACCCTGGAGGAACCGCCGTCCCATTCGGTGTTTTTCCTTCTGGCAGACAATACGTTTTCCATTTTGCCTACGATCCGGTCCCGGTGCCAGATGGTTCGAATTGGAAGCCTGCCCAGGGAAGACGTGGCAGGGATCCTGACGGAGCGGCTGAACCTCCCCCGGGAAAAGGCAAGGACCTATGCTGCACTGTCCCAGGGGATTCCGGGCAAGGCGCTGTCCCTGGCGGAGGACGCAAGCTTTCGGGACAACCGGAAAAGACTTGTGGAAGGACTCTCCATGGCGGGATCCTCCCGGATTCTGGAGCTCTATGATGTTTTCCAGGACCACAGGGAACAGGTGGATGATCTGCTGGACATTTTGATCCTGTGGTTTCGGGATTTGCTTGTCTACAAGGAAACCGGGGATCCGGACCGGATCATAAACCTGGATCAGACTGGCCTGCTTCGGAAGCAGGCCCCCCTCTTTACAAGCAGGGACTTAAACGATATGATGGAAAAGGTGGAGGAAAGCAGAAAGATTTTAAAAAGCAATGGAAATTATCAGCTGACCATCGAAAATATGCTTCTGCATTTTCAGGGAGGTTCGCACCATGCAGCTAATCGTAGGAATCCGGTTTAAAAAAGCCGGTAAGATATATTATTTCGGCCCCAACGGCATGGAATTGGGGGAAGGGGATCATGTCATTGTGGAAACTGCCCGGGGAGTGGAATATGGTGACATCGTGGTGGCTCCGAAGCTTGTTCCGGAAGAGGAGATCATATCTCCGCTCAAACCTGTTATCCGAAAAGCGGGGGAGGAGGATGACAAACGGCTTGTTGCAAATCGGGCCAGGGAAAAGGAAGCTTTCCGCGTGGGCGAGGAAAAAATAGCAGCTCACAATCTTCCAATGAATCTGGTGGATGTGGAGCTCACCTTTGACAACAGCAAACTGATTTTTTACTTTACGGCAGACGGAAGAATTGACTTCCGGGAATTGGTCAAGGACCTGGCGTCCGTGTTCCGGACCCGGATTGAGCTGCGACAGATCGGTGTCCGCGACGAGGCAAAAATGCTGGGAGGACTGGGACCCTGCGGTCGGACCCTGTGCTGCAGCACCTTTCTGGGAGATTTTCATCCGGTATCCATTAAAATGGCCAAGGAACAGGACTTATCCCTGAATCCTTCCAAAATATCCGGGATTTGCGGGAGACTGATGTGCTGCCTGAATTATGAACAGGAATTTTATGAATCCGCACGCAAACAGATGCCCCGGATCGGCAAATCCGTTGAGACACCGGATGGTCCGGCGACGGTAACGGAGACAAATTTGCTGCAGCAAACCGTCAAGGTAAAGATGACCATGGAGGACGATACGATTGATGTAAGAGAATTCCCGGTGAAGGAGATTCAAACCATCAGGAGTCGGAACGGAAAAGGGAAAAGCTGCCGCAAAGTCCCGGAAAAGCAAAATCCCGGACAGAGCAACAGGAAAGATGCACATTCATGAGGGATCCTGAAAAGGTCCTTTTCTTTTTCTACAATTAATGATAAAATGTGTACGTATAAACA
>DAINCI010000244.1:0-1583 GCA_036732425.1 Bacillota bacterium
CCACGCCGCACATATTGGCAAAGTCGCTTATTGTTGTATTCAGAACTTCCCTGGGAGAGGAGAGCACAAAATCTGCGACTTTACGCTCTGACCTGGTCAGCTTCGGGTAAAATGTGGATATCTGATTCAGCAAATCGCTGCTTGACATTTTCCATCTCTTCCTTTGTATCTTTTATATGTCCCTGTTTTCTTCTTTTTTCACTTTCTCTGTTTCTTTTCCTTTTTTCATTCCAGGTATATTCCGGGTATATTTCAAAACATATATTAAGAATATGCTTTAATCTATCCAATTATGGATGCTTTTCCGAAAGCAGCGCCATGGCATTATAATAAGCGCCATAGAGCCCGGCGGTATTTCCAAGCTTTGCCCGGCATACTGCAATATCGGTAAATCCGCCGATGGTTTGGCCGTTCAGTCGTTTTCCGATTTCCTGGATCAGATTTTCCTGTTCCATGACTCCTCCGCCCAGGATAAAGGCAGAGGGATCAAAAATATTTGCCAGAGAAATCAGGCCTGCCGTTACCTCATCAATCCACAGATCAATTTCCCTGCGGATCCTTTTGTCCCCGCTGTGGGCAAATGCCTCCCGCCCGTTCATGGCAACTCCGGTCCGGTCCCTGATCGAAGACAACAGGGCATTGGTGGAAGCATACCTCTCATAACAGCCCCGCCTTCCGCAGGTACACTCCAGTCCATCCGCATGAACGGTCATATGACCCAGCGCTCCCGCCAGCCCATGGCTGCCCTGATGTACCGCACCATTTAAGGCAATGGCGCCTCCAATTCCCGTCCCATAGGAAAGAAACAAAAAATTATTGAATTTCATTCCGTTTCCCTCCTGCATCTCTCCAATGGCCGCACATTTTGCGTCATTTTCCACAGCAACGGGAAGACCCGTTTTCTGCTCAAGGATCTTCCCGATGGAAACCCCTGTATAACCGGGTACAGCGTCAGTGGCAAACACAATTCTTTTGTCCCACGGATCCACATAGCCGCAGGTGCTGATCCCCAGGCAGGAAACGTCTTCAAACTGCGCAGTGATCTCGCAGATCAGGTCAATGATATGCTTTGCGCCTTTTTTCCCTTCCGTCGGCCGTTCATAGGACGCAGGCAGTACCCCGTCCGTAAACAGGCCGTATTTTGTCATCGTTCCCCCTAAGTCAATTGTCAGTATTTTCATCCTGGCCTCCATGATTCAGTGCCTGAACAAATCGCCTGGTAATTTCCTGCGGCCGGGTAATGGCCGATCCGACCACTGCCGCATGCAGCCCCCTGATCCCAAATATCCCGGCGAGGGCCTCCGGACTCCATATGCCGCCTTCTGCGATCACCGGTATTTTCAGATTCTGACAGAACCGCTTTACCAATGCGATGTCCGGCAGGATATTCCCACGGGTTTCGCTGGTATATCCGCTGAGCGTCGTACTGACAATGTCAAAGCCGAGCTTTTCTGCAAAGCAGCCTTCTTCGTATGTGGCACAGTCCGCCATAAAAAGCTGGTTCGGGTACTTCCTTCTTACTTCGGTAAAAAAATCGGTCAGGGTCCGTCCGCCGGGACGCACCCGGTTGGTGGCATCCATGG
>DAINCI010000245.1:0-1561 GCA_036732425.1 Bacillota bacterium
TTGATTTTTCACCACCGGGGGGAGAATCCATCCGATCCGCCCGGGAGAGGGTTCATTGCTTTCTTGCCATGCTTCAGGGCAAACATTTAGAAGAGAAAAGTCGGGCCGTCATTGTAGCACATGCTTTTTCCGCCCGGCTGCTGTTGCTGGAACTGATGGATCTTCCGCTGGAATTTTTATGGAACTTCCGGTTGGACAACGCAGGGATCAGTTTGCTGCAAAGGGATTCCCACCGGAAAAGAATTCTTACTCTCAATGATACTTGTCACTTGCGCAGGGCATAAAAACCGCTTCTTCCTTTTTGAGATGTACGATGCAAAAGGAAAAGCGGAGGAAGACGAACAGGAAAGGAAGCGATTGTTGTGGAAGGACTCGCCGGAAGCATGGATATTTCCAGAGTGGCCCTGTACATGGCTTTGTCTGAAAGCCGGGAACAGGAAAACGCCCTGAAGAGCGAAATGAAAAAACATGGAATCCATGCAGCTGCAGTGGATTATGGCGGGGAATTTATTCAATCCGTTTCCCGCATTATTGAGAGAGCAGTGATAGCGGCCAGAAGGGAAGGAGTCATAGGAGACTCCCATGCAGAGGAAGGAGCCGTGGCAGGGGCCGCCAGGGAAGCGGTCAATCAGATTATGGCCAAGGCAATTGGATTAAACGTAGGTGGTAAAATCGGAATTGCCAGATTCGAAGATCACATTTGTGTGGCCTTATTTTTTGGCATCGGCCTTCTGAATCTGAATGAGGTTTCGGTAGGATTGGGTCATCGTGCCGTTTAGGAGTGTGAAACAATGAATAAACATGCAGCCACTGCCAATGACAGGAAGAATGCAAAGGAAGGGGCTCCTTTCCGGGATGGGTCGAATCGGAACCTTGTCATTGCCATAGATGGACCGGCAGGAGCCGGAAAAAGCACCATAGCAAAAAGGCTGGCAAAAAGGCTGGCGATTCTCTATCTGGATACGGGAGCCATGTACCGGGCTGTAGGACTGAATATTCTGGAAGCCGGCAGGAATCCTGCGGATTCGTCAGATGTTCTTCCACTTTTGGACCATACGGACGTCGCGGTACGATATGAAGGCGGGAGACAGGCCGTTTATTTAAATGGAAGAAATGTAACAAATAAAATCCGGACACAGCAGGTTTCCGGAGCAGCATCTGCCGTTGCCGTCCTTCCCGAAGTCCGGAAAAAGCTGGTGAGCCTTCAAAGGGAGATTGCATCAAACATTTCGTTGGTCATGGATGGCCGGGACATCGGCACTTATGTATTGCCGGATGCGGATATCAAGATATTTTTGACGGCGTCTCCGGAAGAACGGGCACGGCGAAGGTGGAAGGAACTCCGGGAAAAGGGGCTAAGCCCGGATTATAATGATATCCGTAAGGAAATCACGGAACGGGATCGAAATGACAGCAACAGAAGTTTTGCGCCTCTGAAAAAAGCAGAAGATGCTTTGTTGATTGATACAACCGATAAAGCGATCAATGAGGTAATCAATGAAATAGAAAACCTGATTCAGGTGCGACGGAGGTAATCATTTTGCTGTACTATATCGCAAAG
>DAINCI010000246.1:0-1521 GCA_036732425.1 Bacillota bacterium
GTGGATCAGGGCCTCCATTGCCTGATAGGTATTCCGGTCCGTTTCCTTTTCCGCACTTTCGGCTGCGAAGGACTGAATCCGCTGAACGGCTGATTTTTCGGGAACGATGCGGTTCAGCATCTGCTTCTCGATAGTTTGATAGTTTTCAACGTTTCCCAGAGTGGGACGAAGATGGTATTCCTTTCGGATGGAATCCCGTATGCTTTGGGCCTGCTTTGCTGCGTTTTCCACATTGCCCAGGAGCTCCAGTGCCTTGGCAAGATTCTGAAAGTAGAGCCGGGCATAGGTTTTGGCGACACCGGGAGCCATGCCGTAATCAAAGTTCGGGATGCTCTGTCCGCCGTGCTGGTCATTTTGATTGGACTGAATGGCAATGCAGGCAAGGGCTGCATAGCTTTGGATGTCCTGCGGTTCCCGGAGATGTCCGTGGCCGGTGGCAAACCCATGGCGGAACAGCTTCCTGATGTCAATCTGGCAGCAGGTTGTGGTCAGGGTCAGAAAGTCCATGTCGTGAATGTGGATGTCGCCGTTATTGTGCGCTTTGGAATGCTCCGGCTTCAATACATACAGACTGTTGAACCGCTTTGCTCCTTCCGAACCGTATCTCAGCATGGTACCCATGGCGGTATCCCCGTTGATGTTGGCGTTTTCCCGTTTCAGGTTATTGTTCCTGGAATCCTGGAAGGTCAGTCCTTCGTATGTCTTCATCAGCTGTGTGTTCTTTTCCCGGATACGGGTGCGCTCTGCCCGGTAGAGAATAAACTTTTTGGCCGTCCGGGCATGGCCGGATTCAATGAGTGTCTTTTCCACGGTGTCCTGGATTTCCTCCACGGAAGGAACCTTTTCCTTGCCGTGCTCCAGAGTTTCCGCCACCTGCTCCGCCAGGGATTCGGCGGTATGATAATCACTGCCTCCTGCAGCAACGGCTGCCTTGAAAATGGCATTGGTAATTTTCTCGATATTGAACGGTACTTCCCTGCCGTCCCTTTTCCTTATCTTTGTGATCATTTTTGCATCCTACCTTTCTCCTCTTCCTTTTTTCCGGAACTTTGACTTCTGTTTTGCAGAAAGCAAAGAATGACAGCATTTTATGTAAAATAAGAGCCTCGCGAAAAATGCGGAGGCGGAAGGGAAAAAGCACGGCAATGCGGAATATATGGCAGCCCGTTATACCTGTCCCTGGTCACACCCCCTATCGTCCGTAGAGTTCCGGTGTGGCGATATGGCAGGTCTTCTGACTCCGGATCCTGAATTTTTCAACCCTTCCCGGCAAAAGCCAGTGGATTGTTTGAAAAATCTCCCCGATACAGCGGCGGGACCGTGCAGGAATTTCACCTGCTTCCCTTTTCACCTTTCCCCGGCAGAATGCATGCGATCCACCCAATGCAGGAACATGTGATCCATCCGGCAATGCAGCGATGACAGCGATGTCTTCCGGGGTTCGGCACCATATTACCCTATATATTGTTTTCTTTATAATATCATATACTATATATAGTGTCAATCGGGTATTTCAAATAT